>NZ_JAPJNQ010000073.1 GCF_030826625.1 Corynebacterium sp. | reverse complement strand
CGTGGTCGGTGCGAACTCGTCCGGCCACGCGGTTTCCGGCGAGCGTACCTCCCGTTCGATCACCACCATCGCCTCGTCGTGCAGAATCCGCGGTAGCTGGTCGAGGATCTCCGCAATATCGGCTTCACTCACCGCATAAGGTGGGTCTGCCAGCACCAGGTCGAATTTTTCCCCGATGCGGCTCACGTAATCGAGTGCGGGTGAACCAACAACATCAATCTGGGCGCCGCAATCAGCCAGCACGGCCGCGTTCGCGCGAATGATCTCGCAGGCTTGCGGGCTATCGTCGACAAGCACTACCCTGCTCGCACCTCGGCTGGCGGCCTCAAGGCCCAAAGCACCAGAACCGGCAAACAGATCCAGCACGCGCGCACCTGGAAAATCCAGGCGTGCGTTCAATGCGGAAAACAGCCCCTCCCGGGCGCGGTCGCTGGTCGGGCGGGTTCCTTCTGCTGGCACCGCGATCTTTCTGCCGCGAGCACTACCTGCAATGATCCGATTCATGCCCACTAGTCTAACCGGGTGGATACAGTACCGGCCGGGCGGCTAGCTCTTGGTCACCGCCTGATAGTCGTAATCATCATCGATGCCAGCGACCATCGCACGCGCGATCGCCAAATCAGCCTTCACAATGTTCTGGGCCTGCGACTTCGCCATCTCGATGATCCCGACATCGTTGTTAACATCAAGCAATTCCAGCTGCCGCTGCACGCCCGCCTGCAACGTGCCGAACATATTTCCTTCCTTGCGGTGATCCAAATCTACCCGGGCGACTTCAAAGCCGTTATTCGTCTGCGCGATTTCCTGCAGCCGCTGGCTCGCAGGATGGCCCTCCGGTGCCAGCGTGTGGAACAAGCACACCGACTTTTCCGTGCCACGGCCCACCCGGCCACGCAGCTGGTGCAGCTGAGATAAGCCGAAGCGTTCGGATTCGCGCACGATCATCATCGTCGCATTCGGGACGTCCACGCCGACCTCAATGACGGTGGTAGAGATCAGCACGTTGATCTCCCCAGCGGCGAATTGCTGCATCACGTGCTCTTTATCCGGGCCACTCATCCGCCCGAAAAGCACCCCGATGCGCGCGCCCGTGATCTCCGTGGGGACGTCGTCAAGCACTTCACGCTCCGGCGGGGCAAACAAATCCGGCATGTCCTTGGGCAACGGGCGCTCGTCATCGCCGTAGCGCGCAAACGGATCGACCTCGTGCAGATCCTCCGGGGCGGTACGCGGCACCGCAACCGGCGGGACCTCCGCGCCAAGCTTTAGGGCGATTTCGATGGCCCCACCCTTGCCGTCAATGCGCGGGGTCACCACATAGGCCTGCCGGCCAGCGGCGAGTTCTTCTTCCAACCGCTGCCACATCCGCTGTGTCCACCGGTGATTAGCGTGCGGCACCACCGCCGAATTAATCGGCTGGCGCCCACGCGGCAATTGCTTGATGACGGATTCTGCGAGATCACCGAAGGCCGTCATCGCGATGGTGCGCGGGATCGGGGTTGCTGTCATCACCAACAAATGCGCAACCGGGTAGGTCTTCGCGCGCAGCTTATCGCGCTGTTCCACACCGAAACGGTGCTGCTCATCGACGATGACAAAGCTGAGATCGCAAAACTCCACCGAATCTTCCAGCAGCGCATGCGTGCCGACGACGATATCCGCCTGGCCGGAAACAATCTGCAGCAGCGCCTCGCGTTTGGCTTTCACCGGCAACGAGCCCGTCAGCAGCACGACGTTGGCCTTTACCCCGGCTGCATCCAAGGTGGCGGCCAGGCTATTGGCGTGCTGGGTGGCCAACACTTCTGTGGGGGCAAGCAGGGCGGCTTGCTTGTCGTTATCAACCGCCTGCAGCATCGCCGCGAGTGCCACCACGGTTTTGCCGGAACCGACCTCGCCCTGCAGCAGGCGCGACATTGGATAATTCTGCTGTAGGTCATTGCTGATCTCTGCAAAAGCCGTCTGCTGGTCTGCGGTGAGCTGATACGGCAGGCCCGCGAACAGCTGGCACTGTTTTTCTCCCGGCGGCAGCGGGGTTGCCACCGATTTTTGTGCGTCCAGCCGGCGCAACGCCATCACCAGCGAGAGCGTAAGCGCCTCGTGGGATTTCAAACGCTCAACGGCGGTGTCGTTGCCCTCCTGCGGCGGAAAATGCATCTGCCCCAGCGCCGCATTAAGCGACATGCCACCATTGGTGGGATCCGGCAACTCGGGCAGCGTGCGCAAAATTTCATAGACCGCACCCACAATGCGCCACGTCGCCAAGCCTTTGGTCTGGCGATAGATCGGGATAAACGGCCGGGATTCAATAAACTCCGACAAGCCCGGGTAGCGCTCCAGCTGTTTCATGCCGCCACTGTGAAACCGAGATTTCCGTTTCCCGCCGTGGGGATCATTCGGGTTTTGCAGCACCAGGCACTGCGGGTGGCTAAAGGTAGGATGATCGCGGTACCAGTGCGGTTTGCCCGTCACCAGCATGCGGTCGCCTGCCCACACGCCAAAAACCTTGGTGTGAAAAAAGACCAGTTCTGCGCTGTTACTGAGATGAATGATGGTGCGCTCTTTGCCGGTTTTAACTTGCTCGATTTTCACGACATCGGCATAAAACGTCAGTGGTTCTTCGGCCGAGATATCATCTCTGGTGAGTTTGAAATTCAGGCGAGCAAAGGTGCGGGGCCATTGCGTGAGCAGCTCGCCGCAAGTATCGAATTCAAAGGCCTTCTCAATCGCGCGGCCTTCTTTCTCGCCGACGACATCGACCAGCTTGCGATCATCACGCCACCCCAACACGTCATTCCACCCCTAGCTCGATCGGTCCCGTCTCGGTGGCGAAAACGATCACATCCACGCCGAGAGCGGCCAGCGCTGCTTCGTCGATCGCGCCTTCGAGCGGGCTCAGCACCGTGATCTGCTCATCGCCGTCGCGAACTAGGTTAGCCGCAACTCGCAACACCTCGTCGGCAAGGCCTTCGCCGAATCGTGCGGGTTCGGCGATCACCGCCGTGCGCATGGCGTTGGCGGCTTCACACATGGTTTCAGTTGCCTCGGCTGGTGGCAAGGTTTTGTCATAGACCGAGATCGCGGCGATGCCGGCGCAGACCGAGTCCGTCGCGATCACTTCTGCGCCCTGTACGCGCAGCTGCTCGTGCTGGGTGGCGGTGAGATAGCCGTTGGACAACACGCTCAGGTGCGCCAGCGATGATTCTGGGGGTGCAGATTCCACTGGGCGCGCACCACGGTTGAGGTGCTCGCGCACGAATTCCTGCGGTGTCACGGCCTGCGCACCTGTGTGGGTGAACAGCTCTGCGAGTTTTGCATCGGCCACTAACGCGAGCATTTTCCGGTGCCGCGGGCGCGTAGCAGCTGCGGTGTTGGCGTCGGCACCTGCTCCAGCGGCAGCATTCGCACCTGCTGTATCCGAGCTATACGCGCTGGCATCCGGCAGCACCTCTAGACGGATATCGCTGGGCCGGCCAAACTCCAAGCTGGTTTCCAGCACCGCCCCGGCGCGCTCGCTGTGGATGTGGACGGTGGCTTCGTGGTCATTGACGCGGGCGATGATCAGGCTATCGCCAAGTGGGCTGATGCCGGCTTCGAGCTTGTCGACGTCGCCGGTGAAAAAGAACATCACTTCCAGGTTGTGGCTGCGTGTGGTGTCTGCGTGGGAGGCAAAAGTGTCGGTGGCGAGTGCGCTGGCTTGGGAGTGGTTGCGGCCTTCGAGTTCGTCGACAAGCGATTGCAGGAGCACCAGTAGGCCTACTCCCCCGGCGTCGACGACGCCTGCCTCGCGTAGTTCGGGAAGCTGTGACGGGGTCGCGGCCAGTGCTTGTTCTCCGGCGTGCAGGGCTTGGCGGGTGGTGGCAAGCAGGTCGGCGGATTCCGGGCTCAGCGTGGCCTGCGCACAGGCCCGCAGCACGCTGATGATGGTGCCTTCCACGGGGGCGGCGATGGCTTTTTCGGAGAGCTCGACGGCGCTGTCTAGTGCCGCGCGTAGTTGTGCGGCTTCCAGGCAGCTTTCTGGGCAGGAATCGGCAATGCCGCGCAGTACCTGCGACAGGATCACCCCGGAATTACCGCGTGCCCCACGCGCAGCGCCCATGGCGAGTGCTGGTGCGACCTGCTCATCGGGATAGTCCTGGGCCTGGGCGACGGCGGCGTCCATGGTGAACGACATATTGGAGCCGGTATCAGAATCCGGCACCGGGTAGACGTTGAGCCCGTTGATTTCGCTGCGCCGACGTTGCAATTCGGCTGCGGCGCGCTGGGCCCAACGACGCAGACCTGCCCCGTCAAGGCGGGTGGCAGGTCCGGTGGTCTCATCGGGAGTATTCGCGCGCACAGACATGATGCTCTAGCTTACAATTTCCACTCAATTGGCTGACAACCCTGGTCTACAAGGTACTGATTCGCACGGCTAAACGGCCGGGAGCCGAAAAAGCCGCGGCGCGCCGACAGCGGTGAGGGGTGTGGGCTGGTGATTGCTGGACAGTCGAGGAATTTCTCGCATTCTTG
Source organism: Corynebacterium sp. (assembly GCF_030826625.1). Lineage (GTDB taxonomy): Bacteria > Actinomycetota > Actinomycetes > Mycobacteriales > Mycobacteriaceae > Corynebacterium. The sequence continues at coordinate 6,465 of NZ_JAPJNQ010000073.1, read as the reverse complement.
GGCTTGTTTGCCCCACAGAATGGCCACTAGGTTCTCGGCAGGCAGTGCGCGCAGGATGGCTTCGGTGACTGCCTCCCAACCTTGTTTGCGGTGCGAGCCTGCTTGGCCCGGCGCGACGGTGAGCACCCGGTTGAGCAGCAACACGCCTTGGTCGTGCCAGGGGCGCAGATCGCCGTCGGCGGTGACGGCATGGCCGGTATCGGCGGCGAGTTCTTGGTAGATATTCGCGAGTGATCGTGGCGGTGCCCCGGTCGCTGCCGGGTGGGTGGAAAAAGACAGGCCCATGGCGTGCCCCGGCGTGGGGTATGGGTCTTGGCCGACGATGAGCACGCGGACCTTATCCAGCGGCAGGGACAATGCGCGGAAGACGTCGTCTTCTGCTGGCAGGTAGTCTGCTTGGCTCGCATGGTTCATCGCGGCGACGATGTCATCGGCAACAGTGGCGAGCACCGGGTACCAGGAGGCATCGACGCGATTGAGCAGCTTCGGCCATGCTGCAAGTTTTTCGCGCAGCTGCGCGCCGGGCTCGGTGTTGAGCGATTCACTCACTGAAAACTCTCCCATCCGTTAAGTGCGTCATTGTGCTGAATCGGGGCGCCCTCCATGCACAACGTGGTAGTCGCAGCCTTGGTCTGATTGGTGATCTCACCGATACGGCGAAAGCCCGACGGCGCTGACTTCGACGTCGTCGCCAGCAAGGTGTGGTCTTCTCCCCCGCCGAAGATCCACTGCCAGGGATCAACGCCGAGGAGCTCTCCGGTTTGCACCAGCAATTCGTCGGGTTGTAGCGCAGCCGAGTCTAAATCGACCCCAACCCCGGATCGCTGCGACAGCAGAGTCAGCTCACGCAACAGGCCATCGGAATTATCCGTCATGGCACTCGCCCCGGCAGCACGCGCGATCATCCCCCGGTTAGGGCTGAGCCACGGCGCGCAGTGGGCGTCGACAAGCGAGGTCAGCTCCCGGGGAATATCATCCCGACCAAACCGCTCGAGCAACGCCAGCCCGGCTGCAGACCAGCCCAGGCGCCCATGAGCAACCAAGATCTGCCCGGCGCGCGCACGGTCCAGCGTCAATGGACCACGCGAACCACCCAGCGAACCAATGGCGGTGACCGAAACGATCAACTGCTGCGCCCGGGTGAGATCACCGCCGACGAGTTCTGCGGTATAGCGCCGCGCACGCGTACCGATACCTTCGGCGATCCCGCGCACCACCTCCAGCGGGGTATCTGATGGCGCAGACAGCGAGAGCAGCGCGGCGGTCGGGCGCGCGCCCATGGCCTCGATATCAGCGAAGTTTTGCAGGATAGCTTTTTGGCCGACCTCTTCCGGACTCGACCAATCCAGGCGGAAATGCCGGCCTTCGACCATGGTGTCGGTGGCAACGACGGTGCGGGAATTCGGTTGCGAGGGAAACAGCACCGCAGCATCATCGCCATTGATCACCGACGGGGCAACCTCGGTGATGGCATTGATGACTTCGCGCTCGCTGAGATCGCCGAGGGTTGGCTTATCGTTCACAAATAGCCTTTCGTTAGACTTTCGATTATGACCGCAGATCCCACACGCAGTGCCGATCGCACACACGCCACAGATCCCACAAACAATACAGACCAAGCAGCCAATACAGACCACACAGGCGGCGCCAACTCCGCGCAACACACAGATTCCGGTGCAGCGGAGGAAAGCATCGGCCGGGTTCCGATCTATGTGTCTTTGGGGCTCTCGCTCAGCCTAGTCGCGGTCGTGCTGGTTGGTGCGCGCATCATTGGTGGTGGCACACCCACGGTCTCGTTGTCAGCTCTGCCTGCCGAGCATGCCGATTCTGCCGAATGTCTACAGCTTATCGACTCGCTGCCTGACGACGTCGCTGGCCTGCCACGTGCCGAGATCGCCGAACCAGCTCCGGCCGGCGTTGCTGCGTGGTCGTCCGGCAGCTCTGGGGCAAGCGACAACTACCGCGACCAGGTCAGTTTGCGTTGCGGGGTGGATATGCCGTTCCAATACAGCGAGTATTCCGCACCGCAGGCTATTGATGATGGTGGTGACAGCGGCAGAGACGACCGTAGCGGTGACGGCAGCACTGATGTTGCGACCGAGTGGATCGAAGTACGTGATCAGACACCAGGTTCGTCACTCAGCACTTGGTATACCACCAACCGCTTCCCGACGGTCGCGGTAACCGTGGACCGCCCCGAAGAAACCGACAGCGCCGACAGCGCCGACGGTGCCGCCACCGAGCAGGCGCGCCAAGCCATCGAAGAGCTCACCGGTGCAACGGAAGCCCTCGCCCTCCACGAGCACACCCCACACCCGGCACCGTTATCTGAGCTCACCTCAGCAGGTCCGGACGCGGTAGACATGTGCCACGACCTGTTGGAGGCTGCCCGCGATGGCTTCACGCCAGCCGAAGGCTACGAGCTATACACCGCTACTCGCAGCAACGCTGACGACAACAACGCTGACGACAACAACGCTGACAACACCGGGCGAGCTACCGAGCCGGACACCGTCGCGTGGACACACCCAGGGTACGAGCCGATTGTATTGCGCTGTGGCATCGCAGACCCAGAGGTTCCTCGTGGTGAGCGTTTGCAGCAGATCAATGAGGTGCCGTGGTATGAAGACACTGTGCTTGCCGACGGCACCACTGCCTCCACGTGGTACCCGCTAGGCCGCGAGGTTGCGGTGGCAGTGTCGACCCCGCAGGCGTCTGCGCAAGAAGCGTTGTCGCGAATCACCACATTGGTGCAAGACCACACCCCGGCGACGCCAGAGGCGGGCTAAGCTGCGCGCCGGGCTCGCCGGACGCTGTGCTTAGTCAGCCAGCGCGGTCTGGATCATCGTATCCAACAATTCCGCGTAGGCGACACCGCTGGCCTGAAAGACCTGCGGATACATCGAAATCGGTGTAAAGCCCGGCATGGTGTTGATCTCGTTGATCACCGGACCAGATTCGGTGACGAAAAAGTCCACGCGAGCCAGCCCTACGCAGTCCAGCGCACGGAATGCGGCTTGCGCCATATCTTGTAGTTCGGCAGTCTGCTCGTCGTCGTAAGGCGCAGGGATGGTTGGAGTGACGACGTCGGCAAGATATTTCGTTTCGAAGCCGTAGAAGCCTTCTTGCGAATCCTGCGTGTTATTCAGCTTCGCCGGAACCGAGGCAACGACGCTGCCATCGGGGTATTGCAGCACGCCGATCTCGACCTCATCGCCAACAATCTCGGTTTCCACAATCGCCTTGCCTGCCACATCGGCGTCACGGGCGGCATCCAACGCGGCCGGGAATTGTTCCCAATCAGTGACCTTGGAAACACCGATCGAGGAACCACCGCGGGCCGGTTTGACGAAAACGGGCAGGCCAAGGCGCTGCTTGTCACCGTCGGAAAGCACTTCGCCTGCACCGACCACTGCTTCTGGGGTGACTGGCAGATGCTCAGCGGCCAAAAGCTTTTTGGTGTATTCCTTATCCATGCTCGCCGCCGAAGACAACACGCCGGTACCCACGTAGGGAATATCAGCTAGCTCGAGCATGCCCTGGATAGTGCCATCCTCACCGAATGGACCGTGCAGGACTGGAAAGACCACATCAATCTCGGCGTGAACTTCACCCGTGTTCAAGTTATGCAGCACGCGACGCTGCGGGTTCAGCGACAGCGCCAACTCATCGCGCAAGGTGACCTCTGGCAAAGTGCCGTCGACGATTTTTAAGCCCTGCTCGCCGATGGTGAAAACGCCCTCGCGGGTAATACCGACCGGGATGACCTCATAACGGTCCGTGTCCAGGTGCGCCATGATCGCCGAGGCAGAGACGCAAGATACCGAGTGCTCAGTGCTCCGACCGCCATAGAAAACGGCCACGCGGGTCTTAGATGTCATGCGCGTCATGCTACCACCGCAGCTGCAGCGAGATTCACGGCTGCTTATGGTTGTGCTCGCCGGCAGCGCGATGGCTACTCGGATTTCTTCGATCGGCCCATCAACGAGACCATCATGTCGGCGACAGACAAATCGCGGTGGCAGACCGAATACACCGCCTGGGTCAGCGGCATATCCACGGCATGGTCTTGGGCAAGCTGGAAAATCGAATTCGACGAGATCACGCCTTCGGCAACCTGACCCTTGGTCGCTGCTTTTGCATCAGCGAGTGACTCCCCCAGGCCCAAGCGCTTGCCGAAGGTGCGGTTGCGCGAAAGTTCTGAGTTGCAGGTCGCCACCAAATCGCCCAGGCCTGCCAGCCCGGCGAAAGTGCGCTGATCGGCACCCAGCGCATCACCCAGGCGGGTAATTTCTGCCAGCCCACGCGTAATCAGAGTGGCCTGGGTATTTTCGCCCAGACTCAGGCCCGTAGCCATGCCGCAGGCAAGCGCGATAACGTTTTTACATGCACCGCCCAGCTCACAACCAATAACGTCGGTGTTGGTATACGGGCGGATATAGTGGTTCGCCACCGCTGCTTGCACCAGCTTGGCGCGGTTTTCGTCCACGCAAGCAATCACGGTTGCCGCCGGTTGCTCCAGTGCAACTTCGCGGGCCAAGTTCGGGCCGGAAAGCACGGCAACGCGTTCTTCTTCGATACCCGCTTCGACAATGACTTCCGACATGCGCTTGAGCGTGTCGCGCTCGATACCTTTAGAAATCGACAGCACCGTGGCATCGCCGGGAATATGCGCCGCCCATGCAGTGATGTTGTCGCGCAAAGTCTGCGACGGTACACCACAGACCACGATGTCAGCACCATCAAGCGCGACTGCGATATCCGTGGTGACTTCAAGAGCTTCAGGAAGCAGGATGTCCGGCAAATAATCTGGGTTCATCCGCGTCGTGGAGATGGTTTCTGCCAGCTCACCGCGCCTAGCCCACAGGCAGACGTTATTGCCGGCATCAGCAAAGACTTTTGCCAGGGTGGTGCCCCACGACCCGGCTCCCATGACCGCTACCCTCATTGCGCCTCCTTGAAAGTTATCCCCACTAGCCTACCGACTAAGCCAAAGCACAGTGCAAGTTATCCGGCAAATTTCGGGGGCGGGTTATGCAATCCGGTCGGATTTTCGGGAAAATAGACACCATGGCGAAAAAATCCCAAATGAGCGAAGCCGATAAAGACACCCAAAGTGGTTTCAGTCTTTCCTCGCGCTACCACCACGTGGCCAAAGATCCCGGCGCTAACTACCCCAAGCCGACGCTGGCCGCCGGGGCCGTGCTGTGGCGCACTGACGACGACGGCACCGCACAGGTTGCTGTGATTCACCGGCCGCGCTATGACGACTGGTCTCTAGCCAAAGGAAAAGTTGATCCTGGGGAGTCTCTGACCGCATGTTGCGTACGCGAAATCGCCGAGGAAACCGGCTATAAAGTCCGGCTTAGCACTCTCTTGGGATCAGTGAATTACCCGGTACAAAACCGCACCAAAGTGGTTTTTTATTGGAACGCAGAAGTCATCGGCGGGAAATTCCAGAAAAATGACGAAGTCAACAAACTACGTTGGCTCAGCGTCGATGCTGCCGAGGACAAGTTAACCTACGACGCCGACCGGAAAGTTTTGCAACAAGCAGCCCGTCGCCGCGACGATAACGTCGACACGCAAGTGCTATATATCCGGCACGCCAAAGCACACGATCGCAAGACCTGGAGTGGCGACGATAACTTGCGTCCGTTGCACAGAAAGGGCCGTCGCCAAACGGAATACTTGGTTCCGATGCTCAAGGCTTATCAGCCGAGCGCGCTATATTCCGCAGAGCCAGCTCGTTGCCAGAACACAATCGCTCCACTTTCTGATGCCCTGAGCTTGCCAGTGACAATTGACGCATTGTTGGGTGATGCTGGGTTGGATGATCTTGCAGCCGCCCGCAAGCGCTTTCACGAGATCGCTAACGGTGGCGGGGTGGCCGCAGTGGTCTCGCAAGGCGGAATGATGCCGCAGGTGATCGAAGATTTGGCTCGCGACTGCGATTTCGACATCAGCCCCCGGGAATTCAAGAAGGCCGGTGTGTGGGTGCTTTCGCTGCGCGAAGGCAAACTGGTTGGCGCAGATTACTGGGCATCACCGCTGCCAGTGCGCTAAGCGGCTGGCAGCAAGCGGCGAGCAACTAGCGGCTGGCAGCGAGCGGCTAATCACTATCCCCTAGAGGCTAACGCACCTGGGGTTTGAAGCTTGGGCGACGGGATTCAAATTCGCTAATGGCTTCGTCGTTCTGCAACGTCAGGCCAATATCGTCCAGGCCTTCGCGCAGCCGCCAGGCGGTATAGTCGTCGATCTCGAAAGGATAGACGTGGCCGCCGACGTCAACCGAGCGCGACTCCAAATCCACCGTGGCGTGGGTGCCCGGTTCGGCTTCCAGTTGTTTCCAGATCAGCTCGATATCGGATTGCTCCATGATGCCGGCCAACAGCCCCGCTTTACCAGCGTTACCGCGGAAAATATCCGCAAACCGCGGGGAAAATACCGCTCGGAAGCCGTAAT
>NZ_JAPJNQ010000072.1 GCF_030826625.1 Corynebacterium sp. | reverse complement strand
ATGCGGCTTCGTACGCTCGAACTTCTCCTTTGCCACTGTATGTCCTCCTGGACTTTATCGGTGGCTACGACCTTCGCAGCCACGTGGTTTGTTTAATTTGCCTACTAATTCGTCCGCAGAATAGTCACGGACATGCGGCAGGCAACGTCTGACAGGTGTGCCCGTTACCTGATCCTAGAATTATGGCAGAGATATATCAAGCCGTTCATACATATAGACGGCTCTAACCTCAGCATATCACTAGAAACAGTTTCCTTCGGGTAACGGCCGGCTCAACCCATTCGCTTGTGGTAGTTCACGTTCTCGTTTCCGCGAAAACAGACCCCAAATAGTGGTCTTCGATGCGAAATGATGGGTTCAGCACGACCGCAACCCAGGCGATAACAGTACGCGGGCACAGTGCCCCTGGAGGTTAGTTTTTCGGTCCAGGGGCAAGCGAAACTGTCCGCCTCTCGGGCCCGAGCCCGAGTTCGAACTCATCGAAACCTTAGTTCGAAGAGCCGCCAGTGCGTGCAGCGATAACCTCTTCGGCTACTGACTGTGGAACTTCACCGTAGGAGTCGAAAACCATGGTGTAGTTCGCGCGACCCTGGGTGCGAGAGCGCAGGTCGCCGACGTAGCCGAACATGGAAGACAGCGGAACGCGGGCCTTCACGACCTTGGCGCCAGAACGGTCATCCATAGATTCAACCTGGCCACGACGTGCGTTGATGTCACCGATGACGTCACCCATGAATTCTTCTGGGGTAACAACTTCAACGGCCATCAAAGGCTCCAGCAGAACTGGCTTCGCCTTCGCAACAGCTTCCTTCAGTACCTGGGAACCAGCCAACTTGAAGGCCATTTCGGAGGAGTCGACGTCGTGGTATGCGCCGTCTTCCAAGGTCGCCTTAATGTTGACCAACGGGTAACCAGCGAGGTAGCCGTACTGCATGGCGTCCTGGATACCAGCGTCGACAGATGGGATGTATTCCTTCGGAATACGTCCACCGGTGACCGCGTTCTCGAACTTGTACAGTGGGCTCTCGCCCTCTTCCAGTTCGTTCTCGTCTGGGGCGTATGGCTCGATGGAGACAACGACCTTCGCGAACTGACCGGAACCACCAGTCTGCTTCTTGTGGGTGTAGTCCAGAGAAGCAACCGACTTGCGAATGGTTTCGCGGTAGGCAACCTGTGGGTTACCAATGTTCGCCTCGACCTTGAATTCACGCTTCATGCGATCGACCAGAACGTCGAGGTGCAGCTCGCCCATACCGCCGATGACGGTTTGGCCGGATTCTTCGTCCAGCTTGACGGTAAAGGTTGGGTCCTCGTCGGCAAGACGCTGGATAGCGGTCGACAGCTTCTCCTGGTCGGCCTTGGTCTTTGGCTCGATGGCAACCTGGATAACTGGATCTGGGAAGTCCATGGATTCCAGGATGATCGGCTCATCCTTGGAACAAATGGTGTCACCGGTAGTGATGTCTTTCAGGCCGATGATCGCGTAGATGTTACCGGCTACTGCTTCGTCAACAGGGTTTTCCTTGTTGGCGTGCATCTGGAAGATCTTACCGATGCGCTGCTTCTTGCCCTTGGTCGAGTTCAGAACTTCGTTGCCTGGCTCGACGCGTCCCGAGTAGACGCGAACGAAGGTCAGCTGACCGAAGAATGGGTGTGCGGCGATCTTGAAAGCCAAACCAGAGAAAGGCTCGTCAGCCGATGGCTTACGACGCATCTCAACTTCTTCGTTACCCATTTCGTGGCCGATCACTTCGCCAACGTCCATTGGGTTTGGCAGGAAGTCGATAACGGCGTCGAGCAACGGCTGGACACCCTTGTTGCGGTACGCGGTACCACAGTAAACAGGGTAGATCTCGGAGTTAACAACCAGCTTGCGGATCTGCGCCTTCAGCTCGTCGATCGAGATGTCTTCACCACCGAAGTACTTCTCCATGAGTTCTTCGTCGGTCTCAGCTACGGCTTCAACCAGCTTCTCACGGTATTCTTCGGCCTTTTCCTGCATGTCTTCTGGGATGTCGACAAGCTGTGGTTCAGCACCGACCTCGACCTTGCCTGGCCACAGGTATGCCTTCATCTGCAGCAAGTCAACAACGCCGTCGAAGTCATCCTCGACACCGATTGGCAACTGCATAACGAGTGGCTTTGCACCCAAGCGGTCGACGATGGTCTGCACGGTGTAGTAAAAGTCTGCACCCAGCTTGTCCATCTTGTTCACGAAGCAGATACGTGGTACGTCATACTTCGCAGCCTGACGCCACACCTGCTCGGACTGTGGCTCAACGCCTTCTTTGCCGTCGAAAACAGCTACAGCGCCGTCCAGAACACGCAGGGAACGCTCAACCTCAACGGTGAAGTCGACGTGACCTGGCGTGTCGATGATGTTGACCTGGTTGCCTTCCCAGAAACAGGTAACGGCAGCGGAGGTAATGGTGATACCGCGTTCTTTTTCCTGCTCCATCCAGTCGGTGGTCGAACCACCGTCGTGGGTTTCACCAACCTTGCGGTTGATGCCGGTGTAGAACAGAATACGTTCGGTGGTGGTGGTTTTACCAGCATCGATGTGGGCCATGATGCCGATGTTGCGAACCTTATTGAGATCCTTAAGCACTTCTTGTGCCACAGTTTTACCCCATCAAAATAGTCGTTGATGTATTTTTTCGTGCACCTGTCACGTTACCCGCGATCATGCCACGAAAATAGTTATTTGGCAGCAAATTAGCTACTAAACAAAAGACCCGAAAGCTTCCAGGGATTCGGTTGCGTTGCGGGTCTGTGTACTGATTTTGTGCCTATTTCCGGCGACGTACGCCACGCTAGATTGAACGTGGCCGCCACCGGAGATATACAGCGAATTACCAGCGGTAGTGGGCGAAAGCGCGGTTGGCTTCTGCCATCTTGTGAGTGTCTTCGCGACGCTTTACGGAAGCACCGAGACCGTTGGAAGCATCCAAGATCTCGTTAGCCAGGCGCTCGATCATGGTGTTTTCACGACGCTTGCGGGTGAAAGTAACCAACCAACGCAGAGCCAAAGTGTTTGCGCGGCTTGGGCGAACTTCCATTGGAACCTGGTAGGTAGCACCACCGACGCGGCGGGAACGAACCTCGAGGTCTGGACGGATATTGCCCAGTGCCTTTTCCAGGGTGCCTAATGGGTCGGTGCCGGTCTTTTCTTTGCATTTTTCCAGTGCGCCGTAGACGATGCGTTCTGCGGTGGCCTTCTTGCCATCGAGAAGCACCTTGTTGACCAGCTGGGATACCTGCTCGGACTGGTAAACCGGATCTTTAACAACTGGACGCTTTGGAGCTTGATTCTTACGCATTGTTTATTACCCCTTCTTTGCGCCGTAACGGGAACGAGCCTGCTTACGGTCCTTAACACCCTGGGTGTCAAGAGCACCACGGACAATCTTGTAACGGATACCTGGAAGGTCCTTTACACGACCACCGCGAACCAGAACCATGGAGTGCTCCTGCAGGTTGTGGCCCTCACCTGGAATGTAGGCCGAAACCTCAACACCGGAGGTCAGGCGGACACGGGCAAGCTTACGCAGCGCGGAGTTCGGCTTCTTTGGAGTGGTGGTATACACGCGGGTGCAGACGCCACGACGCTGTGGGGAACCCTTCAGCGCTGCGGTTGCCACCTTCGATTTTTTATCGTGGCGGCCCTTGCGGACCAGCTGTTGAATAGTTGGCATAAACCAGTCTTTCTTGTCGGTTGAGTTTTCTTACACCTTGCGGCGCAAAGCACACTACTTGCTGGCAAACGAACCCAAACACGCAAAAATCGGGGCTCTTTTCCGGGGCCCTTCCGCGTGTCCAGAACGTCTCCACTGGCAATTTTGTGCGCCGTGAAGATGATCAGACTTTCGCCCTACCACAAGTAGGACGAACTAACCAGCAGCATAGCAGGATAACTACATAAACTCAACCCAATTCAGTCCAGCATGTGACAAGCTCAGAGTTCAGCACCTCATTCCCCGGGCACAATTGGTATCACTTCGCAACCTTCAGCCGCTCGCTTGCGATATTGGCCAGACCAGATGACCATTTCGATACATTGTTGTTTGAAGAGTGCTGAAGTGTCCCAGGTGTTATGAAATGTACCAGGTTTTGTTCCGTATGAATAGATGGGAAAATCATCGAACACGCCCAAAAAATTACCCTGGATGCCAAGGACCCTGTGGTCTGTCTCGTGGAAGTTCGCATCGTGGCGGAAAATATGTCGACGCACCCCGCGTGTCAGGCAGTAGCCCCAAAGTCTCGGTTGTGATCCGGTTTATCGATGAATACCGGGATCGTTTCACTGCCCGAGTTCATTTGTAAGACGTTGAAGAATAACCGGACTGGTGGGTTTATCACCTCGCGTGGTTACCGCCAGCCCAAGGCCCGTGGATTAAGTGCTCGTCGCCTTCGTGATGCGTCTGGCTGGTGTTTCTGGCAAAGACAAAGGCCGGTCACCTATTACAACCCGAAAAGCTAACGTGCCTGATCTACGCCCGGACTTGGTCGAGCGTGAATTCAAAGCTTAAGAGCCTAAAACAAGCTATGGGTGGCTGACATTACGTATGTACGCACGAAGAAAGGCTTTGTGTACACCGCTTTTGTCACCGACGTTTACTCCAGGCGGATCGTTGGGTGGGCGTTATCGGATTCGATGCGCACCGAAGCACTGCCGCTGCACGCTCTCAACCAAGCGACCCAAGTGCGCTGAAGAAACGATAGGTTTGGTGCACCATTCGAATCGTGGGTCGCAATATGTCAGCGTGGTCTATAACAAGCGAGGTGCCCAGCACACGATTACCGCTTACACCGGGACTGTCGGTGACTGATATGACAATGCTCTAGCTGAAAATGTCAACGGTTCTTACAAAAACGAGATTCTCCATACTCACAGGTGGGATGATGTCGTCGAGGTAGAAATCGTGACATTTGAGTGGGTGTCATGGTGGAATGAGATAAGACTGCATCAAAGCTTGGGGTACCGCATCCCGGTTGAGGTTGAAGACGCGTTGTGAGAACAAGATGAGTCTCGGGAAATAATAGAAATCAAGGTAAATGCCTAGGAACAAAACCCAGGACACTTCACACCAACGCTCACGAGGAGTGTACGGGGCACCACGCATCACTGCTGACGTGCATGCTGCAGGAATCGCTGTGGATCGTAAAAGTGGCACGTTCAATGCGTAGACAAGGCTTAGAAGGCTTATCCATGAGGTCTTTTCGTTGCTCATCGCCAAAAATCAGAAAACAGTGCCGCAATGAGGACTTATTCGAGCGCAGCTGGAACCAAGGAGGATTAAACAAATTCTAGATTACTGACATTACCTACCTGCGATGCAGGCAGGGACGGATGTATTTATGCGCTATACTCGATCGACATTCCAGGAGCGTTGTCGGTTATTCCATGGGCCCAGATCAAACCAGCGAATTGGTGATTAAGGCTTTAACGAATGCCCGGCTTGCGAGAGGGCTACTGCCTAGCCAGGTGGTTGTGCATGCTGTTCGTGGTAGCCAGTTCACCAGTGATCGCCTTGCTGATTATGCCCAAGATGAAAACATGAAGGCCTCTCTGGATAAAACAGGTATGCGCTGGGATAATGACATGGCTTCAACCGTTTTGGGCAAATCTGAAAGTCAAATATTTCCACCAGCATGTCTTTGCTACCAAGGCTGCGGTCCATGACGTCATCAGTGAAAGATTAAGGTGTTTTATAACCAGTACCGTAGGCATTCTACTATTGAGAATGTATCCACAGTAGTGTATGAATTACAGCTTGCTCTCCCTAGTTCTGGGGTGAAAGCAGCTTAATGAAATGTCCACAACTTGCGGACAACTCCACGACAGAGCTGTGGCTGAAAGACGATGGTCAACCGTTTTTGATTTCAGAAAAATAAGAACAAATTGATTTAGCATCTTTACAACTAACGTAATAGTTCTCTTTTTCCGTAGATATGCAAACAAAACCACTCCCAGTAGATATTACAACTCCATCTTCAACAGTTTGCATCGATGGTATATATTCAAGAAACCCTAAGATACCCTTAGCCTCAACTTCGTATATATTTTCTATATCCACTAGTTTTATATTTTTTATAACAATTCCTGCAAATTTTATTCTTAATGAATTTCCTATCTCTAAATCAATATAGAAAATAATTGAAATCAATCCTAGGCATAACATAAGAGCCGATAACATAGTGAAAATATCCAGCCGCAATTCATTTACTAGAAAAACCTCTATCCCCAGTAACGATAATCCAGGAAGGAAATATAGAACTATAACCAAAAGAAAAGCAACTAAACTGATCCGAGTACGTTGAAAATACATTTAGGAAGATTTCCGTAAAAAATGATTCTTAATTGCTTCAATATTTAAATTCACTAAATGCACATTCCAGATCACTCGAATTCTCCAGTCACTGTTACAACCCAAACCAACGCCAGCTGCCCACCAACACCGAAACCACTGCCGGAATCGCGGCGCATACCACGGCTACACCAAGTGCCTTCCAATCTACCACCTGCAACCGCGATGGACGTGCCCAAGTGCGACGATCCCCGTACAGCGGCTGGCGCCCAAACCCACGAGCTTCCATCGCGGTTGCGAGCTTGCCGCCGCGTCGTAAAGCAAGCACCAACAAACCGAATGCCATGGTGAAAAAATGCGCAAGCTTGCCACAATCCCCTAGTCCCCGAGCACGACGGGCACGATTCATCGCCACCCAATCATCTTTGAACAGTCCGGTCATGCGCACCCCGGCGACCGAACCGATGACGAAACGATCGGGGAAATGCAGGATTTGCGCCAGAGAATCGCCCAGTCGCGTGGGATCGATATTCCGCGCCAACAAAATCACCGGACTAGCCACCGCCAAAATACGGATCATGATTGCGATCGCCAGCTCAATTGAGTTGTCCGAAATGCTCATTAACCAGAACTCGAAATAGACGTCTCCGCCTTCGGCACCATAGAGCAACATGGAAATACCAGACAACGGGGCGATCAGCAGCAGCGGCCAGAGAGTTGCAGCGAGAGCTTTCACCCCCACTCCCCCAACTAGGGCAACCGAGACGGTGATCGCTAATGAAATAGACGCACTCACCCAATCCAAGCTGAACAGCAACGGGGTGGTCACCAACAACATGATGATAATGCGTGTCAGCGGGTTAATTCGCGGCGCACCAACGGGTACTAAATCATCGTCCTGCGCTGCTTCGCTTCGCCTGGTGTTAGCCACGCGCGTTACCTCCCCCTGCTAACAATTCCACCTGGTTATCCCCGAGCGCACTGCGGTAGTGCTTGTCGTGGGTCACGGACGCGACGGTGACGCCATCGTCGACAAGCCCGCGCACAATGGAAACGAGTTCTCCAAAGGTATTCGGATCCTGGCCGAAGGTAGGTTCGTCGAAAAGCAGCAAATTCGGCGCGGCAATCAAAGCGGTGGCGACGGACAGCCGCCGTTTCTCGCCACCAGAAAGCGTGAACGGATTTGCCGCGGCAAGATGCGCGAGCGAGAGCCGCTCCAAAAGTTCGTCATAACGAGCGCGCCCGACCTTGAGACCCATGACTTTTGGCCCAACTTGTAGTTCTTCTAGCACAGTTCGCGCGACAAACTGGTGCTCCGGGTTCTGAAATACATAGCCAATGCGCTGCGCCAACTGCCGGGATTTCCACTTTGCGACGGGTCCACGTAGACCGGAGCGAATAGATTCGGAGAGTTCGATTTTGCCGGATGCTAGCGGGCGCAAACCTGCCAAAGTCATCAACAAAGTGGTCTTGCCCGAACCGTTCGCCCCCGTAATCACAGTCGAGGCATGCTCCGGCAATTGCAGGCTTCGGGCAGGTAGATGCTCGGGTTGGTCGGCGGCGAGGACGGCACGGGCGCTCAAAGCAGGTAGATGAGCTGCTAGTTCCGGCTGAGCCTGTGGCAAATCGGTAATGCGGCGGCGGGCGACGATTTCTTCGGCGGGTCCGTCGTCGACAAGCTTTCCCGCTGAAAACTCCAGGCCGCGTTCGAGCAACGGCAACCAGGTGTCGTAGTTGTGCTCGACGACCAGCAGCGTGGCACCAGTGTGCTTGACGACGTTGCCCACCGCCGCGACAACATCGCGTGCGCCGTCTGGGTCAAGGTTAGCTGTGGGCTCATCGAGAATAATGATGCCCGGACGCATAGCAATCACCCCGGCCAGGGCCAGGCGCTGCTTTTGTCCACCCGACAGGTGCGCGGTGGGATGGTCTAAAGGCAGATCCAAACCAACCAGCGGGAGGGCCTCGCGCACGCGCTGCCAGATCTCAGCTCGATCTAACCCGAGGTTTTCACAGCCGAATGCAACATCATCGCCAACCCGGGCCGCAATGACTTGAGAATCCGGGTCTTGCAGGACCAATCCCACCGGAATAGCTGCACCCGCAGAATCTTGCCGCCCGGAGGAATCCCGCAGAACCAGGCTACCTGCCTGATCACCTTCTTCTTCACCGCCGAGCACTCCCGCGATCGCGGCTACGAGGGTGGATTTTCCCGACCCCGAATTTCCACAAATCAGCACGCGTTCTCCCTCTGCAATCTGCAGACTGACGTTTGCGAGCGCAGGTTGTTTGCGCCCGGCGTGAGTCCAGGAGTAGTTCGCGATGTCGACGGCGGTTGCTGGCATGAGATTAGAGCTTATACGCGGTGTTCACGACCAGCCGGGAAACGGTCAAGCGCCCCGGTTTTCGCCAACGATTTCATTAGATAGAAGCCGACGACGCCGGCCAAGATTGCGCCGGAGATTGCCACGCAGACCAAGTAGATGATGTTAAATTCTAAAGACTTCGCGAGGTTCGGTGACAAGAAAAGTTCCAAGGTCCAAGCGCCAACTCCGGCACCGATACCAGACAGGATGGCGACGAACAGGTTGAACTTCCGGTAAGCAAACAACAGGAAAATCAGCTCAGCACCCAGGCCCTGCGCTAGGCCCGAATACAGGGTTTCTGGTCCCCATTGTGAGCCCAAGGCTGCCGATACGCTGGCAGCAAAAACTTCTACGAAAATAGCGGCACCGGGTTTGCGGACGATCAGACCACCCAGCACACCGCCGATTAGCCAGATGCCGACGGCCAAGCCACCGAGACCAGGAGTCAAGTTATCCATGGCTGTAAACCAGGCGTAACCAATGTTGTTCCAGACTACGAAGATGAAGCCGGTGGCGACGCCGAGAATCGCGACGATCACGATATCGATAGGACGCCAACTTAAGTTTCGTTTAACACGCGTTGGCGATGTTCCAGCAGCTGAATCGGCCATAGCTGACCCTTTCTGTGGTTGTGCGGCAGCGAATCTGCCAAGGAAGGCGCGAGCGCTGCGAATTCGAATGATTGTTTTAGCCCGTATCACGCTATACCCTGGCAAAAACTTTGCCAAGAACTTATGGGAAGCATCACTAAAGCTGTGGATCGGCGAGGAATTTTTTCGGGATTGCGGACAAACGGCTTTAAGACGCACGAAAGGCCCTACCCCGAAATGGGATAGGGCCAACAATGCACTAGCACTGCGAGGCTGGCTTCCTGTTAGCGGCAACTAGCCGCCTGCTGCAGGAAGCGAGCCGTCGGTTAGAGCTCGAAGGTTTCATCCAATGGGACCGAAGCGCCAGTGAAGTCACTGTAGCCGTCGTCGCCGTAGATGGAATCACCGTAGGTCGGGATGGAGTATGCCGCGTTGCGGGCAGCCTCCGTCGGCTTAACGGTGATGTTGCGGTAACGGTTGATACCGGTACCGGCCGGGATGAGCTTACCGATGATGACGTTCTCCTTCAGACCAATCAACGAGTCCGAACGCTTGTTGATGGCGGCGTCGGTAAGAACGCGGGTGGTCTCCTGGAACGATGCGGCCGACAACCAGGATTCGGTAGCCAAGGAAGCCTTGGTGATACCCATGATCTCGGAACGCATCTCGGCAGGCTGGCCGCCTTCCGCAACCTGTGCCGCGTTAACCTGCTTCGCCTCGGAAAGGTCAATCAGGTTGCCCGGCAGCAAGGCGGTGGTACCGGAGTCGATGACGGTACCGCGGCGCAGCATCTGGCGGATGATGATCTCGATGTGCTTGTCGTGGATAGCCACACCCTGGGTGCGGTACACGGCCTGCACTTCGTCGATCAGGTGCTTTTCGACGCCGCGACGTCCCAGAACTTCCAGAACATCGTGTGGATCGGCCGCACCACGCAGCAGACGCTCGCCAACTTCGACGCGGTCGCCGTCGCGCAGCGCACGCTCAATCATGGCATCCGGGTTGGATTCCATTGGACGACGTACCTGGGCCAAGCCCTGACGCTTCGACAGCTTCTCGTAGACGACGTTGTCGGATCCATCGTCTGGGTGGATCGTCAGCGTCCAGAAGTTTCCTTCATCAGATAGCGAGATTTCACCAGCAACGGATGCGATAGGCGCGCGGTTCTTCGGGTTACGGGCCTCAAACAACTCCTGAACACGTGGCAGACCACCGGTAATGTCGCCACCGACACCACCCTGGTGGAAGGTACGCATTGTCAGCTGGGTACCAGGCTCACCAATCGACTGGGCAGCCACGATACCGACGGCCTCGCCGATGTCGACCAAGTTGCCGGAAGCCATGGACTTGCCGTAACACTTCGCACAAACACCAGCTGGGGTCTGGCATGTGAGAACCGAACGTACCTTGATCTCAGTGATGCCAGCGTCGACCAACTTCTGAGTGTTTTCTTCGGTCAGGTCTTCGCCACCAGCAACCAAGACTTCGCCGTTGGCGTCCTTGACGTCGCTAGCAACTACGCGGCCGGAAGCGGAGGTCTCCCAGAGTTCGTGTACCGCGTAGGTGTCGTCGGTGATTTGCTCGCCGATCGGAACACGCACGCCTTGACGGGTTGCACAGTCGTCTTCGCGGACGATGACGTCCTGAGCAACGTCGACCAGACGACGGGTCAGGTAACCGGAGTCTGCGGTACGCAGCGCGGTATCGGCCAGACCCTTACGGGAACCGTGCGAGTTGTTGAAGTACTCGA
>NZ_JAPJNQ010000002.1:26799-70335 GCF_030826625.1 Corynebacterium sp. | reverse complement strand
CTCAGCCTTCCAAGCTGAAGACGCGGGTTCGATTCCCGTCATTCCCTCCACGTCATCCCGTGGGGCTGATCGCGAAAAGCATTGATGTTATCTCTAAAGATATAAACATTCAGTTGTAAGATCAGTCTCACGGGATTTTTCTACTGCCAATTCGGCGTAGGCTGGGATGCTGTTGAACAATTTAAGAACAACACCGTTTAATCTCAAGCAGCGTAATCCCAAGGAGCTTTGACTAGATGTCGAAAACCTACGCCGATTTTCTGATCGATACCCTCGCCAAACAAGGCGTGCGCCACATTTACGGCCTCGTCGGTGACAGCCTCAACCCCATCGTCGATGCCGTGCGCCGCCACAAAGATATGGAGTGGATCCACGTCCATAACGAGGAATCCGCTGCCTTTGCCGCAGGGGCAGAATCGCTGATCACCGGTGAACTCGCCGTGTGCGCTGCCTCCTGCGGTCCAGGTAATACCCACCTGGTGCAGGGGCTATACGACGCCCACCGCAATGGAGCTCGCGTCCTCGCGCTGGCGACGCACATCCCAAGCGAAGAAATCGGCACCGGCTTCTTCCAAGAAACGCACCCAGAGCATTTGTTGAAAGAATGCTCTGGCTACATCGAAGTCGTGCACTCTGCCAAGCAGGGCCAGCGCATCTTGCACACCGCGATTCAGAACTCGATCGGTAACAAGCAGGTCTCCACGCTGGTTATCCCGGGCAATCTCGCGGCGGAAGACGTCGGCGAGCCCGTCAGTGGTGGTGTGATCGCGCGCAAGAAGGGGCAGATGATTCCGTCTGCTGACGACGTCGACAAGCTCGTCGCAGCAATTGATAAGGCGAAGAAGATCACCCTGTTCGTCGGTGCGGGATCGGCGGGTGCGCACGACGAGATCATTGAGCTGGCAACCCACCTGCACGCCCCGATCGGGCACGCGCTGGGCGGTAAGGAAATCATCCAGTACGACAACCCTTACGACGTCGGCATGTCCGGCCTACTGGGCTACGGTGCCTGCTACGACGCCTGCCAAGATGCGGATCTGCTGTTGATGCTGGGCACGGATTTCCCATACGTGGATTTTCTGCCTGACGGCGACGAGGTGGCCATCGCGCAGGTGGACAATAATCCGGAGCACCTGGGGCGCCGCGCGGTGCTCAGCCACGCGATCTGCGGCGACGTGCTACCAACCGTCAACGCGTTGCTGGAGAAAACTAAGGAGAAAACGGATCGCTCCTTCCTGGATGCGATGCTGAAAAAGCACGAGCGTGAGCTCAGCCAGGTGGTTGATGCGTATACGAAGAACGTCGAAAAGCACACCCCGATCCACCCTGAATTCTTGGCGGATCAGATTGATGAATTGCTTGACGACGACGCCATCGTCACCGTCGATACTGGCATGTGCAATGTGTGGGCAGCGCGTTACGTCAACCCGACTGGGCGCAACCGCGTGATCGGTTCCTGGAAGCACGGCACCATGGCCAACGCGTTGCCGCAAGCCATTGGTGCACAGCAGGCTGATCGCAACCGGCAGGTCGTAAGCTTTTCCGGCGATGGTGGGCTGGCGATGCTGATGGGTGAGCTGTTGACGGTGCGCCGCAATAACCTGCCGGTGAAGACAGTGGTGTTCAATAACTCTTCGCTGGGCATGGTGAAACTCGAGATGCTGGTCGAGGGCATGCCAGAGTTCGGCACCGATCACGATGGCGTCGACTACGCGGGTGCCGCGGAATCACTGGGCATTCCTGCCGTGCGCATTACGGATCCGAAGAAGGCGCGCCAGCAGCTCAAAGAAGCCCTGGAGATGGATGGCCCAGTGCTGATCGACGTGATCACTGACCCGAACGCGCTGTCCATGCCGCCAAAGCTGGAACTCGAGCAGTTCAAGGGCTTCGCGCTGGCAGCCGGACGCACCGTCCTCGATGGCGGCGTGGGCAAGATGCTGTCGATGGCGCGGTCGAACCTGCGGAATATCCCACGCCCGTAAGCTGCTATTGCTCGATGCTGGCAGCGAGCTCGACGGCCTGCCGGATTGCCCGCGTAGCATCGAGCTCGGCAGCCACATCCGCGCCGCCAATGATGTGCACGTGGCTGCGCTGGTCTTCCGACAAGCTATCGAGGTCCTCGACGACGGATTCTTGTCCGGTGCACAGCACAACCGTATCGACATCAAGCACAATGTCGGTGCGGTTTTTCTGCAGGTCTTCTTCCAGCGCAGCTACCTTTTCTTTGTCGCCAGCTTTGTGCGCTTTGCGGATCGCTTTTGAGGTCTTTGCTGCATCATTGACTGGAACATTCAGGTGCAGCCCGTCGTTATCAATCCCGGTATAGGCGATACCGCTTAATTGCTTCACCCCGGCGGTAGCAACCGCTATGCGGTGCACCCAACCAGTGGTGCGGTTTAGACCCGTGCCCTGCGGAGTAGGTTTACGTTGCAGCATGGTGATCTCTCGTTGTGCACGCGGCGGATGCGGGCGGTCCAGGTTTCCCGGCAGATCCGCGCGGCGGCTAATGCCCCAGGCAGATTCCCATTCCTCGATGGTTGCTGGGGTTGGCTCTGTGGTTGCGGAATCTGTGCCGCTGCCGGATTCCTCGATCAAATACTCGGCGACATCGAATCCGATACCACCAGCACCAGCGATTGCCACTTTCTTGCCGGCTTGTTTAACACCGGAGAGCAACTCAGCGTAAGTGATGACGTCGACATTGTATTCACCAGCACGCGCCGTTTTGAGACCTGGAATTTCTGGGACCCGTGGACGCACGCCTGTGGCGATGACCACCTCATCGAAACCAGCGGCAAAAGCTTCCTCTGCGCTAGTGCGCGTCGAGGTAGTGATTTTTACGCCCAAGGCATCCAGCCGTGCCAAAACTGCCTGCAATGAATAATGAAATTCTTCTTTGCCCGGGATCTGCATGGCCAAGCGAAACTGCCCACCGACGGTATCGGCGGCTTCGAAAACCTCTACGGCATAACCACGCGTGGCCAAGGCTTCGGCGCCGAATAATCCGGCCACACCACCGCCGATGACAGCGGCTTTGGTTTTTGCTGTTCCTGTGCCTGTAGAGCTTGCCGACGCATTTTCTCCCACTTCGTTGATCGGCAGCAACTTGAGCTCGGTTTCATAACCGGCACGCGGGTTCACCAAACAGCTAGCGCGCTTGTTTTCAAAAACGTGGTCCAGGCAAGACTGGTTGCAGGCAATGCAGTGATTGATCTGGTCGGCTTCGCCTGACCGCACGCGGTTAATAAAATCCGGTTCGGCTAACCATGGCCGCGCCATGGAAACAAAATCCACTTCAACGCCGGTGTCGTCCCAGCGGCCGGCCAAAACATCTTCGGCAACCTCGGGGGTGTTGATGCGGTTTGAGGCCACCACCGGAATATTTATGTGCTGTTTTAGTCGCGCGGTTGCCCAATTGAATGCAGCGCGCGGAACACTAGTGATGACCGTCGGCACTTGTGCTTCGTGCCAGCCAATTCCGGTGCTGAGCATGTCGACGCCGGCTTCTTCCAAGCCGCGTGCAAGCTCAAGAATCTCGGTTTGGCTTTGGCCTTCTTCCACTAATTCCACCATGCTGATGCGGAAATCAACCAGGAAATCTTCCGGAACCGCTGCCCGCACCGCACGCGCGATCTCCAATGCGAAGAGGCTGCGTTGTTGGCCCCAGCGATCCTCGCGGTGGTTCGTGCGCGCCGAAAGAAACTGGTTGATCAGATAACCTTCTGAACCCATGATCTGCACACCGTCGTAACCGGCTTCGGCTGCCAAGCTGGCAGCGTGTGCAAAATCCTGCACGGTCTGGGCAACTTCGTCGTCGCTTAGTTCGCGCGCAGGAAATGGGCTAATTGGTGCTTGGGTGGCACTAGCGCTGACTGATTCCATATGGAATGCGTAGCGGCCAGCGTGGAGCAATTGTAAAAATGCCAAACTGTCATGCTCGTGTACTGCCGCGGTGACTTGTTTGTGTGCCTCGACCATGTCCTTGTTGTTGAAGGGGTGAGCAAAAGGGCTTAAGACTCCGACTTGGTTCGGTGAGTATCCACCGGTAACTACAGCTGCGGCCCCGCCTTTGGCGCGCTCGGCGAAATAGGCGGCTAGTTTTGGTGCATCGGCGGGATCATCTTCTAAGCCGGTATGCATCGAGCCCATGATCGCGCGATTACGGAAGCGTTTCTTGCCGACGGTCAGTGGTGAGAGTAAACGTGAAAAGTCACCGTGGGTGCCGGATTGGGAACTAGAAGGAGAATCAGTCATGGATTGTGTCATGCGTTACACATTAGCGTGTGTGCTGCATAACAAAAACTCGCTACCGCTTCTGGGTGCAAGGAAAATAGCCCACCCTGTCCGTGCAGGAGAAAAATAAGGAAGGTAGACTACGGGGTCGTGCTCACATGTGAATCGCGCATGTGGGAGGCCACGGGGCGTAGCGCAGCTTGGTAGCGCATCTGCTTCGGGAGTAGAAGGTCGCAGGTTCAAATCCTGTCGCCCCGACAAATGGGGTCCTAGGTGAGATAGCCGGGGCTCCTATTTAATAAAATAAGTTCTAGCATTATCCCTCGATGAGAAACCAGGAGAGTTACTCGTGAAGACAACCGTCGACAAGCTGAGCGATACCCGCGTGAAGCTCACCGTGAATGTTCCATTCTCTGAGCTCGACAAGGAAATTGACAACGCCTACAAGGCCATCGCGCAGCAGGTGACTATCCCAGGTTTCCGTAAAGGTAAAGCGCCTCGTCAGTTGATTGACGCGCGTTTTGGCCGTGGCCCAGTGCTGGAGCAGGTCGTTAACGACATGCTGCCGGTCAAGTACGAAGAGGCCATGAAGGAAAATGATATTAACCCGATCGGCCAGCCTGAGGTTGATATCAAGCAGATCGAAGACAACGAATTCGTGGAATTCACTGCTGAGGTTGACGTCCAACCTGAGATTGAGGTCCCAGACTTCTCCAAGATCAACGTCAAGGTTGCCCCGCTGAAGTCGCTGGATGAGGCCACCGATGAGCAGATCGATCAGCTGCGTGATCGCTTCGGTGAGCTGAAAGAGACCAAGCGCCAGCTCAAGACCAATGACTTCGCTGTCATTGACCTGTCCGCTGAGATTGATGGCGAAGAAATCGAAGACGCCAAAGTTGAGGCAATGTCTTACCAGATCGGCTCCGGCAACCTGGTGAAGGGCCTGGACACCGCACTGCGTGGCATGAAGACTGGTGAGGACAACAGCTTCACCGCGAAGCTGCAGACCGGTGAGCACGCTGGCGAAGAAGCTGAGGTTTCGGTGCACGTGCAAAAAACCCAGGAGCGCAAGCTGCCTGAGTTTGACGACGAGTTCGCACAGATGGCTTCCGAGTTCGACACCGCCGACGAGCTGCGCGAGGCTATCCGCACGCAGTCGGAGGAATCCGTCAAGGCGCAGCAGGCTGCTGAAATCCGCGATGAGGTACTGAAAGCAGCCCTGGAAAACGTCAAGTTCGAGTTGCCAAAGACCGTTGTCGATGACCAGGTGCACAACCAGTACCACCAGGTTCTCGGCCAGGTTGGTGGCGATGAGAAGGCTTTGGCACAGCTGCTGGAGGCACAGGGCACTTCCCGTGAGCAGTTCGATAAGGAAGCTCGCGAATCCGCCGAGGATTCCGTTCGCACCCAGCTGTTCCTGGATGCTGTTGCCGAGAAGGAGCAGCCAGAGGTAACCCAGGAAGAGCTGACCGAACACATCATGTTCACTGCTCGTTCCTACGGCATGGAGCCAGGCCAGTTCATGCAGCAGCTGCAGCAGGCTAACCAGTTGCCTAACTTGTTCGCCGACGTTCGTCGCGGCAAGGCACTGGCAATGGCTATCTGCAACGTTTCGGTGGAAGACACCGATGGTAATTCGGTGGATCCGAAGGATTACTTCGGTGAAGAAGAAAACACCGAGGGTGCCGAAGGTGCTGAGGCACAGGAGAGCACCGAGGAGAAGTAAACCTTTACCGGTGAATACCGCCCGTCGGGTTCGGCTAGTGCAGCTGAGGTCGGCGGGTTTCGCGTATCTGTAAGCAGTGTATCTGCTTGGCGATGCTTGCCGCTTGACGATGCTAGGTGCTTGCCGCTTGCCGCTTGACGATGCTAGGTGCTTGCCGCTTGCCGCTTGCCGATGCTAGGTGCTTGGCTAGCAGTCGGCTAATAGGTGTGCCAACGCTGATAGCGAACACGCCTGACGGCCGTGCGGTCGGCGGGTACGCTGGTGTCATTGAGGACGACGACCAACAGGAGTTTGAAACACTAATGTCTGACAAAATTACGAGCGAGGCAGGCTCGACGGGTATGAACCTGGGCGACTCCGTCTACGAGCGTCTGTTGCGTGAACGCATTATCTTCCTGGGCACTCAGGTCGATGATGAAATCGCCAACAAGCTGTGCGCGCAGATTTTGTTGCTTTCGGCGGAAGACCCGAACCGCGATATCTCTCTCTACATCAACTCCCCGGGCGGTTCTGTGACCGCAGGCATGGCAATTTACGACACTATGAAGTATTCGCCATGCGATGTTCGCACTTACGGTATGGGCTTGGCAGCCTCGATGGGGCAGTTCCTGCTTACCGCTGGTGCTCCTGGCAAGCGTTTCGCGCTGCCTCACGCACGCATCATGATGCACCAGCCTTCCGCTGGTGTCGGTGGTACCGCCGCCGATATCGCTATTCAGGCGGAACAGTTCGCGCAGACTAAGCGCGAGATGGCACAGCTCATCGCTGAGCACACCGGCCAGACCTTTGAGCAGGTCACCAAAGACTCTGACCGCGACCGTTGGTTCACTGCGCAGCAGGCACTGGAATACGGCATGGTTGATCATGTTATTTCCGCTGCCCAGGGCGGCACCGTCACCAACTAGGCACGAACCACGAACCAGGTAAGAGGAGAACTACTTTTATGTTGAACCAATCCCAGATGCCAGCCTCGCGGTACGTGCTGCCGTCGTTTTTGGAGCATTCCGCGAACGGCACGAAGGAAACCAACCCATATAACAAGCTGTTCGAAGAGCGCATCATCTTCTTGGCTTCCCAAGTTGATGACACCGCTGCTAACGACATCATGGCGCAGCTGTTGGTGCTGGAATCGCAGGATCCAGACCGCGATATCACCATGTACATCAACTCCCCAGGTGGCTCGTTCACCGCGTTGATGGCGATTTATGACACGATGCGTTTCGTACGCTGCGACGTGCAAACCGTCTGCTTGGGCCAGGCTGCTTCTGCAGCGGCTGTGCTGCTGGCTGCAGGTTCGCCAGGTAAGCGTGCGGCGCTGCCGAACTCTCGTGTGCTGATTCACCAGCCTGCGACATCCGGCACCCAAGGCCAGGTTTCTGACCTGGAAATCCAGGCTGCAGAAATTGAGCGTATGCGTACGTTGATGGAAAACACCCTGGCAGAACACACCGGCCGCTCAGCAGAACAGATCCGCATTGATACGGACCGTGACAAGATTCTGACAGCAGAACAAGCCGTGGAATACGGAATTATCGACCGTGTCTTTGAATACCGTAAGGCCAGTGACAACTAAGGCCAGTGACAACTAAGGCATTGCCGCTTTTCTGCACATGACGCCCGCCTGATTGCCCGCGTGCTACGGCGGGCGTTTCGCATATCTAATGCCACCTAAAGTAGGGGCAGGTTGAGGTGTCAACCATAATCGTTATCTCCGCCACTATTCCCTTAAACTTGAAAAATGGCCTCACGCGTGAGATAACGCGCTTACCTCAAACCAAAAACGAACATACAAGGCGACTGGCATGAAACCCTCGGGCTCAAAATCCTATCGACTGGCGATCGTGGAAGACCACGAATTGACGCGGCAAGGACTTTCTTCGGCTCTCAATGCTTATCCAGACCTAGAAGTTATTGCTAGTGCTGCCAGCGTGCCAGAGCTCTTCACGGAGCTTGGTAGGAAACGCAAGATTGATCTCGTGGTGTTGGATTTGCGGCTTGCCGACGGCAGCCAGCCGATTGACAACGTCGAGAAGATCCAAGAGCTCACAGAAAATATCGTGGTGCTGTCATCGTTGGAAAGCCCTTATTTGTTGCGTCAGGTTTTAACTACCAACGTGGCAGAAGTGCTCAGCAAAGCGCAGCCGACAGATGAAATCGTTGCCGCGATCCGCCGCACCCTTGATGGCCGCCCAACGGTTTCGACTGAGATGGCAGCGGCGATGGATTCCGATCCCATTATCGACTCGGTGGACCTATCCGAGCGGCAGCGCGAAGTACTTGAGCTGTATGCCTCCGGCGAAGCCGCTAAACGCGTGGCTCGGTTGACGGGACTGAAACAGGATACGGTCAATGACTATCTCAACCGGGTGCGGCAAAAATACACCAATGCTGGGCGTGCGGCTTATACCAAGACTGATCTGTACCAGCGCGCCCAGGAAGACGGGTTCCTGCCGGGGCCGATGGACCCACACTAGAGGGCACTAGATCGTGCTCGAACAGAGCAGACCACCCACAGAGCAGGCCACCGACAGACTAAACCACCGAGATTAGCTAGCCTTCGGGAACGGGATGCGCGTCATGCCATTGGCGTCGCTGCTGATGGTAGCGAAATACTTCCTGCCTGGCGGTAATACCCGGATGGTGATTTTATCCTCGCGTGCCTGCAACAACTGTTGCAATGCCACCGGGATGAGTTTTTCCATTGCCGAAGCAGCGTCCGTGTCATCAGAATCTCGGCCGTCGCCCGCAACGCGCTCACTGCGATCGTCGAGAAGCAGCACCGTCGCCCCAGCATTTCGGGCATCCCACACCGCCGCCTTTAATTCCGGACGATCCAGTAGTGGGGCGCGCAGAACATCACGAATAGCGAGCTCAGTGAGATGCGCACGCTGACGAAGTAACGGTGGCGGAGAACTAAAGTGCTGTACGGCCTCGAAAACCGGGGCAGCATCCAATTCGATACGCTCATGCCAACGCCGATACACAGATTGCACCTGCTGGATTCGAGCAGCCTCTGCATTGGCGGTCCGCTTTTTTGCACGCAGCTTTGGTAATGATTTGAGCAACGAACTGTTAGCGAAGTAGACGACTGCGGCGGCAATAATCAGATTGCTGTAACTCAAAATCGTGACCAGTGATGGGCTGTCGATTGCTCCGGCGCTGAGAAAAGAAATCGCGTGCATCAACCCAGCATTAGCGAAGAAACCAACCAGTGTCCACGCCACCATGCCACGCAGCACCAAAATACTGCTGATAAGCGTCGTGATCGCGAGAGCCCAATGATTTTCTGAGATGCCGTGATAGTCGGCGCTTTGCCATAAGCTCAGAGGGCCGATGGCGATAAACCCAACCATGATGATGGCTCGACGGAAACCACTAATCCGCTGCGAGTTATCTAACAGGATTAACGCTAGGACGACGATGCTGGTGATCGCCGCAGGTAGGGCAGCGAGGAATCTTCCGTCGCTGATCCAGGCAGCGCAGAGCACAGTGATAACCGCCAGCGCGAGATACGGTCGAGCCCAGCGCGTGACACGTGAGCCGGTTGCAACAGGCGCTGCTCAAGGCTGCCCGCGGTGGATTCAGACTCAGAAATCTCAGTGGCGGTCTCTGCATTGGACCCGAATTGCTGGCTTTCTACGGAACGTAAGCACCAGCGCACCGTCACGGTCGTGCCCACTCCTTCTGCGGACGTGATCGTGGCGTCGCCACCGTCGATGCTGCGCATGCGATGAAGAATCGAAACCTGAATGCCAGAGCGCTGCGGATCCCGGTTGACAACATCGAACCCGCGCCCGTTGTCGCTTAATTCCACCGTGAGCTCGCCGTCGACGATGCTGATCTCGCAGCGTCGCTGGCAGCCAATCCCCGCGTGTTTGCACGAGTTGCGGGCAGCCTCGGCGACGGAAAGCCGAATTGCTTCTGCAGCAGAGGCCTTGATGGAGGCATGCGTCGTGCTGCCGGAAACGATAACCTCGCAATCCGGAACTATGTCGTGCAGGCTGCGTTTAACGTCGACAAGCAAATGCTGCAAGGGAATGTCTTCGCCCGTGGCCGGACGCGAAGGCAGCGACAGCGTAGAGGATGCCGTCAACGTCTGCCCACGGGCAATCGCCGCCAAGGACGCCAAAATATGATCATGCACAAGACCGTTCAGGCGCTTGCGCTCCGCGATGCCCGCCCGTTTGCACTCGGAGTCTGCTAGGGAATTACGCACTCGCTCCTCAATCTCGTCGATGGTGCGGGCCACGCGCATCAGCGTCACCGCGCCCAGCACGAACGGAATCAAACTCATTAACACCGCGAAACCGGAAGCGGTGATCAGCTCGGGCAGGCTTGTACGACCGTAGACGATGGTATGCATTGCACCCGGGATCGCCTGAATCAAGATGGCTGCGATCACCGCCCGTTTCGTCGGCGACAGCAGCACCACGCTAATCGCGAGGAGGCCGGTGAAATCCGTAAAACGCAGAATCGACGGGCCCAGATCCGTCATCGTGTAATACGCCACCGGGAACATGATCATGGCCGTCACGAGCACAACGGCATTCCAATACAGCGAATAACGCAGCCACGTGAGCTTGCCGACGATCGCCGCCACCAGCATAAACACCCCGCAACTGGCCAGGCCGATGCTGATGAGGTAGCCGTACCAATCACCGATGTAGTCTGAGCCGAATGCGCGATACTGAATCAGCAAATACAGCAATAAGGCACACGGCATTGCGCAGCAACAAATACGTAGCGCCATGAGTTCCACGGAGTCTGCGCTCATCGCACGTTTGACCCGGCTAAGCAGCGTCGGCATTTCGCTGAAATTGTGAAATGTGGGCATAGGGGTAATTTTTCCATTTTTCTGGGTGCAGGCTGAATGCCGGGCTAAACTGTGGCGGGGAGTAGCAGCACGAAGCACGGGTGTGTGGCCGGGCTGGGCTTGGACGCGAGCCTGGGCTTGGGCCTGTGTGGTCAGAGATCCCTTCGTGTGGCTACCAGTTCCGGCGGCGCTGGTGATTAGACTAGGAAGAACCAGTCGGCGCCACCGTGACGCACTCAAAAGCGTTGCGCGTGTGCGCTGCAGAAATCTAAGCACCAATCCACAATCGCGAAACGAGAAGTACGTAAAAGATCCTATGGCACGTATGCAAGAAAGCGCTGATTTGCTCAAGTGTTCCTTCTGTGGAAAGAGCCAGAAGCAGGTGAAAAAACTCATCGCCGGCGGCGGTGTCTACATTTGTGATGAGTGCATTGAGCTCTGCAACGAAATCATCGAAGAAGAGATCGCGAATGAGCCGGGCGCGCAGGAAGCCGAAACCGGCAAACGCCTGCCACGCCCGTCGGAAATTTCCGCGTTTTTGGATAACTACGTTATCGGTCAAAACCAAGCCAAGCGTATTTTGTCGGTGGCGGTGTACAACCACTACAAGCGCATGCGTGCCGACGAATTCTCTCGCTCTGGTGCTGGTTCGAAGAATAGCCAGCGCGGATCAGGCGCGGTGAAATACGGTTCGCGCACCGATTCCATCCATGCTGATGAAGAAATCGAGATTGCGAAATCCAATATCTTGATGCTTGGGCCGACAGGTTCGGGTAAGACCTACCTGGCGCAAACCCTCGCGCGCATGCTGGATGTGCCGTTCGCCATCGCCGATGCCACCTCGTTGACCGAGGCTGGTTATGTTGGCGAAGACGTGGAAAATATTTTGCTGAAGCTGCTGCAGGCCGCCGATTTTGATGTTGAACGTGCTCAGCGCGGCATCATCTACGTCGACGAGATCGACAAGATTTCTCGCAAGAGCGATAACCCTTCGATCACCCGCGATGTTTCTGGTGAGGGCGTGCAGCAGGCCCTGCTGAAAATCTTGGAGGGCACCACGGCTTCCATTCCGCCGCAGGGAGGGCGCAAGCACCCAAACCAGGAGTTCATCCAATTGGATACTTCGAACGTCCTGTTCATCGTCGCGGGTGCTTTCGATGGGTTGGACAAGGTGATCGCGGAGCGCGTCGGCAAGAAAGGCTTGGGCTTTGCTGCCGAGGTGGAATCGCGTAAGGACACCGATAATTCCGCCCTATTCGCCCAGGTGCGTACCGCTGACCTGGTGAAGTTCGGTTTGATTCCAGAGTTTATTGGCCGCCTGCCGGTGGTGGCGACGGTGGATAATCTGGACCGAGACTCCCTGGTTCAGGTGCTGACCGAGCCGAAGAATTCGCTGGTCAAGCAGTATCGTAGCCTGTTTGCGATGGACGGTGCCGAGCTGCTTTTCGACGACGATGCGTTGGCAGAAATCGCCGATCTCGCGATTGAGCGCGGAACCGGTGCGCGTGGTTTGCGCGCGATTCTGGAAGATCTATTAGTTCCGGTGATGTACGAGCTGCCGGATCGCGAGGACATCAACCAGGTGGTTGTTACCGCGGAAGCCGTGCGGGGAGAAGACTCCCCACAGCTGCGCTATTCCGAAAATATGCAGTCGGCTTAGCCCCCAGACTGTGCAGTCGGCTTAGCCCCCAGACTGTGCAGTCGGCTTAGCCCCCAGACTGTGCAGTCGGCATCGCTTCAGACTGTGCAGTCGGCTCAGCCCGCCCCCAAAACGGCCATTTAATCCCAGTAAACGCCGAGCCCCGAGCTGTCGCTATCCTCACTCGAGGTGACGAGATACGATTCGTGCTCGGAATCGGCGATATTCGACGTCAAAAACGACAACACTGCATCGACCACCAGCCGTCGAATGCCGGCGCTGTTGGTTGTCGATAGGGCATCGACCCGCGTCGTCGTCGCTAGCAAATGTCGGTGGTTGAGCCGGAAAAAGCTCAGCGCGATGAGCAAATAAAACACATCTTGGGCAGCAATGCCTGGACGAAACACTCCAGCTTCTTGCCCGCGCAGCAGCACCCGGTCGAGATGCAGACCAAGTTCGGACGATTCCATCACCGCCGTTGCAGTATCGGAATCGAGTACCGGGTGCAGCGATTCTGCAGCCAGCAGCGCGACGGCATCACGGTGCGCATCCAGTTGCGTGTACACCGCGTTGACGATGTGCGCCATGCCCTCGGCCGGAATCGGTGAATCCACGCGCAGCGCCTCGACTGGAGGGGTGATGGTGGCCAGGCACGCGTTCAGCGCTTGGGTGTAGCGCTCATGCTTGTCGACGCTGAACCGCGCGTTATCGTAGCCGTAACGCACGAACTCTGTGATCGTGGCATTGATGTTGCTGCTAGCGTTGGTGCCGTCGGTAGTCATGATTGTCACGTGCCTTTCGGGGCGGTTATGTGGCTCGTGGGGTTTCCAGCATCAGGTTATCGATCAACCGGACTGGGCCGACCCAGGCTGCGGTCAGCGCCAAGGCGGGCCGGGTGCTTGCTTCCACATCGCGCAGACTCGCCGGGTCAACCAAGCGGAAATAATCCAATTCGACCCCATCGCTGCCAGCTAGGTGCTCGCGGGCGGATTCCACACTGGAAAACTCTCCATCGCGCAGGCCAAACAGCGTCTGCGACAACGCACGTGCTTGCCGACGCTCTTGTTCACTCAGACGCAGGTTACGGCTTGATTCGGCAACGCCGTCGTCGCCACGCACGATGGGCATGCCCTGGATTGCCACCGGAAAATTGAGATCGCGCACGAGCGCTTCGATAATCGCGAGCTGCTGGGCATCTTTGCGCCCGAAATAGGCACGTTGCGGGGTGATGATCTGAAACAGCTTGGCGACAACCGTCGCCACCCCGTCGAAATGCCCAGGGCGTGAAGCCCCTTCCAGGATTTCGCCCATGCGTCCGGTGCGCACCCAAATGTGGGGAACGCTGGCTGCCTGGGCCACCGCAGAGCCGTCTTGATCTGCAGGCGAGCCGTGACTTGCAGAGCTGCCTTGGGCCGATTCGCGTGCGTCGTGAAAGCCCGGATACATTTCTTCAACCGCAGGCGCAAAGACCGCATCGACGCCCAAGCCCTGCAAAAACTGAGCGTCGGCTTCTATTTGCCGCGGATAATTGCGGTAGTCGTCGCAATCACCGAGCTCAGCGAACTGTAATGGATTGACAAAAATTGATGCCACTACCAGGTCGTTGTCTGCACGGGCAGCGCGCACCAGGCTAGCGTGGCCGTCATGTAGCGCACCCATCGTCGGCACCAGGCCGACGCTTGGTGGGTGTGAGGCAGCGGTGGCCGTGCCTGCGGCTGACGGGTTGCGGTGTTGTGCCAGGAAGGCCCGCATTTCGGCGATAGTGGTGAAAATCTGCATCTCGGTCACAGGATGAATCTCAGGGTGTATCTCAGGATGTGTCTCGGGCTTGGAGCTAGGTTCTGTCTCAGGCTTGGTGCTAGGAGACTTCTCGGGCTTGGACTTAGGATTCGTCGCTAAACGATTCCGAGCTATTCGGGAAACTCCGGTCTGCGACGTCGGCGCGATAAGCGCGTACACCGCGGCGTAGCTCGTCGGCAAGCTGGGCGTATTGCCGCACAAACCGGGGAGCTTTGCCAGTGCCCAAGCCAAAAGCGTCCGTCCATACCAGGATCTGCCCGTCGCAGTCGTTCCCCGCGCCAATGCCGATGGTAGGGATGGGGCAATCGCGGGTGATCTCGCCAGCCAATTGTGCGGGAACCATCTCCATGACGACGGCAAAAGCACCGGCGTCGGCAACCGCCTTCGCATCGGCAGCGAGTTTGGCGGCTGCCTCACCACGACCTTGCACACGGTAGCCGCCGAGCGCGTGTTCGGCTTGCGGGGTGAATCCAATGTGCGCGCAGACCGGGATGCCGGCGTCGACAAGCGCTTTGATGGTCGGGGCGATTTCCACCCCACCCTCAATCTTGACTGCTTGCACACCGGCTTCCTTCATGAAACGCACCGCCGTATCCACCGCCTGGGCCGGGGAGGTTTCGTAGCTGCCGAACGGCAAATCTGCGACAACGAACGCACGTTTGGTAGAACGCACGACGGCCGCCGACAAGCTGATCAGCTGATCCGTGGTTATCGGCAGGGTAGAGGTGTGCCCGAAAACCACATTCGCCGCAGAATCGCCGACGAGTAGCAGATCGATACCCTCTTCATCGAAAATACTTGCGGTTAAGCTGTCGTAGCTAGTGAGTGCCGTGAAGGGCTCGCTTGCGGCTTTGGCGCGGGAAAAATAATGAGTGCGCAGTCGTTTTGCAGGTTGCGACGGTTGGGTAGACATAACACCGAATTTTAGCAGTGTGGAAAGTCGCCGCCGCGTTGCCGGCAAGCAGCGAGACTCATGTTGCAGGCGGGCGCTAGAATAGGCGCCGTGATGACGGATAACCAGCAAAACCCAGACAACCGCAATTCGAACGACCAGCATGGCGCTGATGGCGCCCAGAGCGTGAATGATGCCGCGCCGGGCCGCGACCGCAGCGGGCTGCTCGCGAAGAATTGGCAGCCGGGCGAGGTAGAACGAGAGCTTTACGACGGCTGGGAGGCCGCAGGCTATTTCCGCCCGAGTGAAGACGCCGATGCGCCGGCGTATTCCGTGGTTTTGCCGCCGCCAAATGTCACCGGCCAGCTGCATATGGGGCATGCTTTGGACCACACGCTGATGGATTCGATTATTCGCCGCAAGCGTATGCAGGGCTTTTCTACGCTGTGGCTTCCGGGATCGGACCACGCGGGCATTGCCACCCAGACGAAGGTCGAAGCCAAGCTGCGTGAAGAAGAAGGCAAGACTCGCTGGGATTATTCGCGTGAAGACTTCATTGCCAAGGTCTGGGAATGGAAAGAAGAATACGGTGGCACCATTCAGCAGCAGATGCGTGCGATCGGTGATTCCGTCGACTGGTCGCGCGAGCGTTTCACCCTGGATGAGGGGCTTTCGCGCGCTGTGCAACACATTTTTAAGCAGATGTTTGATGCGGGCATGATCTACCGCGCGCACCGGTTGGTTAACTGGTCACCGGTGCTGGAAACCGCCGTGAGCGATATTGAGGTTGTCCACAAAGACGTCGACGGTGAGTTGGTTTCGCTGCGTTACGGTTCGCTCAACGATGACGAAGACCACGTCATTGTCGCGACAACCCGTGTGGAAACCATGCTTGGCGACGTCGCCGTGGCCGTCCACCCAGATGACGAGCGTTACACGCACCTGGTGGGCAAGAAGTTTGCGCACCCATTCCGCGATGATCTGGAATTGGAAGTCATCGCTGATGATTACGTGGACCCGGAATTCGGCTCCGGTGCGGTGAAAATTACCCCAGCGCATGATCCGAACGACTACGCGATGGGGCTGCGCCACAACCTCGACATGCCCACGGTCATGGATACCACGGGCCATATCGCTGGTACTGGCACAGAATTTGATGGCCTTACCCGCGAAGAAGCCAGGGTTAAGGTACGCGAAGCGTTGGATGCGCAGGGCCGCATTGTCGCTGAGAAGCGTCCGTACACCCACTCGGTGGGGCACTCGGAGCGCAGTGGTGAGCCGATTGAGCCGCGCTTGTCGCTGCAGTGGTTCGTGAAGGTCGACAAACTCGCGCAGATGGCCGGCGATGCCGTGCGCGAAGGCGATACCAAGATCCACCCGGCGTCGATGGAGCCACGCTACTTCGACTGGGTCGATGACATGCACGATTGGACGATCTCACGTCAGCTGTGGTGGGGTCACCGCATCCCGATTTGGTACGGACCGGAAGATGAAAACGGCGAGCGCGACATCGTTTGCGTCGGCCCGGATGAGCAAGCCCCAGAAGGTTACGAGCAAGACCCGGATGTGCTGGATACCTGGTTCAGCTCCGCGCTGTGGCCATTTTCCACGATGGGCTGGCCGGACAAAACCGCTGATCTGGAACGCTATTTCCCAACCTCGGTGCTGGTTACCGCCTATGACATCTTGTTCTTCTGGGTTGCGCGCATGATGATGTTCGGCACCTTCGCTGCCAGCCAAGACCCAGAGACCTTCGGTACGGCTGCGGACGGTCGCCCGCAGGTGCCGTTTAATGATCTCTATCTGCATGGTCTGGTCCGCGATGAGCACGGCCGGAAGATGTCGAAATCGCTGGGTAACGGCATCGACCCGATGGACTGGGTGCGCGATTACGGTGCCGATGCGCTGCGTTTTACCCTTGCACGCGGTGCCAACCCAGGTGTGGATCTACCGGTTGGTGATGAGGCGGCTGAGGCATCCAAGCGTTTTGCCACCAAGCTGTTCAACGCGACGAAGTTTGCACTGATGAATGGCGCTGGCATTGATGAGTTGCCGCCGCGCAGCGAATTGACCGACGCTGACCGCTGGATTTTGGACCGCACCGAGCAGGTGCGTGTGCAGGTCGATAAATACCTGGACGATTACCAGTTCGCCAAAGCCAATGAGCTGCTTTATCACTTCGCGTGGGGCGAGTTGTGTGACTGGTACGTCGAGATCGCGAAAACCCAAATCCCACGTGAGGGCGAATCCACCCAGGGCCGTAACACACAGATCGTGCTGGGGCGTGTGCTCGATGTGGTGCTGCGTCTGCTGCACCCGACCATGCCGTATGTCACCGAGGTGACCTGGAAGGCGCTGACCGGCTGCGAATCACTGGTGGTCGCGAACTGGCCGACGGCGGCCGATACCAACGGTGGAGTGGACGCCGATGAGGTTGCTGCGCGCCGCATCGCCGACGCCGAGGTGCTGATCACCGAATTGCGTCGTTTCCGCGCCGACCAAGGCGTGAAGCCTTCGCAGAAGATCCCCGGCAAGCTGGACTTCGCCGCCGCTGACCTGGTTGGTCAGGAGGAACTGGTGCGCAGCCTGGCGAACGTCGAAACCCCAGGTGCCGATTTCGCCGAATCCGCTTCGGTGGAAGTTCGCCTGAGCCAAGCCACGATCACCATCGCGGTGGATACCTCTGGTGCCGTCGACGTGGAAGCAGAACGAGCGCGTTTGCAGAAGGATTTGAAGAAGGCCGAAAAGGAGCTGGCGCAAACCGGCGGCCAGCTGCGTAACGAGAAATTCTTGGCGAAGGCACCACAAGATGTCGTCGACAAGATCAAAGCCCGTCAACAGTTGGCACAAGAAGAAGTCGACCGCATCGGCGCGCGTTTGGAGGCACTGGGATAGTGGCAGATAACGAACATCCATTTGGAGCCGATGGGGCTGCTGACGGCGTCGATCTCGATCAAGAACTCGCTGCCCTCGACCACGGCGACGTTGAGGTGGACGAGCACGGCCTGAAGTTGAACCTGGGCCTGCCGGATGAAGACCTCAACCCACCGGCACCCCTGCAAGCAACTCCGGAAGAACTCAGCGCGCTCGCCGCCGTTGAGGCGGAGCTGGATACGCGCTGGCCGGAAACCAAGATCGATCCCAGCCTGGAGCGCATCGAATACCTGCTGGATTTGCTGGGTAACCCGCAAGAAAACTTCCACGTCATCCACGTCGCCGGTACCAACGGCAAAAGCTCGACGGTGCGCATGATCGATTCGTTAGTCCGCGGGTTCCACCGGCGCACCGGTATGTTCACCTCGCCGCACTTGCAAACGGTGACCGAACGTATCTGCATCGACGGCAACCCGATCCCCGCACGCGATTATGTCCGCCAGTGGGAAGAGATCGAACCCTTCGTGCAGATGACGGACGCGCATTTCGACGTACGCTTGTCCAAGTTCGAGATCCTCACCGCCATGGCCTATGCCGCTTTCGCCGATGCGCCCGTGGAAGTCGCCGTCGTCGAAGTTGGGCTCGGCGGCACCTGGGATTCCACCAACGTCGTCAACCCAGAAGTATCCGTCGTCATGCCCGTCGGGCTGGATCACCAGAACTACCTCGGTGAGACCATCGAAGAGATCGCTGCAGAAAAAGCCGGCATCATCAAAAAACGCGACGATCTTGACGACGTGCTCAAGCCCGCCGAAAATATCGCCATCATCGGTGAGCAAGACCCGAAGGCGATGGAGGTTATCCTGCGACGCGCTGTCGAGGTCGATGCCGGAGTTGCCCGCTATGGCAGCGAATTCGGCGTGCTGGAAACCTCGGTGGCCGTCGGTGGTCAGCAGCTGCACCTGCGTGGTCTGGGTGGGGAATACCCAGAGATCTTTATTCCGCTATCTGGTAGCCACATGGCAGCCAATGCGTCGTGTGCTCTGGCGGCGGTCGAGGCATTCTTCGGTGCTCGCGCCGGGCATGGCCTGGATCTGGATACCGTGCGCGAAGGCTTCCGTACCGTGACCGTGCCCGGGCGACTGGAGCGCGTGCGCACCTCACCGACGACGTTCATCGATGTTGCGCACAACCCGCACGGCGCGACTGCGCTGGGTGCTGCGCTGTCACGCGATTTCAATTTCCAACGCCTGATCGGTGTGCTTGCGGTCTTTGACGACAAAGATGCCAAGGGCGTGCTGTTGGCGCTCGAACCACACTTGGACGAGGTCGTCATCAGCCAGAACAGTTCCCCGCGTGCTCTCGATGCATATACGCTGGCAGACTACGCCACCGAGATCTTCGGTGAAGAACGCGTACACACCATAGACGACCTGCCCGGAGCCTATGCGCTGGCCGTGGAGCTGGCGGAAGATGCAGAAGTGCAGTCGGGCTCCGGCATCGTGATCACAGGTTCTGTGGTCACCGCTGGTGAAGCGCGCACGTTGTTTGGAAAGGAACCGTCATGACGCACAACCGCGACAGCAATGACCGTGCCAGGAGCAATGGATACGCTCGCGCCGATGCTGCTAACGGTGGCGGCGCTGCCAGCAATGACCGTGCCAGCCGGGCAAACAGCACAGACTACGGCCCGTTAGGCCCAGGTAAAGCACCGGTGAAAGACCCGATGCGTGGTCTTGCCGGAATGATGTCTGGCACGCTAGTGATGGAAGCGATCAGTATCTTTTTGGGCCTGACCGTGATCCTGAAAATCGACGCAGGAGCGTATTGGACGACTCCCAACTGGCTCGCCGTCACAATTTTGGGCTCCCTGCATGTGGTCGCGGTGTTCTTCGTCCGCAAGCCATGGGCCGTGAAGATGATTCTGGTGCTGCAAGCACTGGGGCTGCTGATGTTTTTCGTGCACTGGTCCATCGGCATCATCATGCTGTTGTTCATCGGTGTCTGGGGCTTCATGCTTTATTTGCGTTCGATGCTGCTAGAACGCATGCGCCGGGGGCTGTTGACGACGCAGCACTTGGGCACGGAATAGCTGCCCCGGTTTGCTTCGGACGGGCAGTGTCGATGCCTGTCTGTGCACTCTGCCAGGGTGCGGGCGTCGTAAAGCGGAAGTTGTAGAATGGAAGCCATGACTGAACGTACTTTGATCTTGATCAAGCCCGACGGCGTACAAAACGGCCACGTGGGAGAAATCATCTCCCGCATTGAGCGCAAGGGACTGCGCTTGGCAGAACTCGACCTGCGCGTGGCAGACCGCGAAACCGCTGAGAAGCACTACGCCGAGCACGCTGATAAACCATTCTTCGGTGAGCTCGTCGAGTTCATCACCTCTGCACCTCTGATCGCCGGCATCGTCGAAGGTGAGCGTGCCATCGACGCGTGGCGTCAGCTTGCAGGCGGCACCGATCCCGTCGGCAAGGCCACTCCGGGCACCATCCGTGGTGATTTCGCCCTGTCCGTGGCAGAAAACGTTGTGCACGGCTCGGACTCGCCAGAATCTGCCGAGCGCGAGATCGGAATTTGGTTCCCGAACCTGTAAGCAGCGGAATCTGGTTCCAAGAATCTGTATCTATTCGGTGTTCTCGTTCCGTGCATTTATATAACCCGACGCAGTTTATGTGCGAATTTTACAAATAGTGGCCGCAAAACCGGCGATTTCGTAGCACTATTTGTAAAAAAGACACACTGACCGTAGCTAGGGATTGCTGCCAATGTCTGTGCCAAGGGTGGCGTTGCAAACCCCGCACTAACGGGGGCGCAGGAACGCACCTCAGTGACGCAGCCTGGAACGAAACCCCGCTAACGCCCCTGCTGGTAGTGCTGCAAGCACTGAATACCAGCAGGGGTTAAGCTATATTTCCATTTGTGCGGCTGCTCGCGCACGGTGATTTTCTGCGCATCCACCAAACCAGCTTTGCGCAGCTCCTCGAGCTCCGCGATCAACTCATCAGTGTCACGGCGACTAGCGCTTGCAAACTCGGCGACTTGCACGAATACATTGTCCCCGGCGCCGATGGTCGACAGGTCTCGAAGCACCTTCGGGTTTTGGGCCACGATCTCAAGGCGCTCACGGGTAACAGCCTCCAGATCGCTTTTCGCAAGAACCTGCTGGATCCGTCGCTTTCCGACGCGTCGTGGCCCGATATAAATGCCGAGGATCTGGAAGGCCAAGCCGATGGTCGCTACTGCTGCGGTCGTCGCGATAGAAGCAGCTGGGTGGAGCACACCGTCTAATTGTGCAAATGGGAGCGGCAAAATTCCTCCCCACGGGAATAACGGAAGATACAGCATGAGCTTTTGCTTCGGGGTGTAGTCGGTATCCCGGTATTCTTCGGTAGACACAGTTACCGCATGATCGCGCATCGTCCATACGCCGGTGGCCATGAAACATGCGAAGCTCAGCAGCCCCCACAGCCAGTGTTCGTGCAGTATCAAGGCATAACCAAGCCCTGCGGGCACGGCGGCGGCAGCGTTAAAAAACAGTTGTGTGGTTGTCGAACGGTGGTGACCCTTTCTGCTGAGCATGCCCTTAGTCTAACTAGGGTTTACTCTGGCCGGCAGCTAGCTCTCATTTTAATTACGCAGAATTGTCCATGGCGCATTCCTGGTGGCAGTTAGACCAGCGCGTATGTTCGTCGTAAAGAATTCTGTGACATAATGCCAGGTGTGTTGTTCCTGCGCGGGCGGCAAACTGTCAGGCGCGAAGACGAAGAAAATAGCAACACAAAGTTTTGTAGGAAAAGCTCGGTGTGAGCTTGATATTTGAATATTTGCGATGCCCTGTGCGGCAGCGGCCGGATGGCTGCGCCCGGGGCACAACATGATGTCAGGAGACATGATAGCGGTGAAATTTAGCCCGGAAACAATTGAAAAAGCCTCGACGCTGACAAGCGCGGCCTGGCCCGAGAAAACCCGTGTGTACACGTTGGCGAAGAACCTGGGATTTTCCTCACGCGAGATGATCGACTTGTTGGCGGTGCTGCAGATCTCGAAGCGCGCGCAATCGAACGTCTCGCCGGATGAGATCACGTCGGTACTGGATTATATTGCCGCTACCGGCGACAAGAAGCCAAGCCCCGAGCAGTCAAGCGACAAGCAGCCAAACGACAAGAAGGCAGGCACCAAGCAAACTAAGGCTGCAACGACGACTAAAGCTGCAAAGACTTCGAAGGCTGAAGAAAACAACACTGCCGAGAAGGCTAAAGAAAAGGCCGACAAGCCCAAAGCCAAAAAGGGTAGCAAGGCCGACAAAACCACCGAGGGTGCTAAAGCCTCCGAGCTAGACAAAGCCAACAAGGCTCCGAAGAAATCGACGAAGGTTCCAGACGACAAGCTTGCCGACGAAAAACTGCGCCACCGCGTACGTAAAAACGTCGAAAATGAAATCAACCAGATCGCACAAAAGGTCGATGCAGAAATCACCGCGGTGGTTGCTGACGAGAACAACGCAACAGCAGAAAGAACTCCTGCTGCAACGTCGTCTAAGGCGTCCTCTAAGGCATCTGTCGAAGCTACCGAAACTCTCGCAGACGCCCCAGCGTCCGAAACATATGCACCGGATGCTCCGGTCGAAGCACCTGCCCGCCCAGCCGCTAAAGCACCTGCCCGCCCATTCGCTGAAGCGCCTGCACCAGATGTCCCGGCTGCAGCGAAACCTGCGATGAGCGCGAATGTGCCAGTCTTTCGCGCACCGGATGTGCCATCGGAGCTCACCACATCCGATATCGATGAGATCGTGGCTTTCACTGAACAAGCCGAAGATGCGACCGGGAAAACCACTGTAACCCACTCACGCACCGACTCACGCGGTGGTGTTCGCGGTGGTGCAGCAACCACATCCGGTGCCGAAACCGAGGCACCCGCAGATGAGGATTCCCGCAACGACAACGGGAACAACGACAACACGAACTCGCGGGGACGTCGTCGCCGTGGGCGCCGCGGTGGCTCTCGCGGTCGAGGCAACGCGGAGAACGCTGGCACGCAGCAGTCGCATGATGACGATCACGCGACCACGAAGGACGAATCCACCAAGCACAACAAAGGTGGCGAGTCGACGGGAGCTGTTTCCGAGAAGCCTGCGCGCGAAGACAAAAATTCCAAGCACGAGAGCGTCGAAAAGATTGACGAGCCACGTGGATTGCGCGGTTCATCCCGACTGGAGGCGCAACGCCGTCGTCGCAATGAGCTGCGCGAAGAAACCCGCAAAACCGAGCGCATCGTCTCAGCGAGTGAATTTCAGGAACGTCGTGATGCCATCACCCGCAAGATGGTGGTCTGCGAGCGCCCTCGCATGGATGGACCGGGAACCGTCACCCAGTTGGGTTTGCTGGAAGACGACGTGTTGGTTGAGCACTTCGTCAATGCTGATAACCAGGGCTCGATCATCGGCAACATCTATTTGGGGCGCGTCGAAAATGTGCTGCGCAACATGGAAGCTGCGTTCATCGACATCGGCCAAGGGCGCAACGCCGTGCTGTATGCGGGTGAAGTGGACTGGAAGGCGCGTGGTCTCCACGGCTCTCAGCGTCGCATTGAAGCTGCGCTGAAGCCTGGTGATCGGGTGCTTGTGCAGGTCATCAAAGACCCACTTGGCCACAAGGGCGCACGCCTGACCGCGCATATTTCGTTCTCTGGCCGTTACTTGGTTTACGTACCAGGCGGCCACAACGCAGGCATTTCCCGCAAACTTCCAGCGCCAGAGCGTTCGCGCCTGAAAGAGATGCTGGAACGGGTGGTGCCTGAAGACGGCGGAACCATCATCCGTACCGCAGCCGAAGGCGTTCCGGAGCGTGCTATTGCAGCCGACGTTGATCGCATGCACAACCAGTGGCTGCACATTCAACAGCGCGTTGAAGAAGAAAAAGAATTGAAATCGACCACGCCGGTTACGTTGTTCGAAGAGCCGGACATGCTGGTCAAGGTTGTTCGCGACCTGTTTAACGAGGATTACAGCGAGCTGATTGTCGACGGCGACCGTGCCTATAGCGTCGTCTATTCCTACGTGAAATCCATTGCCCCGGATTTGCTCAAGCGCATCACCAAGCACGACGCCAGCAAGTTCGATGGCCAGGATTCGTTCACGGCGTATCACATCGATGAACAGATTGAGTCGGCGCTTTCCCGCCACGTTCCGCTGCCGTCGGGTGGCTCGCTGGTGATTGATCGTACTGAGGCGATGATCGTCATCGACGTCAACACCGGTAAGTTCACGGGTAAACGCAAAGGCGGCAACCTGGAAGAAACCGTCACCCGCAACAACCTGGAAGCCGTCGACGAAATTGTGCGTCAGATTCGGTTACGCGATCTGGGCGGCATGATTGTCATGGACTTCATCGACATGGTTCTGGAAGAAAACCAGGATTTGGTGCTGCGGCGTTTGAAAGAGCGTCTCACGCAAGACCGCAGCCGTTACCAGGTTTCTGAGGTCACCAGTCTGGGCTTGGTGCAGATGACGCGTAAACGCATCGGCACCGGTTTGTTGGAGGCCTATGGCATGGAGTGTCCGACGTGTGCGGGGCGTGGCGTGGTGATCAACAGCGATCCGGTTGATGCTCGCGAGCAGGCAGAGGTGGCCGCGAAAACGCACCACCAGGAACCGGAAAATGGTTACGGCCGTGATCGTGCCGGGCGTTCCGATCGTGCCGAGAGAAAACGCCAGCGGGCGAGTGCCGCAGAATTCGAGTCTTTGGCTGCGAGCGTGATTGGCAAGGCACAGCCGGAACCTGAGCAAGCAGAGGCTGCGAATGCACAAGCAAGCCGTGCCGACGCCGCGGCGGAGTCTGGGCGAGGTTCGTATGAACAAGCCGTGGCAGAATTTGAGGCCAGCCCACGTCGGCGCCGACGCACGCGGGGCAATTCGCGGTCTGATCATCGGCCGCGCCGGGAAGATTTCCACAGCGACGACCACGCTAGCCATGAGGGGGCGCGTGGTGCAGCACTCGAGAGTGCCGCAGAGAAAACCGCAGTGCGAAAGAGTACCAAGCGTCGTCGCGTCGTCCGACGGTTATCGAATGCCCGCGATACTGCCGCTGAGCAGCACAACGGTGAGCAGCACAGCGGCGAGCAGTCTGGAGTACAGTCCGACGATTCGGGAGCACAATCCGTCGACAAGAAGCGGCGAGGTGCCGAGGCTGATGGCGTGGTGCGCAAGAGCACACGGCGCCGTCGCGTGGTGCGCAAGCTGGTAAAGAAATAACTGGGTTTGTCTTTTAGGGCGTGTACACGGTAGTCTTGGGCAGTCGCTGTTATGCGCCTGCGCGTAGCTATATAGGTAACTATGTAGACAGCCAGCAGTTAGACTTTGCTGGCTGGAACGCGCGGCGGGTAACGCTTAAGAAGTTAAAGTCCATCTTGGGGCTGGTGCACCGTGTGAAGCGGGTGCCATGTTCCGAGCCGAGTATAGATAAGGGGTAACCCTCCATGTACGCGATCGTCAAGACCGGCGGAAAGCAGTACAAGGTTGCTGAAGGTGACCTCGTCAAGGTTGAGAAGCTTGAGGGCGAGCCAGGCGATGCCGTGGCTCTTACCCCGGTTCTGCTCGCCGATGGCGCAACTGTCAAAACCAAGGCTGATGAGCTCAGCGGCGTTTCTGTCAACGCTGAAATCGTAGAACAGGCCAAGGGTCCAAAGATTCGGATCCTGAAGTACAAGAACAAAACCGGCTACAAGCGTCGTCAGGGCCACCGTCAGCCTCTGACCGTCATCAAGATCACCGGAATTAAGTAAAGCACTAAGGGGATAGCACAATGGCACACAAGAAGGGCGCATCGTCCACCTCGAACGGTCGCGATTCAGAGTCCAAGCGCCTCGGCGTTAAGCGATTCGGCGGCCAGAAGGTCAACGCTGGTGAGATCATCGTTCGTCAGCGTGGCACCAAGTTCCACCCAGGTGAGAACGTCGGCCGTGGCGGCGACGACACCCTGTTCGCTCTCGAAGCTGGTTCCGTCAGCTTCGGCGTAAAGCGTGGACGTCGGGTCGTTAACATCGTTCCGGCACAAGAAGTAGCCGCAGAAGCCAGCGCATAAGCACACTGAGCTTCTCAACGGGGCCGTAATGGTTCCAACGCGCAGTTCCCACCTGATCGTGGGGCTGCGCGTTTTTGCTTTAATGGTGCCAGGCTCC
This sequence comes from Corynebacterium sp., assembly GCF_030826625.1. Classification (GTDB taxonomy): domain Bacteria; phylum Actinomycetota; class Actinomycetes; order Mycobacteriales; family Mycobacteriaceae; genus Corynebacterium. The sequence goes on along the minus strand of NZ_JAPJNQ010000002.1, from coordinate 44,177 downwards.
GGCACCACTCAAATCTCTAGAAAGGTCTTGCGCCATGTCTCGCTTTGTTGATCGAGTAACCCTGCACCTGTCTGCAGGCGACGGCGGGCACGGCTGTGCCTCAGTGCACCGCGAAAAATTCAAACCACTCGGAGGCCCAGATGGTGGCAACGGCGGCCACGGTGGCGATATCATCCTGGAAGTATCTAACCAGGTGCACACGCTGCTTGATTTTCACTTCCGGCCACACATCAAGGCCGAGCGCGGAGGCAACGGCGAAGGCGATCACCGCCAAGGTAAGCGCGGCGAAGACCTGATTTTGGAGGTGCCCGTCGGCACTGTGGTCCGCAACGCGAAAGGCGAGATGCTCGCCGACCTCACCACGATCGGCACCCGCTTCATGGCTGCTGAGGGTGGCTATGGCGGGCTGGGAAATGCTGCGCTGGCTAATGCTGCACGTAAGGCTCCGGGATTTGCTCTCCGTGGTGAGCCCGGCGAAGAGCACGACCTGATCTTAGAGATGAAATCCGTCGCCGATGTCGGCTTGGTGGGGTTCCCGTCGGCAGGGAAATCTTCGCTGATCTCGGTGCTGTCGGCAGCGAAGCCGAAGATTGGTGATTACCCGTTCACCACGTTGACTCCCAACCTTGGCGTCGTCAGCGCCGGCGAAAGCGTGTTTACGATTGCCGATGTGCCCGGTTTGATCCCCGGAGCATCCGAGGGCAAAGGCTTAGGCCTGGAGTTTTTGCGGCACATTGAACGTACCGCCGTCTTGGCTCACATCGTCGATACGGCATCGATTGAACCTGGCCGCGATCCTGTTTCTGACATCGAGGCGCTGGAGCACGAGCTGGCACAATACCAAGACGCATTGGAAGAAGACACCGGTCTTGGCGATATCATGCAACGGCCACGCGTGATCGTGTTGAACAAGGCCGACGTTCCAGAAGCCCGCGAGCTGGCGGAATTCGTCAAACAAGACCTGGAAGAACAATTCGGTTGGCCAGTTTTTATTATTTCTGCGGTCGCTCGCCAAGGCCTTGATGCGTTGCGCTACAAGCTGGCAGAAATCGTCGAAGCAGACCGTGCCGAACGCCCGGCCGCCGATGACAAACCTGCCCCAGAGATCATTCGCCCACAGGCAGTGGCGGGGCGCGGGGTAAAGCGCGGCGGCCACCATGCTGATTTCACGGTGGTTCCAGATAAGGAAGTCGACGGTGGCTTCATCGTTGAGGGTAAGAAGATCGAACGGTGGATTTCCCAGACGGACTTCGAAAACGACGAAGCCATTGGCTACTTGTCGGATCGTCTTGCGCGTGCCGGGGTAGAGCAAGAGTTGTTCCGACAAGGTGCGGTTGAAGGCTGCCCGGTGACTATTGGCGAGATCACCTTTGAATGGGAGCCAATGATCGGCGGTGACCCAACCTTGGCTGGACGCGGACGCGATGCTCGTTTGGAAACCACGCAGCGTGCCACGGCTGCTGAGCGTAAGCGTGCATCCCAGGCCCGTCGTGGTTTGATCGATGAGCTGGTCTATGACGACGTGGAGAACGAGCGTGCTGATCGCGAGCGCTGGCAGGGCTAAGCATTAAGATCGTGTGATGGGTGAGAACGAGCGCGGATTTTTGTAAACTACACAGTATGCCTCACAACGCCCATGACCGTGACATTCATGCCCACCTCCCGTTGGATCCGTACCAGGATAATTCGCCGGAAGCGAAGTTCCCGGATCCGCCGGAAGAAGCAAAAGATAGCTTGGCCATGGGCCACGAATCTGCTTTGCGTGAGCAGATTACGAAAGCCAAGCGTGTCGTCGTCAAGATCGGTTCGTCCTCGCTGACGGATGATTTTTCCGTCTCCCCGGAAAAGATTGATCACATTGTTGATGCGCTGCAGGCGCGTATGGAAGTCTCCGACGTCATCGTGGTCTCTTCGGGAGCTGTCGCCGCTGGCATGAAGCCGCTGGGGTTGACGGAACGCCCGCAGGATCTCGCGACGAAGCAGGCAGCCGCGGCTGTTGGTCAGGTGCATTTGGCCTATGAGTGGTCGCGTTCGTTTGCTCGCTATAACCGCACGTGTGGCCAGGTGCTCTTGACTGCCTCGGATGCTGGTCGACGCGACCGTACCCGTAACGCACAGCGCACCATTGATCGTTTGCGTATTCTGCGTGCGGTGCCAATTGTCAACGAAAATGACACCGTGGCGACCTCCGAAATGCGCTTTGGTGATAACGACCGCCTATCGGCAATCGTAGCCCATCTGACTGGCGCGGATGCGCTGTTTTTGCTTTCCGACGTCGATGGCTTGTATGACAAGAATCCGGCGGAACCAGATGCTAACTTCGTCGACGAAGTTGTCACCGGTAAGGACCTGAAAGGTGTTGCCGCAGGCGACGGCGGCAAGGTTGGTACTGGCGGAATGGCCTCAAAGGTTTCTGCGGCCCGCCTGGCAGCCCGCGGTGGCGTGCCAGTGCTGCTCACGTCGGCGGATAATATTGGCCCGGCGTTGGAAGATGCCCGAGTTGGTACCGTATTCCACACTCGTGAGGAACGTCGCTTGTCTGCTTGGAAATTCTGGGCACTGTACTCCGCCGATTCGGGCGGAACTCTACGCTTGGATGAAGGTGCGCTCAAGGCAGTTACCCGTGGTGGTAACTCGCTGCTGGCAGTCGGCATCACCGATGTTGATGGTGAATTCCGTGCCGGTGAGATTGTGGATATCGTCGGGCCGAATTCTGAGGTCGTCGGCCGTGGCGAGGTCAACTACTCGTCGTCGGCGCTGAAATCGATCATTGGTAAGAAGACCGAAGACATGCCAGAAGAAATGCAACGTCCGGTTGTGCACGCGGACTACCTCTCGAACTACGCTTCGCGTCTGTAAAACTGGTGTCTTGAAGTTGCGGCGAAGAAGCTAGGACTGGTTGCTTCGCCGAAAATCCCGGTAACCTGGGGGCCATGAAGTTTATGATGTACCCGCACAGCTGGGATAAAGTACAAAAGACCCTAGAAGACGCCGGTCACACGCTTGTCGACGACATCGACGACGCGGACTGCATGTTGTTTAACGGTAAGCCGAATGAGCTGCCGGAGATTCCAGAATCCCTTGGTTTCGTGCAGCTGCACCTGGCCGGCGTTGATGCTTACGTCGACAAGATGAAGGCCTCGTCGGCTCGGTGGGCAAATGCTGCAGGCCTGTACGACAAGACTGTGGCAGAGTCCGCGATTGCGCTTCTTTTGGCGCAACTGCATGCACACAAGCCTTCCACGCAGGCGGAAACTTGGTTGCCGAAGGAGCTGGAACCTAAGACGCGCTTTTTGTGCGAAGATTCCACCGTCGCCATTGTCGGTGCGGGCGGAATTGGCGCGGAATTAATCAACATGCTCTCGGGCTTCGGCCCGGAGATTATTGCGGTTAATCGCTCTGGAAACCCTGTTGAAGGTGCGGATGAGACTGTGCCGAGCACCGAGTTGGATTCGGTGTGGCCGCGTGCGGACTATTTTGTGCTGCTGATGCCGTTGACCGACGAAACCCACCACATTGTGGATGCTGATGCTTTTGCGAAGATGAAAGATAGCGCCGTCGTTGTGAATGTGGGCCGTGGTCCTTTGGTCAACACTGATGATCTTGTCGACGCGCTCCGTGACGGTGTCATCGCTGGTGCTGGTTTGGATGTCACTGAGCCTGAACCATTGCCGGATGGCCACCCGTTGTGGAAGATGCCGGAATGCGTCATCACCCCACATTTGGCGAACCCCCTGTATTCGGTGCGTAAGCGCATCGGTGCGCACATGTTGAAAAATATGGAAGCTTTCGCGGCAGGCGAGAAGATGCCGACGGAAGTTGATGTTGCAGCAGGCTACTAAACCGGACAACCGTTTTATTTAAACCTGGAAGCAGGCTGTTAAACACGTATACTGGGCGACATGACTGACAAAGCTACAGAAAACTTGTCGCCCGAACGCGCCCAGGAGCGCGAAGAGGTTCTCACCAAGGCCCGTGCCGCTAAGGACGTGGCCCCGGTGATTGCCCAACTTTCAACTCCGCAGAAAAATGAAATCCTGGAAACTGCGGCCCAGCACTTGCTGGATAATACCTCGCTCATCCTTGGCGCCAACGAGCGCGATATCGTCAACGGTAAAGAAGCTGGTCTGAGCGACCAGCTGCTCGACCGGCTGCGTTTGGATGAAGAGCGCATCGCTGGCATCGCCAACGGCTTGCGCCTGGTCGCTGGCTTGCAGGATCCGGTAGGAGAGATCTTGCAGGGATCGACCATGGATAACGGCATCGAAATGAAGCAGGTGCGCGTGCCACTCGGTGTCATGGGAATGGTTTATGAAGCGCGTCCGAACGTCACGGTCGACGCCTTCGGTTTGGCTATTAAGTCCGGCAACGTGCCGTTGCTGCGTGGTTCGAAGTCCGCTCGTGAGTCCAACAAGCAGTTGGTGGAGCTTTTGCAGGATACCCTAGAAAAATTGGGTCACCCACGTGAGGCCGTGCAACTTTTGCCTTGTGAGTCTCGTGATTCCGTGCAGGACCTGATTACCGCCCGTGGTTTGGTTGATCTGGTTATTCCGCGTGGTGGTGCTGGCCTGATTAACGCCGTTGTGCTGGGCGCTACCGTGCCGACGATCGAAACTGGTACTGGTAACTGCCATTTCTATATTGATGAATCGGCGGACCTCGACAAGGGCATCGCGATGGTGGTCAATGGCAAGACCCGTCGTACCTCTGTCTGCAACTCCACCGAAACGGTGCTGCTGGATTCCGCGCTCAGTGATGAAGACAAGCTAAAGGTTGTGCGCGCACTGCAGGACGCTGATGTCACTATCCACGGTGAAGTCCAAGAGCTTTCCGCTTTCGGTGTGGAAAATGCGGTGCAAGCTACCGAGGAAGATTGGGCAGAAGAATCCCTATCCATGGATATTAACGCCAAGGTTGTCGACGGTGTCGATGGTGCTATCGCACACATTCAACAGTGGAGCACTGGGCACACCGAGGGTATCGCGGCGCAAGATGCAGATATTTTGCAGAAGTTCGCCAACGAGGTGGATGCCGCTGCAGTGATGTTGAATGCCTCTACCGCCTTCACCGATGGTGAGGTCTACGGCATGGGTGCAGAGATCGGTATTTCCACCCAGAAGCTGCACGCTCGTGGCCCTATGGCCTTGCCGGAGCTGACTTCTAGCAAGTGGATTTTGCAGGGCACTGGTCACACCCGCCCATAAGGTGCGGAGATTACAGCCCCATAAGTAAACTCGCATTCGGGTTCGTGACCTGCAATAATTCCTGATATGAATTTTTCTTTCGGGTCGCGATCTCTTGCAGTCGCGCTCATGGGGCTGAGTGCCATGAGCGCCGCTGGAGTCAACGCGTCTCCTGCGCAGGCCAGCCCAGCAAAGCCCATGCGGAAGCGCATCGGGGTGATGGGCGGAACTTTTGACCCGATCCATAATGGACACTTGGTCGCGGCTAGTGAAGTCGCAGACAAATTTTCCCTGGACTCGGTGATTTTCGTGCCCACTGGCCAACCGTGGCAAAAAGCCGAAAAGCAGGTTACCGCCGCAGAGTCGCGCTATTTGATGACGGTGATCGCGACCGCATCAAACCCACGCTTTGGTGTCAGCCGCGTCGATATTGACCGTGGTGGTGCTACCTATACCGTCGATACGCTGCGCGATCTGCGCGAAACTTACCCCGATGCAGAGCTGTTTTTCATTACCGGCGCCGACGCCATGGCGAATATCGTCTCCTGGCACAACTGGGAAGAAATGTTCGAAATGGCTCGATTCGTTGCGGTGACTCGTCCAGGTTATGAATTGTCCGAGTCAATGATGCCGGATATTCATCAGCGTCGCGTCGATCTTGTCGACGTTCCAGCGTTGGCGATTTCCTCGACTGATATCCGACAGCGCGCGAAGGAAGGGCGTCCAGTCTGGTACTTGGTGCCGGACGGGGTGGTGCAGTATATTTCGAAAAACAATTTATATGCCGAAAAAAATCTCAAAACTAGCCCAAAGTGATCTTTTCGTGCGAAAATATATCTACGCTTGGGTTGAGGCTGAAACTAAACCAGATTCGAAGACGCTAAACAACGGCCACCCCCGTTGTATTAAGAACCCCCGTTGTACTAAGGAAGGTGCGCATTGACCGTTACTGATACCGCTCGCGAACTCACAGGTGTGGCCGTTCGCGCCGCCGATGAAAAATCGGCGGCCAATATCGTCGCCATGGACGTTTCTGATGTCCTGGGCATCACTGAGGTTTTCATCATCGCCTCGGCGGATACGGAGCGCGCGGTCAAGGCCATCGTCGACGAGATTGAAGAGGAATTGAAAGACGCCGGCCGCAAGCCGTTGCGCCGGGAAGGCCAGCACGATTACCGCTGGGTGCTGATGGATTACGGCGATATCGTCGTGCACGTTCAGCACAATGATGAGCGTGATTTCTACGGCCTGGATCGCTTGTATGGCGATTGCCCGCTGGTTGAGGTCGAGGGTGTGGAGTACCACCGTCCAGGCAATTATGCGGATTCCGATGGCGAGCAGGTTCGTTCTGCTCGGCGTATTGATGATATTCCAGTGGTGGGCGAGGAGCACCCATGAACCGCCCGCTGTACCTCGTCCGCCACGGGGAGACGACGTATAACGCCTCTGGGCGGATGCAGGGTCAGCTCGACACCGAACTTTCCGAACGCGGCCATGCCCAGGCCCGTCAAGCAGCAGAGTTGCTTGCCGACGTCCACATCACCCGCATCGTCGCTTCGGATTTGAACCGCGCGGCAACGACTGCTGGCTATATTGCCGAGCGGTTGGGTTTGGAAGTGACCATTGATAGCCGTTTGCGTGAGACGCATCTTGGTGATTGGCAAGGGATGGCTCGTTCCGAGGTTGATGCGCAGTACCCGGGCAGTCGTGCGCAGTGGCGCAACGATGCGACGTGGACGCCGCCGGGTGGTGAATCCCGGGTGGATGTTTGCCGACGCATCCGGCCGGTGGTCGATGAGTTGATGGAAGAATATTCTGAATGGGACGACGGCGGGGTGCTGTTGGTTGCCCATAATGGTGCGATTTCGGCACTGGCCTGCGCATTGTTGGATCTTGAAGTTGGACAATTTCCGATGCTTTCTAGTCTCAAGAACACGCACTGGGCTAAGTTGGTGGCTCGCCCGGCGTTTGATCCGGCGGCTGATCGTCGCGCGCCGCGGTTTGCGGACGCTGCTGATGCCCGCTCTGCCCAGTGGTTCTTGGAGGGCTGGAACATGGGCCGAGGGGATTAAATGGCGGTTCAGGTGGTTACGGATTCCTCAGCTAGTTTGAGCGAGGACGTTATCGCAGAACTTGGCATCACCGTGTTGGATCTGCACGTGGTGGAAAAACCCGCCAAGGATGGCTCTGTGGAGCGTTCCACGGCGGGTTTGTCGTCGTTGGAATTGGCTGCGGTTTATGGCCGGTTGGTTGAACGCAGTCAAGGCGATGGTGTGCTCGTAATGCATTTGCCGAAGGAATTGTCTTCGACGTGGACTTCGGCGCAAACCGCGGTGGGGCTTTTCGACGACGATGAGATCCGCATTATTGATTCCCCGGCGATCGCGATGGCGATGGGTGCAGCGGTAATGACGGCAGCGAAACTTGCGCAGCAAGGCGCTGATTTAGATGAGTGCCAGCATGCTGCCTTGGGGGTGCTCTCGCGTTCTGCCACCTGGGTGTACCTTCATCGGATTGATGATTTGCGCCGTTCGGGGCGCCTGTCGGCGACCACTGCGATTCTGTCGACGGCGTTGTTGGCGACCAAACCAATCATGCAGTTTGTCGACGGCAAGCTGGAGCTGGTGGGTAAAACCCGCACGCAGGCAAAGGCGTTTAACAAATTGGTGGAGTTGATCTCCCAAGAAGCCGGGGGCGAGCCTGCGTTCGTGGCTATCCAGCATAGCGATGCTGAAGATGCCGCAGATACCTTGTATGACCTGTTGGTAGAGGCTTTAGCGCCGGGGTCGTCGGTGATGGTCCAAGAAATGGGCGAGGTATTACAAATTCACGTCGGCTCAGGCGCAGTTGGGGTCTCTGCGGTGTTTACCGTGGGTGAGTAGCGACTTATTGCTTGTAGCTTCGAAGCAGCTGCGTAGTGGTTGTCCAGTAGTTATCCACAGCTGGTTGGTTTTTGTTGTCGTGTCACTAAGGTTTTCACAGGCTTTCGCTCACCAGGGCTTTGCTTCTTCGGTGCTGGTTTTAGGATCACGCACATGGAGACCACAGAATCACCCACCCCAGACCATCCCCGCACTGAACCATTTTCCCGGTTGAGCAGGCCTATACAGCCTTCGCGGGTGCGTGATCGCATCGCAGAGTTGATGCGACCGACTGGGGAAGAAGACCTCATGGCGGTTGCTTATCCGCAACCTAGGTTTTCGCTGTCCAAAGCTGCAGCGCTGGCCGGGGCGAGCATCGCGGTGGTGGTGTGCCTGGTGTGGTTTCTTACCAGCTCGGGCGCTAAGCAGGGGGATAACGGTCATGAGCTTGCGGCGCTGGCGCAACGGTCTGAGGCGGAATCTAGTGCAGCGACCAATCCTGAATCGCTAGGTGCCAGTTCCGGCGATGGCGCGGCTGGTGGTTCGGGTGATGGTGCGGCTGGCAACGCGAAGACCAAGCCAGGCGATGCGACCGCACCGACCGAGGCAGCTGGTGAGATCGTGGTTTCTGTGGTTGGGCTCGTAGAAAATCCTGGGGTGATGACGCTTCCTGAGGGAGCCCGTGCCGCCGATGCACTGGCGATAGCACGCGTGTTACCTGAAGCAGATTTGCTGCGCATCAACCAGGCCGAGCGTTTGAGCGATGGACAGCAGCTGGTGGTGCTAGGACCCGATGACCCGGCTCCACCTGATACTTCGTCGGCTAATGCCGTCGGCAACTCTGGCGGTGGTGTGCATGGAAGTGGACACAGTGGGGGCGGCAAGGGACCGATTTCGTTGAACAGTGCTACGGCAGCTGAGCTGATGTCCTTGCACGGGGTGGGGGAAGCCACTGCGGCAGCCATTATCGAATTTCGGGAATCCAACGGGGGCTTTAGTTCCGTCGACCAGCTTCTTGATGTCAGCGGTATTGGACCGGCGAAGTTTTCTCGTTTGCAGGATGAAGTCACGGTCTGAGCGCAACGTTGGTGGGGTAGTGGCAATATCCGGAAAGGAGGCACATGCATGATTTACGCTTAGTGCCTACCGCACTGTGTGGGTGGGGTGCGGTCATCTTATTACTGGTGACAGGTTCTCCAACTTGGGCAGTAGCATTGGTGGTTGCTGTTGTGCTGGGCTGTGTTGTTTGCGGATATTGGCAACATGCGGTACTTGTGGCAGGCGTTACTGGTGCCAGCGTGTTTGTCGCTACGGTGAGAATGAGGCGGGCTGAGCAGTTTCAGTATCCTGAGCATTTATCTGCCACTGTCGCTGGTGCCCCTAAACCACTCGATTACGGCGGAATTTATTTGCCGGTCCGCGTCGATGGGTTTGCCCCTAAGCTGGCGGTGTTTGCGCAGCAACCGGAAAGCTCAGAACGGTTGGCAGTGGGTTCGCGCATCCTCGTGGATGCTACCTACCGTGAATCTGACCGACCAGGGCTGGCGCCGGTGGTGGTTCGCGGCGAGATCACTGAGATCGCCCCGCCGACGGGGCTAGCCAAGTTTGCAGACAACGTTGCGCAATCGCTACATACCGCTAGCCAGCAGTATCTGGGGGAGAATACTGCGACGCTGCTGCCTGGCATGGTGCTCGGTGATACGAGTGCGCAATCAACAGCGGAAAGGCAAATGTACATCGATGCCGGGCTGACACATCTAACGGCTGTCAGTGGGCTACATGTTGCAACCGTGGTTGCTACCGCGGTAATCGTCGCGCGGGCGGTTCGGCTGGGCCCGGTTGGCCAAGCGATCGCTTCGACATGCGTGATGGGATTGTATTTTTGCGTCGTGGGGCCAGCCCCGTCGGTGCTGCGAGCTAGTATCACTGGGCTCGTTGGGGTGGCAGCAATTGTCAACTCATCCCGGATGCCGCCACTGCACGCGTTGTGTATCGCGGTGATCACGCTGCTTTTCTATGATTCCGATTTAGCGGTGTCTTTCGGTTTCGCGTTATCGGTGGCAGCAACTGCTGGCATCATCGCATTGCAGCCGTTGTTGTATCGCCCATTGGCCCGCACCCGGCTTCCCGATATTTTGGTGCGTGCGTTCGCGGTCTCGATCGCTGCCGATATTGTGACGATGCCACTGGTGGCGTTGATGGCAGGTCAGGTTTCAGTAGTGAGCGTAGTGGCCAATGTAGTTGTGACTCCGGCGGTTGCCCCCGCACTGGTTTTGGGGCTTGTCGCCACGGTGCTAGCAGCGTTGCCCGTGCCTGAAGCGCTCGAGACAATCGTGTTCGCGGTTGTTGAGCCAGCCGCCTGGTGGATCTATCGAGTTGCCAGTTAGGCAGAGCAGCTGCCAGTGGCGACCATTGAGATTACGCCATGGTCAGCGTTGCTCGTTTATGGCTGGATTATCGCCGCGTTACTGGCTGGTTTTGTGCGCACTACCGCCGGGGTGCTGATTGCCTTCATGATCTTTGCGGGCTGGCAGCAACGCCTACCAGCCGCAGCCTATATTGACCCGGATAACGTGCTGGTCATCGACGAACTAGAACAGATCACGGATTATTCGGGACAGATTGATCCACACACCATTCCACCGCACACCGAAGCGATTGTTGTCACCGACCCGACCGGACGGCCAGCAACAAGGCCGGTAGTAAGCCCCAACGGAATTCCGATCGTGTTTCCACAACGCGATGGTCCGGTGACCATCCACGTTGATGGCACCCAGCATGCTGAAAGCGGCGCGTTCTAACGGCCGAGGTGGCTAATTCTTTGGGGCAGCTATGGCACGATAGAGGCATGTCGACGACCGCAAGCGTGCACCTGATTACCGGGGATGAGGAATACCTTGCAGAACGGGTGCGCCTGGAACTGACAGCGGCGGTACGCGAGTCAGCCGCTGATGGTGAACAAGTACATCAGACCACGCTGCGCGCCGGGGATATCACTGGACCAGAATTGATTGAGGCGACCAGCCCCTCGTTGTTCGGCGACGAACGGATTGTGGTGATCACGCAGGCAGAATCCGCAGGCAAAGAACCGCTGAATCTGTTGCTTAATGCCTGTGTTGACCCAGCACCATCGGTGACGATCATCATCGTTTATGCCGGTGGTGGGCGTAACCAGGCGATTATGAAAAAAATTGCCAAGCTTGCCGAAAACCATCACGTCGCCAAGCTGAAACCCTCCGAGCGTGCCGGCTGGGTAAACCAGGAGTTCCGCAGGCATGGTGTGCGCGTGGGTCCGGAAATCACGCATGGTTTGTTAGAAGGGGTTGGCTCAGACCTGCGAGAATTGGCCTCTGCGGTCAGTCAGTTGGTTGCTGATACCAACGGCAACGTCACTGAGGCTGCGGTGAGGGAGTATTACCAAGGTGTTGCTGAGGTTTCTGGCTTTGATATTGCTGATGCCGCGGTTGCTGGGCATACCGCACAGGCGGTGGCGTCGGTGCGTCGAGCGTTGCAATTAGGGGAGCCGCCGGTGAAGCTGGCGTACGCGTTGGCGAGCAAGGTCGGAACGATTGCCCGGTTGTATTCAGAGCATGGTGGCAACGCGCAGAAACTTGCTGGGCAGTTGGGAATGCCGCCGTGGCTGGTAGATAAATCATTGAAGGTTGCCCGCCGCTGGCGTGGGGAAAACGTGTCGCGAGCGGTGATCATCATTGCTGAATTGGATGCCACCGTCAAAGGTCAGGGTGGCGATGCTGAATACGCGCTGGAATCTGCGGTGCGGAAAATCTCTGAACTTGCGCGCTAATATTGTGTCGCTATGACTGAGAACAATACGCAAGACAACTCGCACACGACAGATTCTGCTGAAGATCAGCAGTTGCAAGAATTTGCCACCAAGCTTTTTGATCTCGCCCGCGCTGGCGATGCTACGTTGCTGGAATATATAGACCATGGCCTGAATGCAGATCTGGTCAACCACGAAGGTCACAGCCTTTTGATGATGGCTGCGTATCACGGCCACGCGGATCTGGTGCGCGGACTGGCTGCGCGCGGCGGTGACGTCGACAAGCTCAACGATCGTGGCCAGTCGCCGCTGGCAGGCGCGGTATTTAAGAAAGAAGACGCTGTCGTCGACGTGCTGCTAGAAGCCGGTGCGGATCCGAACCACGGGCACCCGACGGCGGTGGATACTGCGCGCATGTTCGAGCGTGCAGATTTGCTTGAGCGTTTCGAGAACACCAAGTGACGCTCGCGCAGTGGGCCAGCCTGTTAGCGCTCAACCTCGCGGGTGCCGCCAGCCCCGGGCCGGACATGATTTTGATCATGCGCTTGGCGACGCGCTCGCGTACGCATGCGCTGGCTGCTGCGGCGGGGATTCAGCTGGGCGTGGTGATGTGGTGCAGCCTCACGGTCTTTGGTGCGTCGGCGGTGCTGACCGCGTATCCCTCTGTGCTGGCTTTCGTGCAGTTGATTGGTGGCATCGCACTGATATGGATGGGCCGCAATATGGCGAAAAGCGGCTGGCAAGACCGTAATGTGAAGCCGGTCGATCTCGCGGAGGCCGCGTTGCGTTTAGGTTCGTTGAAAGCTGCGTTTAAGACGGGCTTGTTGACGAATATCGCGAATCCGAAGATCGTGCTGTTTCTAGCTGCGATCGTTGCTCCATTGCTGCCACAAAGCCCGTCTCTTGGTTTATCCATCGCTGTCATTGCTGCGTTGACGCTGTCGGCGTTTTTCTTGTTCGTCCTCGTGGCGTTTTTCTTGTCGACGAAGGCTGTGCGACGCCGAGTGCTCGCTGCGGGGCCGTGGATTGATATTGCTGCCGGAGCGTTGTTTATCGTGATTGGTGGGTCGCTGGCTATTAACGGACTGCTGGCCATGTTTGGAAACTAGCCCACGGGTGCGCCTATTGTGCGCTGATGGGAATTATCATTTGCCTTTCGATTTCGACTCATGCCCAACCGGAAACGGTTGGGCATTTTTTATGCGATCTTCATGGGCGATTAATGCCGAGTTTGCGTTAGATAAAGATTAAACCCATGTGATTCAGGTTACATATGAGGCCTGGGTGTTGCCCCTAAAATATGGGGCTCTAGAATCTGTAATGCCCTATTCCGGGGCTAGAATGTAACGAATTCAGGCGTGGCACCTCGGAAAATATCACTAAAGGTTTATAGAGTTCAAGCGGTATTTTTGGTCAAGAATTAGATCAATCACACGTGGAGCATTCGAAAAATGCTTTCTGAGAGCGGGGATTGAATCAGTTCTTAATGGTTTTCTGGGTTGTGGATCACGGATCATCAGTTGTTAGACTGGGGTCCGTACCATTCGTTTCAAATGAAAGGATTGTTGACTATGGCCAACAACATTCTTGCTACTCTTTCCACCACCGCTAACGGCGTCTTCGGCTACCTGATCAACGCTGCTGAGTTCCTGTTGGCTGGCACCGCTGGCGTTGCTACCAACCTGTTGGGTTCCTCCAGCCTGTTCTAAGCTTTAATTAGCTGTCGAATAGCTAAGGCAGGGGATTAATCCTCTGCCTGCATTTTTCACACTCCCTGGTGGTTGTCCACCGGGGAGTTTTGTGTATTCGTAACCGACCTTGAGTTCAGGGGGTCGTTGTAGCACTTTCCCTTAAGAACGCTTGGATTCTAGGGGTCGTTGCAACGATCGCGGTTACTTAGGTGTGGTACTACCGCTAGGAATTCAGGACTCGGTATTTCCGGTGCTGAGTCGAAAGCAAAACCGCTAACGTAGGTGCGTTAGCGGTTTAGCGTATTTGCTGGGATGTGCATCCATCCCGAGTGAGCGTAGTTGATTTAGCTCAAATTACAGGCTGGAGCCGAAAAGTTGAATGAAAGGCTCAGCGATAGCGGAGATGACGGATGCAATGCCAACGCCGATCTGTTCGATGATAGCCAGGAAGCCGGTAGTGGTTGGTACGTCTGCAGGAAGCTTGTTCAAGAGAACTCCTTAAATGTTGGAATGGGCCAGGCCGAAAATTATTCGCTAAGGCTTCGTTCTATATTGCGACCCTAATTTTAGGGGCAGGGGAAAACTAAAGCAACCGAAAGGTGTTGCAGGGAATTAAAACCCCAGCTAAGCGACGTGTGGTGTGATCAACTTCGCAACTAAGTTAATTTAACCTTTGCTCATTTTGTAATTATTGGCTAAGTGAATTGTTCAAGCAAGCAGCGAATAAACGAGGTTATCTGGGCATAAAAAACCCGCCAGCGCTTCGGCGCTAGCGGGGCTAGTCTAATTTGGTTTAGACCTAAGCTCAGGCGGGGTTTGCCTGCTTTACTTGCTGGAGGAAACCAGCTGGAAGATTGGGTCAACCACAGCGGAGATGACAGCGGCGATGCCAACGCCGATGGATTCGATAACGCTGGAGAAGGTGGTTGCCTGCTGCTGGAAGATGATCTGCTCGAAAAGTTCGTTCATGGGGGCTCCTTAGTAGTAGTTGCGGAATCAGTAATGTGAAATTCTCGCAATAATTCCGGATTGCACCTTACGGCGCAGCACCGTGCGGCGCGTCCCCCAATTTTAGGGGCGCATTTAAGAAAAAGCAAGAGATAAAAACAGCGCATTTATAATCCCCACAACGCAAACAAAGCAGACCAGCAAACAGGACGAGCAGCTCTCTACGACAACGCTATCCCAAACGCCTACAACCACAACTTAGGCGTAGAGAAAGGGCGAATAGGAACCTAACCCCGACCACGGGGTAACAATCCCAGGCGCACTTTTGTCGTATATCCCCCGCTTTTTGCTTCGTCACCCGCTTAGCCCATCGCCGGTAATCATGTCTATGTTGTCTTTTTTGCAAATAGTGAGCGAAAAAGGCCGGTTTCAGGTGGCCTATTTGCAAAAAAGACACAATACTCTGGTCGACGCCCCGATCAGACGCACTTTTGTCGCATAACCCGGAAATCCTGCAGTGAAAGAGTTTGCTGTAGAGACGACAACGCCGACCTGGGCAGTAAAACCCAGGTCGGCGTTCGTTGGCAACCTTGCGAAGTCACCAGCTATTCAGTGAGAAACTGACTTAGCCTTCCATCTTGTTGAAGAGGTTGGCCATGCCGGACTTCTTGTTGGCAGCAGTGTTGCGGTGGAAAACACCCTTAGAAACGGCCTTGTCCAATTCGCGGGAAGCTACGCGCAGCTTCTCCTCGGCAACGGACTTGTCGCCAGCCTCTACAGCATTGCGGAAGTTACGCATCATGGTGCGAACGCGGGAGCGAACGTGCTGGTTGCGACGACGCGACTTCTCGTTGGTGAGGATGCGCTTCTGCTTGGACTTAATGTTTGCCATGGTGAAAATACCTCTTATAGTCGATAGACAATGACGTGAAAACTCCTTCTGCTGGGCATTTCCAACACGCTGACCAGTGTTTTAATGGCCATTGTGCGCGTCACCAAACCGTTATCGGGCGGACCCAAGGTCCTGACCGCCCCGCTTGGTGCAGCTCAACAGACGAGCAACCTCATAGAGTTTAGCAGAACTGCGGGCTTAGGCCCATTACCGCATGCTCAGTCCCAGTCGTGCTCGGTCCCGCTCGTGCTCAGTCCCACTGATGCTCAGTCCCACTCGAGATCAGTCCCACTAATGCTCAGTCCCATGGGGGCCTAGTCCCAGTTGTGCTCAGTCCCACTGATGCTCAGTTCGCAAACGGGTGGCGATGCGTTCAAACCGACGTTTCGGAAATAACACGCCTTGCCGACGCAAATATTTCTCCTGGATTTCCAACACGCGATCGACACGGATCCAGCACGGCCGACCAGCCTCATCCCATTCGCCCGTGCCGATGCTCGTCCACCGCGGATCGTGATCGTGCGTGGGATTCGGCGAGATCAGCAATGCAAGCACGCTGTTGCTGGTACGCCCGATTACCAATACTGCGCGTTCTCGGGGTGGGGAATCGGTGCCGTCGGTCGGTGTCCATACCCACACAACCTCCCCAGAATCCGCATGTCCGTCCATGTCCGGGGCATAGAAGATGCTGCGGTTGAGCGCGCGGGATTTCCATACCCGAATTTTTGCTGCGGCACGCGCGACCGAGCGGCCGGAGGTGTTGTACATCCCCAGTCGCTGGTTGATCAATGTCAGCCCTTTTTCCAATTGGTCTTCATTTGGGGCAGACGGTGACCAGCGTTTATTTTTCCGTCGCGACGCAAACATACCTGTAATCCTAGCTATTTGGGCTCCTAGGAATGGTTAGTCCTCGCTAGCTATCTTTGGTGCGTCGTCGTTGGGTAGGCTGGTGGGAGTTTATAACGAGAGGTAGTCCGAGGAAGTAATGGGAAGTAATGTCGAATAATTTTGCAGCGCAGACGTTCACCGAAGCTAAACGCCTGCGCAACTTCTGCATCATTGCGCATATTGACCACGGTAAATCCACCCTGGCAGACCGTATTCTGCAGTTGTCGAAAGTCGTCGACGAGCGCGATATGCGTGATCAGTACCTCGACAACATGGATATTGAGCGCGAACGCGGTATCACCATCAAGGCTCAATCGGTGCGTTTGCCGTGGGTTCCTACTTCTGGTCCGCACAAGGGCGAAAACATTGTCTTGCAGATGAACGACACCCCAGGTCACGTCGACTTCACCTACGAGGTTTCCCGTGCCCTAGATGCGTGTGAGGCTGCAATTTTGCTTGTCGACGCTGCCCAAGGCATCGAAGCGCAAACTCTGGCGAATCTGTACCTCGCCATGGAACACGAGCTGGAGATCATTCCAGTTCTGAACAAAATCGATCTGCCGGCTGCGGATCCAGAAAAATACGCTCTGGAGCTAGCTAACATCATCGGCTGCGAGCCAGAAGACGTTCTGCATGTCTCCGGTAAAACTGGTGAAGGCGTAGTCGAGCTGCTCGATCGAGTCGTGGAACTGACCCCGCCGCCACACACCGATTATCCGGACGATGCACCAGCGCGTGCGATGATTTTCGACTCGGTCTACGATGTTTACCGTGGCGTCGTCACCTATATCAGGGTCGTCGACGGGCAGCTCAAGCCACGCCAAAAAGTTCGCATGATGAACACCGGCACTGAGCTGGAGATTCTGGACATGGGTATCGTCTCGCCAAAGCCGACCTCGTGTAAAGGTCTCGGTCCCGGTGAGGTGGGCTATGTGATCACTGGCGTGAAAGACGTGCGCGAAACGAAGGTCGGCGATACCATCACCTGGGCTAGCAAGGGTGCGGAAGAACCGTTGCAGGGTTACGAGGAACCGAAGCCGATGGTTTATTCCGGCATGTTCCCGATCTCCCAGGAAGATTTCCCGGACTTGCGTGACGCGTTGGAAAAGCTGCAGCTTAACGACGCTTCGT
>NZ_JAPJNQ010000002.1:0-26789 GCF_030826625.1 Corynebacterium sp. | reverse complement strand
ACGCTTCGTTGACATTCGAACCGGAAACCTCCGTCGCTCTTGGCTTCGGATTCCGCTGTGGCTTTTTGGGCTTGCTGCACATGGAAATCACCCGTGACCGCCTGGAGCGAGAATTCGATCTGGATTTGATCTCTACCGCACCATCGGTGACCTATCGCGTCGTCAAGGAAGACGGCACGGAACAGTACGTGCACAACCCCGCGGATTGGCCAGAGGGTAAGCATGATTCGGTCTACGAGCCGATTGTGAAAATGACCATCATCGTGCCCGCGGATTTCGTTGGCCCGACGATGGAGCTGTGTCAATCCAAACGCGGCCAAATGGGTGGCATGGATTATCTTTCTGAAGACCGCGTGGAATTGCGTTACACCATGCCGTTGGGTGAGATCATCTTTGACTTCTTCGACATGCTGAAATCGCGGACCAAGGGATATGCCTCGTTGAATTACGAAGAAGCTGGTGAACAGCTGGCTGACTTGGTGAAAGTCGATATTCTTTTGCAGGGCGATCCTGTCGACGCCTTCAGCGCAATCGTGCACCGTGAGCATGCGTATCACTACGGCAACAAGATGACGAAGAAGCTGAAAGAGCTCATCCCACGCCAGCAATTCGAGGTGCCGGTGCAGGCGGCTATCGGTGCCAAGATCATCGCGCGTGAAAACATCCGCGCGATGCGTAAAGACGTGTTGGCGAAGTGCTACGGCGGCGATATTTCGCGTAAGCGCAAGCTGCTGGAAAAGCAGAAGGCTGGTAAAAAGCGTATGAAGTCGCTGGGATCGGTTAACGTGCCACAGGAAGCCTTCGTTGCTGCGTTGTCGACTGATGATAATTAAACGCTGATAATTAAGCGCTGATAATTAAACCCAGCGCTGACGAGCACACCCGGCGAGCACGCGCTCGTTGGGTGTGCGTCACGTTGGGTATCACAGAGGCCACGCGGGGCGTCACATTATTGACTACTGTGGAAAAGCATATCTTGTGACCGAATTTTTGCTCGATGAAGGATGTGTTTCTTCCCGTGTCTGGCCCAGAATCCCAACAACCTGAGTTCAACCCGCTGGCCAACCGTCGTTCCGCACGCCCGGGACGCGTAGGGCGCCCAACGCGTCCGGGGCAACCGCAGACCCAAGGGCAGGGGCTACCGCCGCGGACCACACCAGCGCAAGGGCCGCTGGAATTTGTACGAGCGAAAATCGGTGAGCAGCCCGTGGGTGAGGTTTTCCGTGGGGCCGCCGAAGACGTGCTCATCGAGCTGCAAGAATTGCGTCGGGATCTTCACGAACACCCCGAGATTGGCTTGCATCTGCCACGCACGCAGCAAAAAGTCTTAGACGCACTGGAAGGATTGCCGCTGGAGATTACCACTGGCCACGAGCTGTCTTCGGTGGTTGCGGTGTTGCGCGGCGGCAAGAGGGGAGACCACCCCGTATCGGTGCTGCTGCGCGGAGACATGGACGCGCTGGCTGTGCGTGAACGCTTGGATCTGCCATTTGCCTCGAAAAACGATTACATGCACGCCTGTGGGCACGATTTGCACACCGCGGGCTTGGTGGGCGCCGCGAAGATTTTATGCCGCTACCGAGAAGAACTCGCGGGCGACATTATTTTCATGTTCCAGCCTGGAGAGGAAGGCCCGGGTGGGGCAGCGCCGATGATTGAAGAAGGCGTGCTCGACGCTGCTGGTCGGCGCCCGATCGCGGCCTATGGCATTCACGTCGGCCCGCAGGATTACGGCACCTTTCACTACGTGCCGGGCCCGATGATGTCGTCGTCGTCCAACCTGACCATCACCGTCACAGGTAAAGGTGGGCACGGTTCGCGCCCGCATGATGCGATCGATCCGGTGCTAGCACTGGCCGAGATTCAGACCTCTCTGCAGATGGCTATCACCCGTCGCTTTGACGCGCTGGATCCGATCGTGGTGACGGTAACCAACGTGCGCGCTGGTGAAGGTGCATTCAACGCGATCCCGGATACGGCCACGCTTGGCGCGACGGTACGTGTGCTTCGTGATGAAAAGATTGATGCGGTACGCCAGATGATCGCCGAAGTCGCTGGAAATGTTGCTGCAGCCCACCGGTGTTCAGTGGATATTGATTTCCAGGTGCTTTACCCGACGACGAAGACGAATCCGCGTGAAACCAAATTTGCAGCTTCGGTGTGGGGCGAAATGTTTGGTGAGGAAGCTGTCCAGCCGTTCGACGCGCCGATGATGGCATCAGAAGACTTCGGTTTCGTGCTTGCCCAGATCCCCGGCACTTTCATGTTCCTTGGTACCGCCAACCCGGAAAAACCCGAGCACCTGCGCGATTGGAACCATTCGCCGAAAATTAACTTCAACGACGCCATCCTTGGCGATCAAGCTGCTGCATTGGCTGCGCTGGCTTTCGAGCGCTTGGCGACGGAGGAGGCGCACCCGTCGGCAAGCGTGCGGGCAGCGCGGGAAGCGAAAGAACAGGTCATCGTCAGAAGCCAAAGTGACGAGGCTGAGCGAAAGAACGATTCCTAGCCACGCTGGATCTATCCCTAGCTACGCTGGACCTGAAGTCGGGGGCTTCAGCTATGCTAAGGGCTATGTGGAACGCAGATTCACAGCAGCCCGCACCGGGCTGTGGGCTTACTAGCCAGCAAGAAGAACAATTTCAGCAGCTCGCAGCCACCGCACTGCGCCCAGAACGGGCCGATGAGCACGTCGTCGACAACCACTTAATGCGCATGATCCACGCGCATTAACCGTCGGCAAGCAGCCGGGGCTCTCGCCGGAGCTCCCGTAAGTGCTAGCGGGCAAAGCTCATACCAAGACCATATTGTTGATCTTCCTCACGTAGACTCAAAGTTATGATTTCACTCGTTTCGCCTCTTTTCGTACCTGGTGACCACCCCGACGACTTCCGCGATGCCGTCGATTGTGGAACCGACTCGATCGTCTTTGACTTGCAGGATTCCTGCGCGCCAGAGAATAAGGCTCGGGCACGACAAAACATTGTCTCGTTCATCGAGGAATATTCTTCCGGGCAAAACCCCGATATCATCACCGCACACAAGCCGGTGCTTATCGGTGTGCGTATTAACGGCGTGAACTCGCAGGAGTACCCGAAAGATTTGGAAGCGCTGCAGGTGGTGGCTGACCAGCTGGATTTCGTTATGCAGCCATTAGTCAACGAGTCCAAAGCAATGTCGGAGACTAAACACCTGTTGAAAGATTCTGATGGGGCACCGGTTCCGATCGTGGCGTTGGTGGAAACTGCGCGTGGCATCGTCAATGCTGCCGAGATTGCCTCGACCCGTGGCGTTGCGCAGTTGGCCTTCGGCGCTGGTGATTACTCAGAGCAGCTGCGGGTGAACCACTCTAACCGCGATGCATTATTATTCGCGCGTTCGACGCTGGCGACAGCCTCGGTGGCGTACCGCTTGTCGCCGCCGGTTGATACCCCTTATTTCAATGTCGGCAATGAGGACGGGCTGATCGATGCCACGCACTACGCCAGTGCGCTGGGGTTTAGCGGTAAACTGTGCATTCACCCGGCGCAGTGCAAGATCGTCACTGCTGCGTTCAAGCCTTCCGATAACGCGATCGCGTGGGCGCGCGAGGCGGTGGAAAAATTCGAGGCCGCGGTGGCACGCAAAGAATCCTCAGTGGAATTGGATTCCGGAAATTACGTGGATGCACCGATCTACCGTCGTGCACTCGACCTTCTGGCAAAAGCCGGCAAATAACAGTCGGCCGGAAGCGACTTAAGAATCAGCAGAACCTGCGGTCTCACCCGCGGGTTCTTTTTCTGTATCTGGGGAAGTGCCCGGCTGTGTATCTGGGGAAGTGCCCGGCTGTGTAGCGGTGTTTGTCTCCTTGGCTGTGCCGGGCTTGCATAATTGCCGCAGCGCAATGCGGCCATACATGTCGCCAAGTTCCTCGCTGGTGAGACGGCCGCCGTCGGCATACCACTGCGAGACACCGATACCCATATCGATGAGTGCCCAGCTCACTATCTTCACATCGTCAGCAACGAAAACCCCGGAATCGATACCTTCGCGCACGATTGCCATCCAGCGGGCGACATAGTCTCGACGCATCTGCACCACGATCGAACGGGTCGGCTCTTGCAGCGCACGAATCTCGTTGTTGACGATGCGCGCGCGTCGGGCCTGCTCGGCATGGAAAATGGTGTGATATTTCATGCTGGCGTACAGTTTGTCCGCGCTCGTTCTCATAGGCGAATAACCAGTTGCATGAAAACGCAGTAATGCCTCCATCGAACTGATTGCGATATCCGCTAGCACCTCTTGTTTGGAACCATAGTGGTTATACAGGCTCGATGCACGCATGCCGACGGCGGTAGCAATGTCTTCCATGCCGGTGGCGTGGTAACCGCGCTCGTCGAAAAGCTCCATCGCTGCTTCGGCGATCTGTGCTCGGCGTTTCGGATTAGCCATGGGTTTTCTTCTCCTCGTCGGGCTGGTTGTCAGCAACGCACTATTAGTAAAGCATGCCATGAAATGTTAACGACATATCGCTTGACTATTAGTGCGATGTGAGTCACTCTTAATACTAACGATGATTCGTCTGGAGGAGTAAAATTGTCCCACAATGCATCCCATAATCCACTCGCCGCCGGCACTGATTTGCTCGGCGTATTCAATGACCTTCCCGAAGCTGACCTCAACGCCTGGAAGCGTGCATCCAGCCTGCGTGGGCCAGTCGAAGCTGTCATCAATGATTATTGGCAACGTGCAGAAATCCCCTTCGACCTAATCC
Source organism: Corynebacterium sp. (assembly GCF_030826625.1). Classification (GTDB taxonomy): domain Bacteria; phylum Actinomycetota; class Actinomycetes; order Mycobacteriales; family Mycobacteriaceae; genus Corynebacterium. The sequence continues at coordinate 22,036 of NZ_JAPJNQ010000002.1, read as the reverse complement.
CGGAGATCGTCGAACGTGATTTGCTTACCGACGGACTCGATGTCGATGGGCACGAGACGCTGTCGCATTTGGGCTCTGGTTTGGCTTTGATGGAAGTTGCCCGCATCGACGGCTCGGTTGCCACCATCCTGGCGGTGCAAGCGGGATTGGCGATGCGCTCGATCGATATGTGCGGATCGCAGGAACAAAGAGACAAGTATTTGCCGAAGATGGCGAAAGGCGAGCTGCTTGGCGCGTTCGCATTGACGGAGCCGGATCACGGTTCTGACTCGATTGCCCTGGAAACCTCAGCGGTACGCGATGGCGACGAGTGGGTGCTTAACGGCGAGAAGAAATGGATCGGCCTGGGTAAAGGTGGAGATATCACGGTGGTCTGGGCACGCACCGAAGATGGTGAGGTCTCGGGCTTCATCGTTCCGCAGGACACCCCAGGCTATGACGCTGAGGTTATCGAGAACAAGATTTCTTTGCGTGCCATCCACCAGGCACACATCAAGCTCAACGACGTGCGTGTGCCTGCGGAGAACCAGTTGGCAAACGCAAAGACATTCAAGGACACTGCCGCCGTGTTGATGGCTACCCGCACCGGCGTGGCTTGGATCGCTCTGGGCGCGGCTATTGCCTGTTATGAGCGTGCCCGCGAATATGCCGACGAGCGCATTCAGTTCGGCCGTCGTTTATCGGAAAGCCAGATCATTCAACAGCGCCTGGTAGACATGCAGCTTGAGATCAGCCAGATGATGCTGTTGAACCGTCACATCGCAGAATTGGACGCTGCGGGCAAGCTGACCGGCGAGCAGGCCGCGTTCAACAAATTGCGTTGTACCCGGGGTGCTCGCAAAGTCGCGGCGGATGCGCGTGACATGCTCGGTGGCGTGGGTATCTTGTTGGATAACAACATCGCCCGCCACTTTGCCGACACTGAGGCTTATCACACCTATGAGGGCACGGATACGGTGCAATCGCTGATCATTGGTAAAAAGATTACCGGTGTGGGTGCGTTCAAGTAGCTCTAGCTCTAGCTCTAGCTTTAGCTGTAGCTCTAAGCTGCAGCAGCAACAAGCCGGTTAGGAGAGAAACTTCCTAGCCGGCTTTCTGCTTGAGATTTTTCGTGCTTGAGATTTTGTGGATCCACTTGTGCGCTCTCGAGCTGGCCTACTGCGAACGCGACGGCAAACGGGCAACGCACGGGCAACGCCAAGGCCGCCGCGTGAGTTGCAGCGCTAACTCATGAGCTAGTTATTCAGAGGCTTGCGGGTTTTCGCCATGTGCATGGCGCGTTCCACATTCGCAGGCATCGCGATCAATGGCACTGCGTACTCAACCTCACGGTCAGCGAATTCATCGAAGCCAAGCTCGGTGACGCCATCAGCAGCGGTGTAGTGCTTGGCCAGCTGGCGCGCGATGACGTGATCGTTGTCCGTCATGCCCTCGATGGGCCAGCCCTCATCGAGAGGCTTATCACCGGAGTACAGCGCGATCGTGGTATCAGCGGCCGGTGCGTAACCGTCGATCATCTCGGCCGCCTGGTCGATAGCATATCCGAGTACGTGATCCGGGGACATCAAGATAGCATCGCCTTCGCGAATGAAACCGTAATCCGCAGCGAAATACATATTCGGCAATGGATTGGCATCGGTGATCAGATCAAACGCGCGCTGGTGGTAGTCGTCGTACAGCCCTTGCATGCGCTCCAGCATGGAGACAGTGCCCGACCATGCTGGGAACAAACCGACCTTGCGCTCTGGGAAAGCCACCTTGGTGTCGGCGTGGACGACGACGCGATCACACGACAAATACAGTTCAGAGCCACCACCGAAGGCCACGCCACGGACAGCGCCAACCACCGGGAATGGGGCATTGCGCAGCTTGCGCATGACCTGCGACCCGTTGCGCACCAGATCATCAATGCGCTGGGTATCGCCGCTTTCGCCAGCTTCTGCAATGGAGGTCAAGTCAGCACCGGCACAGAATGCGCGCTGCTCATCGTTGCCAACCACCAAGGCCTTGATGCCGAGTTCTTCGGCATCATCGATGACTGCGCGAACATCATTGAGAGCCGGTTGGCTCAGCGAGTTCAGAGAAGTCTTGATGTCCAAGATGCCCACGCCGTTGTCCAGCAGGTGGACGCTGACCTTCTCGGCTTCACGAACCGTCTTCGCCTTGCCGGATGCGAGCAATTCTTTGACGGTGACCACACCGGCCCGGTCCTTGGTCTCGGAAACGGAGCCATCGGTTGCCAATACCTTGCCGACTTCTGGGTAGAAGCCACCAGCTTTGATGGCAGCCTCCAGCAGGGCAGGGGTGTTGTCGTAGAGCTCGGCGACTTTGTCCAGGCCGATGGAATCTGCCAGAGCGAATGGGCCTTGTTTCCAGCCATAACCCAAAACCATGGCCTTATCCATCAGTTCAACGGTGTCGGCGATTTCTTCTGCGGTTTCCAGGCAGTAGCCAAGAGTCGCGGCAAACAGATCACGAGCGTAGCGACCACCGGCGCTGTCTTCTGCAATCACCGAAGCAGCATCCTTGTGCTTAGTGGCAGGATCTTCTGGCTTCTGGCGCTCGCCGTAGCTGAAGTCTTCCTGGATGACCTTATCGCGGCCCTGGTAGAAACCACCCTCGCCAGTCCGGCCGGTCAAACCTCGCTCAACCAGGCCGGTGATCACAGAATTTTCTTCCAAGTTGAACTGTTGCAATGTGTCGGATTCCGGCAAAGCATTGGTCAGCGACGACCAGATTGGCTTGACCAGTTGCAGACCGATGTAGTCCAGAAGGCCGAACACACCGGTGCGCGGGATGCCGAATGGCTTGGAGAATACTGCGTCGGCAAGCTCGTAGGAAATTCCCTGCTTCATGGCCAGTTCAGCGCCGGCGCCCAACCAGAAACAACCCAGACGGTTGGCGATAAAGCCAGGGGTATCGCGGCAGTCCACGACGACCTTGCCCAGCTGCTGTTCAGCGGCGGCGTTGAGCACCTTGAGCGTCGACTCGCTGGTCTTTTCGCCTTCGACGATTTCTACCAAGCGCATCACGCGTGGTGGGTTGAAAAAGTGGGTGATGGCAAAACGGCTGGCCAAATCGTCGGAAAGCTTGGCGGTCAGCTCTGCCAACGGAATGGTTGAGGTGTTCGAAGACAGTAGCGCCGCGTCATTCAGGTGTGGCGCGATCGTCTCATACAGAGAACGTTTCGCATCAAGGTCTTCGAAAATGGCCTCGACAACCCAGTCGCACTCGTTGAGCTTGTCAAGGTCATCCGTGGTGTTGCCAGCTGAAATATTTTCCACGAACTTCGGGTGCACGAAGCCTTTGCGTTTCTTCTGGATTTCGATGCCCTTGTGCGCGCGAGCGCTGCGCTCTTCGTGGGTCTCGCCGTCGTCGGCCATATCCAGCAAAGTGACGTTGATACCCGAGCTTGCCAGCAAGGCTGCGATACCAGCACCCATGGATCCAGCACCGATGACGGCTGCGTTTTTCACGGGCGCTTCAACGGTGGTCGGTTCTGGGTTGGTGATAATTTTCTGTGCCGTGTTCTGAGAATTGTTAGTCATGTTCTATACAGCCTCCACGATCAAAGCGATTCCCTGTCCGCCACCAATGCACATGGTGACCAAACCGTATTTCTTTCCGGTTGCACGCAAGTGGTGCAGTACCTTTACGGTCAAAATAGCGCCCGAGGCACCAACCGGGTGCCCGTGGGCCACGGCCCCGCCGTGCACGTTGGTTTTTTCTGGGTCGAATCCGAGCTCGTCTTGCACGGCGATAGCCTGTGCGGCGAAAGCTTCGTTGGATTCGATGAGGTCGATGTCATCCAGACTCAAGCCGGCTTTCTTCAGTGCTTTCGGCACGGCGACGATTGGTCCAAGACCCATCTTGGTGGGGTCCACGCCACCGATTCCCCACGAGACGACGCGGCCTAGCGGGCTGGAACCGTGCTGGTTTAGTGCGGATTCGGTGCCCAGCAGCAAAGCAGCGGCGCCGTCGTTGATGCCGGAGGAGTTACCGGCGGTCACGGAGCCGTTCTTCTGGAAAGCTGGTTTGAGCTTGGCTAGGGCCTCTGTGCTGGTTTCGCGAACGTGCTCGTCGAAGTCGAAGGTGATTTCGCCCTGCCGGGTTTGCAGTGTCACTGGCACGATTTCTTCTTTGTGTACACCATTGTCGCGGGCGGCGGCAGCGCGGCGCTGTGATTCTGCGGCGAATTCGTCCTGGCGTTCCCGGGAGATGCCGTAGGCTTCGGCTACGTTTTCTGCGGTGACGCCCATGTGGCCGGTGCCAAATGGGCACGACAGTGCACCGATCATCCAGTCTTCCAGGACACCGTCACCCATTTTTTGTCCACCAGAGCGCATGCCCTTGACGGAATAGGGTGCAGAACTCATGTGTTCGACGCCTGCGGCGAGTGCCAGCTCGGCATCGCCACTCAAGATTTGCTGGCTAGCCGAAACGATTGCCTGCGCGCCAGAACCGCACAGACGGTTGACGTTGAATGCGATGGAAGAATCTTTCAGCCCGGATTCAATACCGATTTTGCGGGAAAGATAAACATCCGAGGGCACGTTGGGCACAACATTGCCGACGACGACGGACTCAACAGCCGCGGCATCGACACCAGCGCGAGAAATTGCTTCTTTCGCTGCGATGGTGCCCATCTCGGTAGGAGAGAGTTTGGAGAGCGAGCCCTGGAACTTTCCGATAGGAAGGCGGGCTCCACTGGCAATATAGATCTCTGACATGAGACTCCTTGCAGGTTGAAACAGCGTTATACGAATGATTATTCGTTATGCAGCGTAGTCTATGTCACAAATCTGGTTTCGGCAACGATTGAACACTCGCGGGATCAGAATGCAGTCCGCACAAAGCACAGCGCAGTCTGCAAAGAGCACACCGCAAATCAGCGTGAATCACCGCAAATAACAATGCAGGAATCGATCAGTCCCGTGCAGTGATCTTTTCGTTGTCTGCAATCTCAGCTAAGCGGTCAGTATCGACCATGCCAGCCACCACGACTGCCGAGCCACCAGCTGCGAGCGGTGAAAGCACCTGCCGGGAAAATGAATCCCAATCGGTCCACCCTGTTGATAAGACGCGCAGCTTTTCCGAGGTCGGCGCAATTAAATCGCTTAAAGGTTGGGTCTGGCCAGGGTAGAAATCGCCATAAAAGCGCACCGTCGGGCCAAAATCGATTGTGCCTTCAGGTACTTGTTCACCGATTTCTTCGACACCACGGCCGAAGGGATCTGTCGTGACGACGACAACGTCGCCGTGTCCGGTGTAGTCGTCGGCTTTATCCGTGGTGGTGAAAAATACGACGGGCTCGTCAGCGCCCGATGCAGCTGTCTCAGCGCCAGCAGCAGCACCAGCACCGCCAGTACCGCCAGCAACAACGTCAGCACCGCCAGTAATAACGTCAGTACCAGCAGCCGATTGGATAGCGTCGTCGGTGGCAAAGCGGACCGTCACACCAGCAGCCAGTGCACCCAGGGCGATCATGGCGGTTTGCCACGAGACTGGCAGATCGCACAGGATCACCGAATCGTCGTCAAGATCCAATTCTTCGCGCAAGAAATTAGCCACCTTGGATGCCCAATTTTCGGTGGTCTGAGCAGAAAAGTCCATGCGGGTGCCGTCGGCCTCGTTGTACACGGTCAGGCGAGGGCTTGCGGGGTCATCGGCAAGCAAATGAGACAACATATCCATGCGCCCCATCCTAGGGCGCAAACTGTGACGATGCAGCGGTGGCGATGCAGCAGTGCCGATGTATACAGCCTGCGAATTCGCATCGCAGGATCACGACGTTGCGCTGGGGTAGTGCGGTTTTCGTTGCGTTAATGCACGCAACGCGGCCCATCGCCGCCAGCATCGATTTCTGGGGCATCCACGACGCTGCCGAAGTCTTCACCAATGGTGGCGGTGGCATCATCCTGGCCCAGTTCAGCCTCGATCAATGGGCCATCGTAATCGGCGGCAACCACGACAACGATGGAATCTGGCTCCAGGTTGGCATTCGCGGTGACCGTTGCGATCCCAAGCTGCTCCGCCAGGGCCTTCGCACGGGGGTCGTTGGCATCCGCTGCTACAACCTGAGAAGTGGAATAAATCCCTTCGTTGGCATTAGAAACATCCATGACGGTATAGCCATGCTCATCCAACCAAGCCCCGGTAGCAGCCGCGGTACCCGCTGGTGCCTGTGCATTCAAAATGTGCAACTGGGCGCCTTCAGCCACCATTTCCACGAGGTTTTCGCCTTCAGCATCAGTATGAGCATCAGCATCGGCCAGCCCGGAACCGTGGTTGTCATCGTCGTTTCCGTTGTGGTCCCCATTGCCGTCGCCTGCACCATCAGCATCGCTGAGCAGATGATCCATGAATGCATGCACCTGCTGTTCATCAACCGTGACGACGGATTCGCCGTGGTCACCGATGCCATCGATCGCGGTTACCGGAATGGTGGTGAAGGTGACGTTACCGCCAGCCAGATTCGATAACTGGGTAGCGAAGCTCATGACATCCCAGTCCTCGTCGATGATCACGGAGCGCTCGACCGCGTTAGAAATCTTGTTGAGCGTCGACGGGTTAGTCAGAGTTCCCGTTTCCAGAACCTTATTGACCAGCGATGCCATGAATGCCTGTTGGCGTACGATGCGGTCGAGATCGCCACGTGGCAAACCATAGCGCTGGCGCACGAACGCCAAGGCCTCACGACCGTCGACAGTGGACACACCAGCGGGAAAGTTCGCACCGGACATGGGGTCGTCGACTGGCTCTTTCAAGCACACATCCACACCGCCGACTGCATCGGTAAGCAACACGAACCCTAACAGCCCCACCTCGGCGTAGTGGTCAACTTCGATACCAGTGAGATCCGCGACCGCAGAGATCAGACCAGAACGGCCCGCAGCCATCGCAGCGCGCTCGTCGTCAGCATTCTCTGCTGGTGCCGCCTGCTGCTCAAAAGCAGCTTTGTGGGCGCTGTAGACGCCATTGAGTTTCATGTTGCCGAACTCGTCGTCATGCACGTAAGTATCGCGCGGCAAGGAAACAGCGGTAGCTTGTGAACCGTCATTAGGCACACGGATCAACATCATGGTGTCGGTGTTGTCCTCGCCGGCGAATTCACCAGCATTCAGCCGCTCGAGTTCGTCTTGGCTGAGCTGGTTGCCGTGGGCGTCGGTTCGAGAATCTGAACCCACCAACAGGATGTCGACGGCACCGTCGGGAGCTTTATCACCGGAACTTTGCGAGGTATCGCTTAATCCCAGGTTGCCTGCCGATGCCAGGCTGGAACCGACGCGACCGACCGTCCAATAACCCATCGCGGTGATCAGTAGGGTCAACACCGAAAGAAAGGTGATGATGACCTTGAGCCCGCCGGGCCCTCGCTGCTTGATGGCGCTGCGGGGGCTTGGGGCGGGCTGAATCTCTCGGATGGAGCGATTACGATCATTCACGCTGTTCAAGCTTAGGGCATAAGCGTTAATTTTCGGTTACCATAAGCGCTATTGTGTCTGAGCAAAATTCTGAACCAACCTTGAAACCAACCTTCAAACGAACCACCGAGCAGCCCGCGGCTCGCACCAAAGGGCAGCCCGCACCAGGAAGCTCCAAACGCTTGCCAGTGATTACGGTGACTTATTCGCCGGGCGAGCACCTGCGTGAGTTGCTGGATTCCTTGCCGCGTGCCACCGAGCGTGAGTGTGTTGTGTTGCTCGCAGACAATGGCTCAACTGATTCTGCTCCGCAACAAGCAGCGGCCGAGAATGACCATGTTGAATTCGCTGCCACTGGCGGCAATCTGGGCTACGGCGCGGGCATGAATTTTGGTGTACAGGCCGCCCACAGAATTTGGGGTAGTGATGAGCTTGCCGACGATTTTGTGCTGCTCACCAACCCCGATGTAGTTTTTCACGATGGTGCAATTGATGCGCTACTCGAATGTGCAGGCCGGTACCCGAATGCCGCGGCGATTGGCCCGCGCATCATCGAAACAGATGGCACCACCTACCCGTCGGCCCGTGCACTACCGTCGCTTGTCGACGGCATTGGACATGCCATTTTCGCCGATATCTGGCCATCTAACCCGTTTTCGGCGCGCTACCGCCAGGGGCAAGACATGGAAACTGAACGCGAAGCCGGTTGGTTATCAGGCTCGTGCCTTTTAGTACGCAAGCAAGCCTTCGCCAAGGTTGGTGGTTTCGACGAGCGCTATTTCATGTATTTCGAAGACACTGACCTTGGCGATCGCTTCACTCGTGCGGGTTACAGCAATATTTACTGCCCGTCCGCACAAATCAGCCATGCGCAAGGCCATTCCACCGAGGCGGAATCTGTTTCGGCGATCATGCTTCGCGTGCACCATGAATCGGCTGCGCGCTACCTCTGTGACCGGCTTCCACACTGGTATCAAGCGCCGGTGCGCTGGGGGCTGCGCGCAGGGTTAGCGGTGCGGGCGAAAATCATGACCCGCGGCTAACGATGACACAAGGCTAACGATGACCTGCGGCTAACGCTTGACCGGGGTGCTCGCCCCAGGCGTATGGGTGGCCACCTTCACGCAGATGATCGCTATCGGTTCCGGTGTGTAAACCCGGATGAGGCGAGATGAACGGATATATTTTGCCCCATGAGCAATACTGACGCCGTGATTCTGGTCGGCGGCCGGGGTACCCGCCTGCGCCCGTTGACCATCAATACGCCGAAGCCGATGCTGCCTACTGCCGGATACCCCTTCCTGCAGCACTTGTTAGCGCGCATTAAAGCTGCCGGGATTGAGCACGTGATCTTGTCGACGTCATTCCGCGCCGAAGTTTTCGAAGAGTATTTCGGGGATGGCTCGGAGCTTGGACTAGAAATCGAGTACGTCGTCGAGCAAGAAGCTTTGGGGACAGGTGGCGGCATTCGCAACGTCTATGACAAGCTGCGTGGCGAAAACGCCATGGTGTTCAATGGTGACGTTTTAGCGGCGACGGATTTGCGTGGGATTTTGCGCACACATGAAGAAAAAGCCGCTGATCTGACCATGCATTTGGTGCGAGTGTCTGATCCGCGGGCTTATGGCTGCGTGCCGACTGACGCCAGCGGGCAGGTTACCGCGTTTATGGAAAAGACTGAAGATCCTCCGACTGATCAGATCAACGCGGGCTGTTACGTATTCAAAAAGGAGCTCATCGCGACGATTCCGGCCGGGCGCAATGTCTCAGTGGAACGCGAAACATTCCCGCGGCTTCTTGATGAAGGCCGTAGCGTCGTAGGTCATGTTGATGCTGCCTACTGGCGGGATATGGGCCGTCCGGATGATTTTGTGCAAGGTTCGTCCGATTTGGTTCGTGGCATTGTCGGATCGCCGTTGCTGGAAGGCCAGACTGGTGAATCTTTGGTGGACCCTACCGCCGGGGTTGCTGGGGGAGTGCTGCTGCTCGGCGGAACCACCGTTGGTCGCGGTGTAGAAATCGGCGGGGGTTGCCGTATCGACTCCTCGGTGATTTTTGCAGGTGTGACGATCGAGCCGGGTGCGCGAATCAGGAACTCGATTATCGCGGATGGTGCGCATATCGGTGCGAACGCGATTATTGATGGTTGCGTGATCGGTGAGGGCGCGCAGATTGGTGCGCGCTGTGAGCTCGCACCGGGCATGCGTGTGTGGCCGGGAGTGGATATTCCAGATACAGGAATCCGGTTTAGCTCCGACGCGTAGCGACACGCCGAATAGTTTCCCTATTGCGCCTAACCCCTATATCTAGTACCTCTGCAGACTACCCCCGTTGATGAGTTCCTGTTACTCCTGTGACTCATGTTGTCTAGTGCAGGGGTTTTTGCCCGGTTTCTGTCCCGATAACGGAATCCGGGTTGACGATATTTAGTGTCGCGTTGTCTAATCTTTTGAAGTATGTGAACGACAACTACGGAGAAAGGACACGGCGTGGACGATATGGCTAAAAACGCCATTCTCCGTGGCGGCGCGGCAGCACTATCGATCGAGGAACTCTTCGGTGCGGTAGAGCAAGAATGGCAAGACCAAGCACTGTGCGCGCAGACGGACCCGGAAGCATTTTTTCCGGAAAAGGGTGGCTCCACCCGTGAAGCGAAACGTATTTGCCAGGCCTGCCCGGTGCGTGACGAATGCCTAGAATTCGCTTTGGAGCATGATGAACGCTTCGGCATTTGGGGCGGCTTGTCTGATCGTGAACGTCGCCGCCTCAAGCGCGATATCGGGTGATCTATTAGTTGCGTCTTCTTACTCTGCCCACGGATACCGTGCATCTACATCGCGCGGATCAAGGTTGAGGTAGGTCGCGACCAATACGGTCAGTATTTCTTGTAGTAACTGGCGACGCTGCTCGCTGGTTGCTGCGCGCTGTTCGATTGGTTTACGGAATAGCACGATGCGAGCTCGCGTCGGCTGGCCCTGTGCATCAATGCCCGGTTGGAGCACGCGTCCCAGTGGAACTGGGCCATCGCTGAAAATCTCATCGTCGACAAGCGCTAAATCCGAGCCCATATTCATCCGTGGGACGGTATCGACGGCGAGGTCAAGAGACTCCAATTGCGGCGCGAAGGCAGCATGGATCGAACTGAATGCATCGAGCGCTGCCATGTCGAATTGTTGACTGCGTGAGCGAAAGCGGGGCGTTTGCTGTGGTAATAGCACCCCACGTAAACCGCGACCATGGCGGTTGCGTCGTGGGGAGAGCCTCGCGCTTTCTTTCATGGGATTAGCATAGAACTCACCGGCGAAAATCGTCGTTGCGCCACGCCGGTTATCGTGCCTGACGTTCCTGATGTTCCCGTGTGACAGCCGTGGTAATTGTTAAACGTCGAGCTAGTCTTTAAACTTGAACGCGTGAATCAGATTCGTCGCTGCTCCCGTCCCGGCTGTGGTCAGCCTGCGCTCGCAACCTTGACGTATGCGTATGCTGAATCGACCGCGGTGGTTGGCCCGCTCACTTCTCAGCCAGACCCGCATAGCTGGGATTTGTGCCAGAAGCACTCCGAAAAGATCACCGCACCGGTGGGGTGGGAGATCGTGCGTGTGGACGGCGTCGACCTGGATGATGAAGATGACTTGATCGCATTGGCCGCAGCTGTGCGAGAAAATGGTCGTGTAACCAGTGGGCTTGTCGACGACCCTGACTCCAGCCCAGTCGTGCACACCTCTGCGTTTGCTGATGCCGCTGATCCGGAGCGCTCGAACCATCCGGTGCACCGGGTGCCCAGGGTGTTTGAGGAAAAGCAACAGCGCCGCGCACACCTGCAAGTGGTGCCTGACGACGATATTGCTGAAAGCCCAGGCGAATCGGTCAGCGTGAACGGTAGTAGGCACGCCGTCGGGCCGCAGACAGCCGAGAAAAGCGCAGGCCAGCGCGCGGCAGAAATTGCCGGTGAAGAGCCGGACGACCCAGTAGATTCGGTGGGTGACCCAGTGGATTCGATGCTGGAAGAACTTCGGGAGAGTTCCACGAGCGATTTTGAGGCCTTGTGGCCCGAAGGCGACGAGTGACTAAAAGCTGCTAGTTACCCGTAAACTAGCTGCGAATTAGCAGTGGGAATATTGTGCTGTGCGCACTCATCGGCACCTAGATTGCCGTGCCCGTTAGAATGGCGGTTATGTATTCAGCTCAGTTCCTCAGCTCTGTCATTAAGGCTTACGATATTCGCGGTTTGGTTGATTCCGAGATCACGCCCAGCTTCGTACGTAACGTCGGCCGCGCCTTTGCAGATTTCCTGAAAAACCACGGGACTGAAACCCGCGTCGCGGTGGGGCACGATATGCGTCCTTCGTCGCCTGAATTAGCAGCTGCGTTTGCAGAAGGCATTGCAGAAGCAGGCCTGGATGTTACTGCCTTGGGTTTGGTTTCTACTGACGAGTTGTATTTCGCTGCGGGAGAGCTGGATTGTGCCGGTGCGATGTTTACCGCTTCACACAACCCGGCGGCCTATAACGGCATCAAATTATGTCGCGCTGGTGCTAAACCCGTCGGCCAAGATACCGGGCTGGGCGTTATCACTGAATACCTCGAACAGCTTGACGACGACAACGCTGGAGCGCAATCCTCGGCTGATTCTGCGGGCGAAATCGTAGAACGTGAAATTCTGACTGATTACGCCAATTACTTAAATGAGTTGGTGCCGCTGTCTTCTGCGCGCCGCTTGGTGGTGGCAGTTGATGCCGCCAACGGCATGGCTGGGCACACTGTGCCGGCAGTATTCGAGGAACTGCCCATCGAGATTCGCCCGCTGTATTTCGAGCTCGATGGAACCTTCCCGAATCATGAGGCGAACCCGCTGGATCCGAAAAATTTGGTCGATTTGCAGCGTTTTACGGTTGAACAACGGGCAGATGTTGGGTTGGCATTCGATGGCGACGCCGATCGAGTGTTCTTGGTGGATGAGAAAGGCTCGCCGGTTTCACCGTCGGCGATTTGTGCGCTGATTGCCGAACGCATGTTGCAGCGATACCCAAAGGCAACGATTATCCACAACTTGATTACTTCCAAGATGGTTCCCGAGCTGGTGGAACAATCTGGTGGCACAGCGGTACGCACCAAGGTTGGGCATTCATTTATTAAAGCGAAGATGGCCGAGCACGAAGCTGTTTTCGGTGGTGAGCATTCTGCACACTACTATTTCCGTGAATTTTTCAATGCTGATTCTGGTATGTTGGCTGCGCTGCACATGCTGGCGGCTCTGGCGAGCTTTGACGGAACGCTATCGGAGTTGATGGCGTCGTACCAGCACTATGCCGCCTCGGGTGAGATTAACTTTACTGTCGACGACCAAGCTGCTGCGCAAGATCGGGTTCGTTCCGCATTTGCTGACCGAGCCACAAGCATTGATGAGCTTGATGGCATGACCGTCGAGTTGGCTGACAGTTCGGCCTGGTTTAACCTGCGTGCTTCGAATACGGAGCCGTTGTTGCGGTTGAATGTGGAGGCAGAAACGGACGCTGAAATTGCTCAGCTGGTCGACGAAATCTCCCAGCTAGTTTCCTAGATCCGCCGACGATACCAGCGTCATCGTAGCATCGGTTTTCGTATTTCTCGTTGTCCCAGGTGTCCCAGAAAAAGGATAGTTTTTGTTTATGCAGCTTCTCCGGCCGGCGATCCGCCAGTACCAGTGGGGTTCGACGACGCTGATTCCTGAGCTCGCAGGCCAGAACGCCACTGGTGAGCATATCGCCGAGCTATGGTTTGGGGCGCACCCAGCTGCGCCCGCACATGTGGAGCAGCCGCAGGACGACGAAGAAAAACGAGCAACTCTTGGGGCGACGACTGACTCACATGCCAGCAGTCTGGACCAGGTTATTGCCGCGGATCCGGAATATCATTTGGGTGCCCGAGTGTGCCGGTCGGCAGATTCACGTCTGCCGTTCATGGTGAAACTATTGGCAGCTGATGAGCCGTTGTCATTGCAGGCGCATCCTTCGAAGAGCGCTGCAGAAGAGGGTTTCGCGCGCGAAAATGCTGCTGGCTTGGCTTTGGATGATCCACAGCGCAATTACAAAGATGCGAACCACAAACCAGAGCTGATTGTTGCTTTAACCCCGTTTCGGGCCTTAGCTGGTTTTCGTTCAAATGACGATACTCGGCAGCTTTTCGACGCCGTGGATTGTGCGGAACTCCGCCCGTTTATGGCGATGCTGAGCTCGTCGACTGGCACAGAAGCCGAGCGATTGCATCAACTGTTTCGTAGCTGGGTCACCTGTTCCGCGGATGAACGCAGCGCGCTTATCAGTGCGATTGTCGACAGAGCACATGCGGTGCTCGCAGATGCTAGCCCAGTGCCGAGTTGGATTGCCGAAAGCTTGCGCACGGTGATCGATTTGCAGCAACGGTATCCCGGCGATATCGGCGTGCTGGGAGCAATGTTGCTGCATCACGTTTCCATGGAACCAGGCGAAGCGCTGTGCTTGGAATCTGGCCAATTGCACGCCTACCTCGAGGGAATGGGCGTCGAGATCATGGCAAATTCCGATAATGTTCTGCGCGGCGGATTAACCGCGAAGCACGTGGATGTGCCGGAATTGCTCTCGGTGTTGGATTTTTCTAGCGTCGATGATCCAGTCGTGCAGGCGGAAGAAATTGCGCAGGGTCGGTTCCGTTACCCGGCACGAGCCGAAGAGTTCTTCTTAGAACGGGTCGAATTAGATGCCGCGCAACCGTCGTTCAGTATTAGTCACGATGGTCCGGTCATTGTTTTGGTAACTCGCGGGACTGTACTGTGCCGTCAGCAGGAGTTGCACCCGGCCGAGGCCATGTGGCTGCCGGCTGGGAACGAGCGCGTTGATGAGGGGGATGCAGCAGCCTCAGCCTGCGAAATTAGCCTGGGCGAATCCGCAAACGACGCTGGTGCGGGAGTGAGCGCGGAGATTTTCATCGCTCGCGCTTAATCTGCTGCAATCAGTTATGCTGCCGTGCTGAGCTCAACGCAGAACTAGAGCTTTCCAGAAATCCATCGATGATTGCCGTGATGCGCTGAGGCAGTTCGGCTCCTGCAGAATCCGCACCTGCAGGCTCGGGGTTACCACCGGTGGTGTGCTCGCCATCGTCGGGGCCCGGTTGGGCAGCAGCGTGTTGTCCGGCACCTGGTTGCTGGTTACGGTTGGATTGCCCAGGTTGTGCCGCCGGCCCAGCGTTGTTCGGCCCCACGCCAGCGATATCTAGGGTTTCGTCCAGCAGTGGCGGCGTCTGCAAGTTCGGAATCTCATTCGCGAGCTCAGGCGGTAGATTTGGTGCTAAATCAGTAATCGCTGGTGGGTTAACCGCAGCTTTATTGCTCGCGCCCGGCGTATTGGCATTGTGTGCATTCCCAGCCTGGTTGTTGCCGCCCTGAGCGCTGCCATCGTGTGTGTTGCCTGCAGCGGTTTCAGCTTGTGACGCGGGTGCAGGCTCAGCAACAACCATTGAGTCACCGGGCTCGCCTTGGTTAGGCCGGTGTAGGTCTGGTTGTGGTCCTTCAAAACCACGTGGGCGATACACCACGGTGGGCACGACTGGCTCGCGAACTTCTTGAATCACCGCATGTGGCGGAAGGTAAGGATCAAAAGCATCGATTTGTGCCCGCCGCGAATTCTTTGTTCCTTGTGGGGAACGGGGGTGCCCGTTATCGTCGCCAAGCGCATTCGGTGAAATCGTCCGTGAGGGGTTAAGTTCGGCTGCCGAACCGTCGTCATCAGCTGGGGAAGGATCTTGCGAGGCAGTAGGCTGCGTTGAATTTTCCGCAGAATCAGAGCCTACCGTCGATTCCCCCGCGGATTCGGTTACCGTCGTTGTTTGGGTGTGCCCGGCTTCGTGAATCTGCGACGCTGTCGAAAAATTCGCCGGTTCAGAGAGCTGCCACACCCCGAAGCCAATAACCCCCGCAAGCAGAAAGCCGCTACTGATAAAAGCGACAGCTCTGCGGGTTTCTTGGCTCATGAGCAGCTAGCCTTTCGCGTTGATTGCAACTTGATAACAAACCATAACAGCTTTGTTGCAATGTAGTAAGGGGGCGACGTCGAAAGCTCCATAGTGTGAGTCAGCTTATAGAAATCCCGTCGAGGCTTGATCTATGTCAAACTAGTTCAGCTGACAATGATGCTGGCAATGATTACGACAGGAGCAGACAGTGACATCTTGGGACGAAGAGATTTTTAGCGACGAGAACAATCAAGACTTTCTTGATGAACTCGTTGACTTGGACGATGAAGAAATTGTCGAAGCTGTGCGCGATGCTTGCCTGCTCGCAGCAAGTTCCAACGCCAATGACCTGGAACTCGGCAACGGATATGCGGCTGCCACAATTGCCGCGATCTGGGCCGGGGCACCGTTTTCGGCTGGCGATATCGTCGCTGAATATCCGTTCATTCGCGGCCTAGTCGGAACGGCTGATGAAAAACTCTCCGAGGCTGCTGCAGAGCTGTTGAATGAGGTCGAAGGAGACTATGACCTCGATCCGTTCGTGGAAGCGTTATCCTAAAATTTTGTACTGAGGGCAGTCATGATCATTGCAATCGAAGGCATTGACGGCGCGGGCAAAAATACCTTGGTGAAAAAGCTGACGCATCGCTATCGCCAGCGGGGGATCACCGTCGACGTGCTGGCCTTTCCGGATTACGATAATTCTATTCACGCGCAACTCGCCCGCGAGGCCTTATACGGGCGTATGGGTGATCTCAGCGACTCTGCCTATGCCATGGCAACCCTTTTTGCCCTAGACCGAGCGGCACACCGAGATGCATTAGTCGACTATATTCCCGGTGGCGAGCGCGCTGATTCATTGCTCATCCTTGACCGCTACGTTGCTTCCAATGCGGCCTTCAGCTGGGCGCGCACCGGCGAAGATGCGGTCACTGACTGGGTGGCAGGGCTTGAATTTGGTCGGCTTGGTTTGCCGAAGCCAGATCTGCAGATCCTGTTGGATGTGCCCGTTGGAATTGCCGCCT
Organism: Corynebacterium sp.; assembly: GCF_030826625.1. GTDB lineage: Bacteria > Actinomycetota > Actinomycetes > Mycobacteriales > Mycobacteriaceae > Corynebacterium. Next base: position 5,622 of record NZ_JAPJNQ010000002.1, on the reverse strand, counting down.
CGCGCGCGAAAGCCCGTTCTGCGGCTGACAGCAGCCGGCAGCGCGATTACTATGAGCGCGATAGTGAGCTGCAAACCAATACCAATGCTGCCTATCACCGATTGGCAGAAAGTAGTTGGGCAGGACAATGGCTAGTCAGCGCCGACCTAGATAAGATAATGGCAACGATTGATGCGCGCCGGGCCGATTTGGCTGGCTCAACCACTTCCGGAGGATAGACACGACGATGGCAGCAACCATTCTGGTAGTTGATGACGACCCAGCGATCTCAGAGATGCTGACTATCGTGCTGGAATCCGAAGGCTTTCAGCCCATCGCGGTCACCGATGGTAACGAGGCAGTTCCGGTATTCCGCGAGCATAACCCCGATTTGATCTTGCTTGATCTCATGCTGCCTGGCATGAACGGGGTGGATATTTGCCGCACCATCCGTGCGGAATCGCCAGTGCCGATCGTGATGTTGACGGCGAAAACAGACACCGTCGATGTTGTGTTGGGACTGGAATCAGGTGCGGATGATTACATCACTAAGCCGTTTAAGCACAAAGAGTTGATCGCCCGCATTCGTGCTCGTCTGCGCCCACCGGTGGAAGCGCAAGAAGCCAAAACAGAATCCTCTGACGTCATCGTGGTAGGGGATTTGCATATCGATGTCAGCGAGCACACTGTCACCCGTGATGGAGAAGAGATTTCGCTGACACCGTTGGAATTCGATCTGTTGCTGGAAATGTCGCGAAAGCCCGGCCAAGTACACACCCGGGAGGACTTGCTCTCGAAGGTCTGGGGCTATAAGCACGCCTCGGATACCCGCCTGGTTAATGTTCACGTGCAGCGTTTGCGCGCGAAAATCGAAAAAGACCCTGAGGACCCACAGATTGTGCTCACGGTACGTGGGGTGGGCTATAAGACCGGCAAAAAGCCGGCCGCTTAGGCGTTAAGGACCATTAAGGAGCCCGCCACGTCCGTGTTTTCTACTGTTGCTCAACGTTTGCGTCGTCTTCGCACGAGGTTGATCGAGTTTTGGCGTACCTCGTTGCAGGTACGCTTGATTGGTTCGATTTTCGTTTCTTCGCTGGTGGTCATGCTGGTGCTGGCTTTCGCCTTGATCTCGGTGATCACCCAGCGGCTGGTCGATCAGAAGCTCGATGTCGCGAACCAGGAAATTGATCGTGCGCGCTATGCCGTAGAGCAGCAGATTAACGCCACAGGCTCTGCCAACAGCACGCAGGTGCGCATTACTTCGGCGCGTGCGTCGATCTCGCATTCTAGTAGTGAATCGAGTGATCTCTCGGCAATTTATGACACCATCATCGTCGTCGACAATGGCGATGGTTCGCTGACCACCGCTCCTGAAGGCTTCCGGGTGCCAGCTGAACTGCGCCGCTATGTCTCGGAAGGCCACGTTTCCTATCAATTCACCCCGGTGGAACGTGCAGATGGCACTGTCTACGACGCGCTGTTGATCGGTTCGCCCACTGAATCGGATATCCCAGGTGCGCAAGTTTATTTGGCGTTGTCGATGGAATCCGAGGCCTCGACTATGGCGTTGTTGCGTGGATTGTTGTCGACGGCCGGCGTAGTGGTGCTGGTGCTGCTGGTTGGTATCGCGTGGCTGGCAACGCAGCAAGTGATTTTGCCGATCCGTTCAGCCTCACGCACTGCACAGCGTCTGGCCAGTGGGCATTTGCGGGAACGCATGGTCGTGGAAGGTGAAGACGAGATGGCGCGGCTGGCGGTGTCGTTTAACGACATGGCGGACAAACTCGCTCGCCAAATTAATCAACTCGAGGAATATGGTGACCTACAGCGCCAGTTCACCTCCGACGTATCGCACGAGCTGCGCACCCCGTTGACGACGGTGCGCATGGCCGCCGACATGATTGCTTCCGATTCTGATTCGCTCGCTCCGCATACCAAGCGCGCTTCAGAATTGATGACCCGCGAGCTGGATAAGTTCGAAGATCTGTTGGGCGATTTGTTGGAGATCTCGCGTCACGACGCCGGCGTTGCCGATTTGTCCGAAACGCAGATTGATGTGCGCTCAAGCCTGGAATCTGCGTGGAATCAGGTTGAACACTTGGCGCAGAAACTCGATGTTGTTGTGACATTTTCCGGGCTTGACGACGCGCTGGTGATTGCCGGGGACTCGAGGCGTGTTGAACGCATTCTGCGTAATTTGCTGGCCAATGCCATCGACCATTCTGAAGGCAACCCAGTGCACGTATCTGCCGCAGCGAACGAGCACGCGATTGCGGTGTTGGTGGCTGACCACGGCGTGGGCTTGAAAGACGGCCAAGAAGACTTGGTGTTCAACCGGTTCTGGCGTGCTGATGTTTCGCGCAAACGCCATTCTGGCGGTACCGGTTTGGGTTTGGCTATTGCGCGTGAGGACGCCCAGTTGCACGGCGGAATTTTGGATGCCACCGGCGAATTAGGCGTCGGTGCGAGCTTCCGCTTAGTACTACCGCGGACCCCGCACGGTGAGGTGGATCCGGCACCGCTGGAATTGGCTGTGGCCGCTGACTTGGATGCGTCTGTGCAGGATAGCGCTTTGCGAGATCAAACCCCAGAGCAAGATAGCGCTGTGCAGAAAGCCCCAGAGCAAGATAGCGCTGTACCCGATAGCCCTGTGCAGCAAACTCCAGAGCAGGCTGAGCCAGCACCCGAGCAAACAGATTCGGCAGCGCCGGAAGCAGATTTTCCAGAGCACAGCAGTCGAGCGGAGCGTGATGACGATGCGGAATAATCGCAGCCCCAAAAAGCCACAGGCCGTCGGCAAGCATTCTTTGCGCTTGCTGCCTGCACTGCGCCCGCTGCTTTCACTACGCCCGCTGCACCGTGGAAGTTTGGCGCTGTTATGCGTCGGCAGCCTGAGTTTCGTGGTGGCCTGTAGTTCGCTGCCACGGGATTCGGAACCACAAGCGCTGCGCCCGTTCGATGCCTCGGCGAATCTCGACGATGACATGAATATCGGCCCCACCGATGGCCAAGAACCGGATTTGTTGCTGCGTGAGTTTTATCGCGCCTCGGCAAGCCCGGAAGGTGATTATCGCGTCGCCAAGAAGTATTTGACCGAGAATGCGCAGGGGAATTGGCAGCCGCACAGCGACGATATGCTGATCGTAGATCGCATCGAATTCAACACGGCATCGGGTCCTTCAGATACCTCGACACGGAAATTTAATGTGCGCGGAACGGTCATCGGCAAGCTCGGCGATGGCGGTAAATACCAGCCGGAAGACGGTTTGTACGAAACCACCGTGGATATGGAAATGGTCGATAACCAATGGCGCATTGCCACCCTGCCTTCCGGGGTAGTAATCGAGCGCAACGAGCTGCGCAATCAGTACCAGCCGCAGTCGTTGTATTTCTTCGATTCCACGGCAAGCGTGTTGGTCTCTGATCGCCGCTGGTTGTATTCGCAACAAGAATCCCTCGGTGCGAGCTTGGCAACGATGCTGGTCGAAGGTCCAAGTTCGCGATTGGCGCCAGCGTTGCAAGATGTGATGCCCGAGGATGCCGCATTCGTCGGCATCGATGAGGGAGTCTACAATTTTTCTGGAATGTCGTCGCTGAGTTCTGAGCAGCGAATGCAGTTTGCGGCCCAGCTGGTGTGGACGCTGGCGAATGCGTCGGTGCCAGGACCGTATTCGGTGCTCATCGACGATGTTCCGGTTGGTGATGGGTTGGCAACGCTATCAACCGATGATTTCGCGGGACTGAATCCGAAGGCTTCGGCTAGTGGGGTCAGTCCGTTGTATGCGTTGGCGAATGGTTCTTTGGTGCGGGTTGCCTCTGATCAGCGGGTGCCGCTTGACGACGCTGCCGGGGCGCTGTCCGATGTGAGTGCGGCTGATATTGGCGTTGATGGCACGCTGGCGGTGGTTCGTTCGAAGAGTGCGGGGGCGGCCCAGCCGGCGGCGAGCGGTGAAGAATCGCAGTTGTACGTGGGCGAACTCGACGGGACCTTGGAACAGGCGTTGTCGAGCGAGTACATCACGCGCCCGACGTTGGAACGCACCGGTGGTGGCATTTGGGTTGCTACACAGGATAAACAGGTCGTCCGTGTGGTGCGTGCGACGAGTTCGGGTGAACTGACCACCAGTGGCGTGGATACCTCGGCCTTGGAAGATATCGATGGTGAGATTTCTGTGCTGCGACTTTCTAACAGCGGAGCAGTAGCGGCGATGATTATTGGTGGGCATGTTTATACCGGGGTGGTGCAGCACACGACTTCTGGTGAACGCAAGATCGTCAACGTCCACGAATTAGGTACTGAGATCGGTGGCACCGCGTTAAGCCTGGACTGGCAGCCGGATGGCTCACTGCTGGTGGGAACCTCGGCGGCGGATACCCCCGTTTGGCGCGTGGAACAAGACGGTTCGGCAGTATCGTCCCTGCCGTCAGGAAACGTGACTGCGCCGGTGGTTGCCGTGGCCGCTTCTGGTTCGACGATTTATATCACTGATGCTCATGCGACGCTGCAGCTCCCGGCGAGTGGCAGCGAGACGTCCTTCTGGCGCGAGGTTCCGGGCTTGCAGGGGCAGCGTTCGGTTCCAGTGGTGGCGAACTAGTGATTGCTCGGTGAAACGGGGCTAGAAGCGCATACCGTCGCTCCTTGTGCTATTAATGCCGACACCCAAAAGAATCATATTATTCGCGGTTTGCTTTGTTGCGCCGGGCAGCATAACCCATTCCAGCAGTCCTGTACTGCACAACGCATGCTACGAACAATAAACTTGCGGTGGTGAGTATATGTGGAGTGGAAAACCAGGGGCCCGCTTCATCCATTTTGGCTAAGAGGGTGTCTGATGGTTTGTGTGTGGGAACCTATCCCACATAAGGAGATAAGCCAGAATGACTACTATGGCCAGACGAGATGCGGCCGATAAGGCCAAAATTGATGCGATTGAAGCAAAGCTGCTTGCTAACCCTGAAAACGCGAAACTGATTGATGACCTAGGCACATCCACCACGGATGCCAATGACCTGGTTCGGGGCATGGTGCAAGCCTCGATTACCAGGGGACTGAATGCTGAAATGGATGCCCACCTGGGCTATCAGCCCGGTGATAGAGCAGCTAAAGCTACTACTGGAACGGACAATTACCGCAACGGGACGTACCCGAAAACCGTAGACTCTAATTACGGGCCAGTAAGCATTGATGTTCCACGAGATAGAAACGGCACGTTTGTTCCTACCATGGTGCCCAAAGGCTCCAGGCGGCTAACAGATGTTGACGATATGATTGTCAGCTTATATGCCGGTGGGATGACCATTCGGGATATCCAGCATCATATGGCTACTGCGATGCGGGTAGATATCTCCCATGAGACGATTTCTGCAGTAACTGATGCTGTCCTCGATGAGGTCATGGTCTGGCAAAACCGCCAGCTAGATGAGTTCTACCCAGTCGTTTTCCTGGATGCACTACGCATTAAAGTCCGCGATGGCGGCCGAGTAGTCAACAAGAGTGCTTATATGGCTATCGGGGTGGACCTTGATGGTATTAAGCACATTCTGGGATTGTGGATTGCCAAAGAAGAAGGCGCATCATTTTGGGCACACGTGTGTGCCAATCTTTCCAACCGTGGGGTCAAAGATGTCTTTATTGTTTGTTGT
>NZ_JAPJNQ010000071.1 GCF_030826625.1 Corynebacterium sp. | reverse complement strand
AAATACCCCCTCCCGCCACCTCTTACCCCACCTTCGGATTACCCCACCTTCACATCCGCGACCGAAAGGAGAAGCCCGTGTTGCCAAACACCGCAGTGCTGCCCAAAACTCGTGGCCGCAGCATGCTCACGGCACTCGTAGTGGCTGCCTCGCTGGCACTTACTGCCTGTGGCATTCAGGGCGAATACGCCCACACCGGCGATTCCCAGCTGCGCGAACAACTGCCCGCAGTCGAAGATCTCAACGATCCACGCTCATTCACAGGCGTCACCCACGTCGACGATTTCGAAGACGTCGTTCCGATCACTGATAACCCCCAGCCAAACCTGCCAGTGGAGCTGACCGATGCCGATGGCTACGACGTCGTCGTCGAAGATGTCTCCCGCATCCTGGCTCTCGACCTGTACGGCACCTACACCAAAACCCTGACTGGCCTGGGCCTGGCCGATAATATCGTCGGCCGCACGGTCTCTTCCACCGAAGACATCATGGCGGATAAACCCATCGTCACCGAAGGTGGCCACAACATCAACGTCGAGGCTGTACTGGAGCTGCAGCCCTCGGTCGTCATCGTGGACCACTCGATTGGCCCACCGGATGCTATCGACCAGATCCGCAATGCGGGCGTGACCACTGTCGTCATGGAGCCAACCCGCACCATTGATTCAGTCGCAGAAGACATCACCACCCTCGGCCAGGTCGTCGGCCTGCCAGATGAGGCAGAAGAACTGGCTCAACGCAGCATCGACGAGCTGGAAAAAGATCTCGAAGCCATCAAAGAGCTGGTTCCAGAAGATCCGATGCGCATCGCGTTCTTGTACGCCCGTGGTACAGCTGGCGTGTTCTTCATCATGGGTGAAGGCACCGGCGCGAAAGACTTGATCGAAGGCGTCGGCGGTATCGACCTTGCTACTGAGCACAACCTTTCCTATGTCGAACCAGCGAACGCGGAATCACTAGCGAAGATCAACCCGGAGCTCATCATCATGATGACGAAGGGCCTTGAATCTACCGGCGGTATCGAAGGACTGATGGAAAGACCTGGCGTCGCACAGACGATCGCCGGACAAAAACAACGTATCGTTACGCTTCCCGACGGCCAATCCCTGGCCTTCGGCCCTATGACCGGACAAACTCTTCTGCGTTTAGCACAGGCGATTTATGATCCAGAACAGCAATAAGACCGCCACTACCCCGCCAACCGCGGCGCACCGCGCAAGCCCAGCGGCACGTCACCGGATGGAACCTGCCCGTGACTCCCGCAGCGATGTTTTTGCCCAACGCCACCGTTTACGCGTCGGAACCTTCATCGCGCTGTTGCTGCTGTTGGTGGGGGCGGTGCTCTTGTCGACGGCCCTGGGCCAGTACTACCTGTCATTGCCGGATTTGTTCAGCATCTTGACCACTGGGCCGACGACGCAGACCGATATTGCATCGAGTGTGGTCTGGGATATTCGCCTACCCCGCATTTTCCTCGGCTTTTTGGTCGGCGCTGCCCTGGGTGTAGCCGGCTGCTTGATGCAGGCTGTGTTCGCGAACCCGCTGGCAGAACCGAGCATCGTCGGCGTGACCTCAGGCGCCGGTGTCGGTGCCGCCCTCGTGATCGTGTTCGAGGTCAGCATTTTGGGAACCTTCACCGTCCCTGCCGCGGCGTTTTTGACCTCTCTGATCGTCACCGCGATCATCTACCGACTGGCGCATAACCGCGGCAAGGTAGCCGTCGTCAATCTGATCCTGACTGGTATCGCCGTCAATGCGGTCTGTGGAGCCATCATCTCTTTCATGGTGTATTTGGCACCGACCACCAGTCGCGAGCAGATCATTTTCTGGCAGATGGGTTCGCTGAACGGTTCACAATGGAAGCACGTGTGGGTGGTTTTGCCGATCGTCATCGTTGGTTTCGCCATTGCCTCACGCTTGGGAGCCCAGCTGGATGTGTTAGCTTTGGGCGAAAAAGCTGCTGGTCACACCGGTATTAACGTCGCGGCGTTACGCATGGTCGCCATCGTGGCCTCGGCGGTGCTGACTGCAGCGGCTGTGTCTTTCGCTGGCCTGATCGGATTCGTCGGTTTGATCGTGCCGCACGTCTTGCGCACCATCGTCGGCCCAGAAAACAAGATCCTGCTGCCAGCTTCGGCGTTGGCTGGCGCACTGTTGATCGCGCTTGCCGACGTTGCTGCCCGCACACTAATTCCGTTTGCCGACCTCCCCATCGGTATTTTCACTGCGCTGGTGGGTGGCCCAACCTTTTTCATCCTCTTGCGTAGGATGATGCGGAAAGGATCTGTGTAATGAGCGTCGTCGAAATTTCGGGTTTAAGCGTTGAGATCGGGCATAAGCGCCTGCTCAACAACATCAGCGTGAGTGCAGAGGCTGGCGAAGTCACAGGACTGATCGGCCCTAATGGTGCGGGTAAATCCACGTTATTGGCCGCTATGTGCGGGGACCTAGAAACCGTGAGTGGCAGCATCAGCTTGGCGGGCATCGATCCAGCGCAGGCTTCGGCCAAAGAACTCGCAACAATCCGTGCGGTGATGCTGCAGGATGTCTCGGTTTCTTTTGAGTTTCTGGTGCGCGATGTGGTGGCGATGGGCCGACGCCCGTGGGCGAAAAAAGTTGACCCCGCAGTGGATGAGGAAATCATTGATGCGGCCTTGACGGCGACGGACACGGCGCATCTGGCTGGTCGTGATATTGCGACGCTATCCGGTGGTGAACGTGCCCGCGTCGCATTGGCGCGTGTGCTGGCACAACAAACACCAATTGTGTTTTTAGATGAGCCCACCGCCGCCTTGGATATCAGCCACCAAGAGCAGGTGCTGGCGTTGGTGAAAAACCTTGCCCGGGAAGCCAACGTGGCCGTGTTTGTGGTCATGCATGATTTGAATGCGGCTGCAGCCTATTGTGATCGCATCGTGTGCCTTGCCGAGGGGGAGATCGCAGCGATGGGCGAAGTTGCTGACGTCTATACCGACGAGATTTTATCCACCGTGTATCAGTGGCCAATCGAGGTGACCTCACACAACGGTCACTTCTTGGTAAGCCCGGCGCGGCAGCACCCTAGCCCGGAGCAAGACGATTTAGTTCGTTTGCTGGGCAGCCGCTAGTAGCTTGTCGACGACGGCGGGCGTGGCACTGTTGTGTTGCGCCCGCCTTTGCGTTGCGAATTGCACATTTTTGCTAACCAGCAGGGCTTAAACTTACAGGTATTTCACAGTCAAAACTCTGGCATCACAACCCTAAAATGATTACCCCCATAAGTTCACCCTTCGCTGGCTTGACCATTGTAAACCTACCCTATTTATTCTAAACTTCTCCTTGTCTTAATTGTTCTTTTCTTCGAGGAGTCTAAATGAAGAATAAATTTTCCCTGGGTGTAACTCTGTGCGCCGGCCTTGCGGTGATTGGCGGCGCTCTGACGCCAGCCGCCTACGCTCAGCAAAACACTACTGCCAACGTATGCCAGAACCCAGGTGTCGAGATCGTCGACGGCAAGTTCCACTGGGGTATCAAAGAATCCTTCCGTAACTACATCAATGGGCCGATCGCTAAGGGCTCTTGGACTGTAGAAGGTGCAGTCGAACAAGACAGCACCGACAAAGCAGCACAACGCAAGCCGGACTTCCAATTCCACTTCGATGTTGATCCGCAAGCTTCCAAGATCGAGCTCGACAACGCTGGCAACGTTACGAATTCCGAAATTCGGACCAAAGACTCCACCTTGATCTTCGAAGGCCACCATGGCGCTTTGTACACGCAGATGAAGTCCCCGTACGTGAAAACCGAAGGGACCACTGTTAAACCTGGCACTGGCTACGTGGGTTATTACGTTGAAGGCAAAAGCATGACCGAATACAAGCCGGAAGACCGCATCGAGGCGAATAAACGCACCGGCGAAGGAGAGTTCGGCCAGGGTACAACCACCGGTTGGACTCGCGATAACAACACTCTAACGATGTCCGGCACCAACCTTCGCTATACCCCACAACCAGGAACAGATTCCTACAAAGGCATTCTCCAAGGTGTCGACCTCATCTTCATGGGAATCTACAACGACGACTATAAGCCAGAGCTCGATAACGTCCGAGTAGATCTCAACGTCAAGAACACCTGCTTGGACGAGGAAAAGACTGAACAACCAGCTCCAGGTGCGGGCGAGAACAACCAGCCGGGGCAGGGCAACGAACAGGCTCCAGCTGAGACCCCGCAGCCTCCAGCGAAGGACAACAAGGAAGAGGCGAAGCCTCAACCAGGTAAGGAAGAGTCAAAGCCGAAGCCTCCAGCAAAGGATAAGGAGGACAAGGAGCAGACCACCGAATCGGCAAAGCCACAGCCACCTGTTAAGGACAAAGACGACAACGCCACTCCTCCATCGGCTTCTGGTTCCTCGTCTATCCAGGACTTCTTCAACAAGCCTTCGGACAGCAAACCCATGCAGACCCTGCAGACATTCTTCAATGCAGCCCTCGGCTTGATCACCTTCGGTGGCATGTTCGCTCTGATCGGCAATCTGTTCCACAAGGTTTTCGGACCACAGTTCCAACACTTCATGAACAACCTGCCGTTCAAGATCTAACGTCGCACGGTGCTCTTAGCGCACGCGCCTGAGAGTAATCCGCGCCTATAAAACAAAGCGGGTGAGACCTTCCTCCTGGGTCTCACCCGCTTTTTGCATGCATGTCTCAGAGCGAGACTAAAACCTCTCTAGCAGTCACCAAGTTGCAGCCAGGCGACACAAAAGTCCTCCGTAGCCACCCCAGAAGCTTTCACTACACAAATACGCACAATCGCAGGACTCAGAAACGACTAGTCCCCCTGAGGCAATCTACTGCGAGCAGCGTACCCAGAGAATGCAGAAAATCCGGGGCCTGCACAAGCAGACCCCGGATCAAGCGCGCTTCGCTTTTAGCGACAGCACATACAACTACAGTGAACGCAGCCAGCCAAAGGCATCTTGCAATAGCTTGATGATCATCTCACCAATCACGCCAACGAATCCACCGCGGGCGAAGTATTCCGTGAGCTTATTCAAGAACGCTTCCAGAGCATTGCTCGACCCCACATTGTCCTTCGCTACCGGCGGAAGTGGCTTATCCACTTCTTTATCCGCATCAGTCGCGGCACCTGCATTGTTAGCGTTCGCCTCTGCAACTGACTTTTCCACGTCAGCAAGCTTTTGCGAAACCTTCTCTACCTCTTGTTTGGTAGCCGCAAGTTCCGACTGTGCTGCCTGCTTAGCCTGTTCAGCGTCGACAAGCTTCTGTTCCAGCTCCTGCTTCACCTTCTCGGCAGAAGCGAGCTTTTGTTCCAGCTCCTGCTTAGCAGCCTTTTCTTTCTCAAGTTCTGCGGTTCCCTCTGCAACCTTGTTCGCCTGAGCATCAGCAGATTCCTTGGCTTTGACGTACTCGCTCTGGAGCTTCGCAATCAATTCAGCCTGGCTCTCCACCTGGGCAGCCAGCTCAGTGGATTTTTGCTGGGTCTCAGCGGCAGTTGCTTCCAGCTCCGCCAACTTGGCCTTTGCAGCCTCTGCATCAGTCACGTATTCCGGGACTTTAATTCCCGCGCCGACAGCGAATGGCTCCGAGACAGTCTTGCCAAGAGGCTCCCATTTGCCACCACTCTGCCGGTTGGCTTCGACCTCGGCCACGTAGACAGCTGGATCGGAATCAGTGAAGGTGTATTCACGTGCGACGCCCGAGTTCACGTCGTGCTGGCGGGTATCACGAAGCATGCGGTCACAGCTAGTGATGCAGCGCAGAGTGGTACGCCAGCGCATGTTAGGCAGGTTGTGTTCAAAATCCCAGGTCAGCTTCACGTTGTTCCGGGCGTCGACCGAGGCTTTCAGGTTGGTGGGAGCGGCGATATTTTCGATTTTCGGCGCATCCGGGACCTTAATATTGATGCCGCGGTCGAAATACCGCTCGGTCAGAACCGGACCGTGAGCAGCGGCCACACCGACGGTGTAGGTCTTGCCAGGCTGGAAGGTTTCTGGCGGAACGACGATTTCTTTTTCCCAGTCGCCATCTTTGATCTCTGCACGGGTGATCCAACGCTCGACCAAGCCATCGCCCTGGCCGGAAATACCCAAGCACTTGTTGAGCTTCCACTTAGCGTTATCAATGATGATGAGGTATACGCCATGGCGCGCTGCGGGTTCGTCTTGCGTATAGCCTTTGCCCTTGAAGTTGAATTTGGTTTCCTTGGTCGGGTCAATTGGCTCTGGCGAGTAGGTGACGTCCAGTTGCACATTGGATTTCCGCTGGTCCAGTGTTTCTGGAACTTTACAACCGTGGTTAACGTCCGGCACAGAAGTTGACTGTGTCGCCTGTGGAGCTACCGCATCAGGGGTTTCGGCTGGTGTGACTGGTGCGGCAGTAGCAACAGCGCCTGCACCCAACATAATGGAGGAGGCGGTCAGAGCCGAAAGAACAATACGTCCAGCGCGGGATTTAATACGCATGATTGGGCCTTTCAATAAGGAGGGGTGAAAATTTGGGCAAGTGGAAATAGAGGTCGAATTTGTTCGACGCCCCAGTTCACACCAGAGCGACTCGGCGCAAGTGCTAGTGCGTAGATGGCACTAGTGTTGTTGCCTTAGCCGTTAGGAGGAGAAAAATACGCGTGGCAGATTGAACAACCAGTTGAAGAACTTGATGATCTTCTCGAAGGTGTTTGAGAAGAATCCAGTTATGCGCTGCCAAATGCTTGGCGATTTCTGGGATTCTTTGCCCTTCTTGTCGCCTTGCTCCTTGTTGTCGTCAGCCGGCGGCTGTTGCTCGTCGACGGACTCTTGCTCGGTTGGCTCGGTCGATGGCTTCGTTTCACCGGCTGGCTTCTCAGCCTTGCCGTTACCTGCTGGCGCTGCTGGCTCTACTGGGCTCTCTGGCTTCGCTTCACCGGCTGGTTTTTCAGGCTTCGCTTCGCCGGCTGGCTTCTTGCCCTCAGCCCCAGCTTGTCCTTCAGTTTCGGTTTCCGGCTTTTCTGGAGTTTCCGGCTTTTGCGGCTCTGTAGGCGCTGGTGGCTCCACTGGGCTCTCCGGCTCTACCTGCTCAGTGTGGTCGCCGACCTGTGGATCAGTGGAATCCAAACGCAGGATGACAGCGTGCTCTTTATACGTTTCATTATCTGTCTCAATGGAATAGGCAAACAACTTGTCATTCCACTTCAGCAGGTTACGATGATGATCAGCAGAACCTTTTTGGTTTGGCAGTGTAATGCTGTCGGTAATCTGCTTAGTCACCGGATCTACCCAGCTCAACTTCGAAGTAACCTCATTGGTGATCAGAGCTTTATCGCCAACGAATGCAACCTCAGAGATCTTCTTGAGGTCACCAACCAAGCCTCGCTCAGATTGTGGCTTCAACTCACCATTCTCATAACGGAAGAACTGCATACCTGAGTTATTGCTGTCATGGCTGTAGAAAGCTACATTCGTACCGTCTGTTGCCATTTCGGTCGCATAAGTAGAATCGCCAGTTTTTTCACCGAGGTGAGTTCCACCTGTTGCCAACTTCGCTTCACCGTTCGGTTGAATCAACACCGGTGGCACACGGTAACTACCCCCACTTTCACGATCGACTGCAACCGCCGGCAAATATAAAACATTGCCGTCTGGCATGACACTCATGCTTGTAGGCAGGCCCGTAATTCCAACCTCACCATAAAGGTTTCGGTTAAAGCCCTTACCGTAAAGGAAGAGCTCTTCATCGTGGGCCTTCACCACGTCTTGCGGTGCAGTCAGCGTCGCAGTTGTTTTTTCACCGGCAGCAGTAACCCAGGTCAGCGTCGAGTCATTATCGTTGGTGCCGCGTGCGATAATTCCTACCCGATCGTTGGCAGCATCGTAAGCAATACCAGCAGGCTCGACACCAATGCCTTCAGCAATCATTTCCGGTGCAGACCAACCTGCTGCCGAAGCAGTGGCAGCCTTGAGATTTTGTCCCTCTACCCAGTAAATACGATTACCCGCACCCTGGGTGAAAAGAAGCGCCTGGTTGTACTGCAACGGGGTTTCCAGTGGAGTTCCCACTGCTTGCATGGTTGTTGGATCGATGAGCTCGACTGCGGCTTTATCTTCAGTGGAAACACGCGTAGCTAGTGCTACATAATCCTGGAGACCAATCATGGTGTCCGTACCTACAACCTGGCTGGAACGGTAACGCTCACCGATAGTAAGCGGTGCTGTGTCATTGCCAGGGCGTGCGCCTTTACCCTCATATTCGAAGCTCAATGGGGCCAGCGGGCCACCCAAGTCATAGAAATTAGAGAAGGTGTGCACGCCGTCTTCAGTCAGCGAGGTAGTGATTCCACTCCAGGAGACTTTGCCATCTTTTTCTTCGAACTTAGCGGTCTTCGTCCAAGCTTGAGCGATCTTCGCATCTTCTTTTTCGAAAATTTCACCGCTTGGGTACTGCTTCGAGCGCACGTCAGCTTCCACGTAGGAGCCTTCTGAGCTCAACACGATCGTGGGATCTTTAATGGTCAGCTCCAACGCACAGTTTCCGCGCTCGGCCGGGCGACCCTCGCAGTACTTGAAATACTCGATGCTTCCTTCGAACTCTGCACGAGTAATCTGTGTAGCGTCCTCGAAGCCAGCCTTTTTCAAGTTGAACTTGTAGTATTGCTCAACGGTGTCGCTTTCCGACGATGGCTGGTCGGTTCCGTTGTTATAGATCTTGGTGGCACCACCAGTGACATTGGTTGCACCCAATGAGTAGCGCAGGAAGGAATCGCGCAATGCCCAGTTCAAGCTACCTTTACCGTTTTCAGTAGCAACAGTTTGTGCTTGTTCGGCACCACCTGGCGTTTGTTCTGTCTGTGCCCCGGCAATAGGGGACATCGCTGGTACCAAACTGAACAGTCCCAGCGCGATACCCACCGAGCTAATCCGGCGGGATTTCTTAGCTGCCACAATCATCTCCTCGGAATGCAATAGTATTGACATATATAACCGAAGAAAGGTTAACCTACAGCTGAAAATTAAGTAAGGGTTAACTCTAAAGAATACCCCCAGACACCCCCACAAAATAGGGGCGACTGAAGGTGCAGTTACTGCTCAAAGCAAAGAACAGGCGCTTTTGAAAACGAATTCAAATTTCAGGAAATTCTTAGAAATCCCAGTCGTCGTCTTCAGTTTCCTCTGCCTTACCAATCACATAAGCCGAGCCTGAACCAGAGAAGAAATCATGGTTTTCATCCGAACCCGGCGTTAGCGCCGCCAGAATTTCCGGTTTCACCGTTGCTTCTTCATCGCTAAACCGTTGCGGCAGGCCCAGGTTCATCAGCGCTTTATTCGCGTTATAGCGAATGAAGTTCACGACGTCGTCGTAAAGCGCCAAAGGGCGGTACAGCTCTTCGGAATAACTCAACTCCAGCTCGTAGAGCTCGTCGAGAAGCTCGTAGACGAACTGTTTCACTTGCTCCTGGGTGGTGGCGTCGTAAGTTTCCAAACCACGCTGGAATTTATAGCCCGAGTAGTAGCCGTGCACCGCCTTATCACGCAGAATGAGGCGCACCATGTCTGCGGTGTTCATCAGCTTGCCACGAGAGGCGAAAAACAGCGGCAGATAAAAACCAGCGTAGAGCGAGAACGACGACAAAAGGGTGGCAGCCGCCTTGCGCTTGAGCGGATTATCACCGTAATAATGCTGCAGCACCGCCTTGGAACGCGCCTGCAGAACATCATTATCCACTGCCCACTTGTAGGCCGCATCAATTTCTGCAGTATTCGACAACGTGGAAAACACCGAGGAATACGACTTCGCGTGCACCGCCTGCATGAAAGCGATATTCGTGTAGACGGCTTCTTCGTGTTCGGTACGCGCATCCTGGATCTGGCTAACCTCGCCAACCGAGGCCTGCACAGTATCCAACATCGTCAACCCAGTGAACACCTTCATGGTGAGTTCACGCTCTATCTCGCTGAGCCTGCGCCAATCCGTCTGATCATTCGACAGCGGCACCTTTTCTGGCAGCCAGAAATTCGAGGTCAGACGGTTCCACACCTCGAGATCTTTCTCATCCTGCGTGCGGTTCCAGTTGACCGGGCGCAAACGCACTTCAGGGTCGTGACGAAACGCTGTTGGGGTAGCGGAGTAGTCGTAGATGGTCATTAATTAATGCTCCTTCCAGAATTTATCCAGGCCTTCGCGCACGATGGCGGCGTCACGGTCTGTTCCCAACAGCTCGTAGTGGTACAGCTCCGGGACCTGGCATTTAGATGAAATGATTGCTCCGGCAATGCAAAAATCGCTACCGAAATTGGTGTTTCCCGAGGTAATGACGCCGCGTATGAAGCTACGGTTGGTTTCGTCGTTCAGGAATGCAATAACCTGCTTGGGGACGGCGCGACGACGGTCGCCGCCGCCGTAGGTTGGCGTGATCAAAACGTATGGGCGCGAAACCCGAATCATACCCTCTTTGCGGGGCTGCACGGGAATTCGTACCGCAGGGCGATCGAGCTTTTGGATGAACCGGTGTGTGTTTTCAGAAACGCTGGAGAAATACACCAAATCTGGTGATTGCTCTGGGGCGAGTTCCGCGAAAGTTAGTGGCACTTTCGCCGTGGAAGACACGAGAATACCTCCTTTAATTAGCTGGCGTTATTTAACGCATGTTCTGTACATAGACGAATGTTCTGCTTGTAGAGTTCTGCATTCAGATATTTGCGAGCGAGCTTTGGCACGCTGGATAAAAAATAAGTTATATAAAGCTATGATTATTATTTGTTTTTCTTATAGGGAGTATCTCAAAGAAGGGCAGGCACAGCAAAAGCCGAGCATGCGCGCGAAGCAGCGCCTTCGATATGTAGAAACTGGAAGCTCGGGAGGATCAGCATTAGTGGGTGACGGTTATGGTCCTCTTTTGCAAATAGTGAACAGAAAAGGCCGGTTTTAGCGGCACTATTTGCAAAAGAGGACCAAATACCCGACACATCGACGAAGACACCCGACGCGCCGAAAAACACCACATTTTGTCGTTTACCCCCCCTTTAACCCCTGGTCACTCCCGGTGGGTAGACAAAAAGAGGGTTAAACGACAAAAAGTGTGTTTTTTACGGCGTGTCGCCAATTCCCTAGATT
>NZ_JAPJNQ010000070.1 GCF_030826625.1 Corynebacterium sp. | reverse complement strand
TCGCTGCGCTTGTCGCTGGTTTCTTGTGTGCTGGCTTCTTCTTCGTCGGCGTCGTCTCTGCAGCCGCAAGCTCTGCGGCTTCGTTCACCGCAGCTTGCGCGGCAGCGATACCCTGATCTGCGGCTACTTCTTTTAACGCCTCGCGAAGCTTTTTTCTTCCCCGGTTCAGCCGGCTCATCACAGTTCCTAGCGGAATTTCCAGCACGTCGGCGATTTCCTTATACGCCAAGCCGACGACATCAGCGTAATAAACCACGCGCCGATATTCCTCGGATAGATCATTCAAAGCCGCGGCAATCGTCGTGTCGGGCATCGCGGCCAGTGCTTCAACCTCCGCAGAAACCAGTCCCGCGGAATCGTGCCCGGAGGTGGTATACAACTGGCTATCGGTGAGCTCATCCGCGCTGGTCTGCAGTGGTTGCCGCTGCTTTTTGCGGTAGTTGTTGATGTAGGTGTTCGTCATGATCCGATACAGCCACGCCTTCAGGTTGGTCCCCGGGGTGAACTTCTCGAAATTCTGAAAACCTTTCAGATAAGTCTCCTGCACCAGGTCTTCGGCATCCTGCGGGTTGCGCGTCATTTTCAGCGCCCCGCCATATAGCTGGTCCAACAACGGCATCGCTGCATCTTCAAAGCTGGTGCTTGCCGACGCCTGTTGCGCGCTGGACGACGCCGTCTGCTGGGTAGCAACGATCTCCGTCGTATCGGGCGGCACACCGGCCGCCGGATCGCCATTGAGCTGCGTTCTCATCCACGTGTCCTTTCCGGGGTGAGCTCGTCCACAAGTCTCGTCTACTAGTATGGCCTGCATGAACAAATTCTGGGCTGCCCCGTACGCCGAACACCCGGTTTCGCACGTGCAAGCGATTCCCGGATCCAAATCGTTGAGCAACCGCGCCTTGGTTCTTGCCAGTCTAGCCGATCGTCCCTCCACGATTCTGCGCCCACTGCATTCCCGCGATACCCAGCGCATGGCACAAGCGCTGCGCAACATGGGCATCGGAGTCACCGAAGAATCCGACCGCATCACCGTCGAACCTGCCTCCCTACAACCCGCGAAAATTGACTGCGGGCTCGCCGGTACAGTCATGCGCTTTCTGCCTCCACTGGCCGCGCTGGCTACGGGAACGGTGGAAATCGACGGCGATGAGCAGGCCCGTGCCCGCCCCATCGGGCCGCTTCTCGACGGGCTACGCGCACTCGGAGTCACCGTCGATGGCGAGCATCTGCCGTTTCGCATTGTCGGTGCCGGGGTGCCGGCAGGCGGCGTTGTTGAGATTGATGCCTCTGGTTCTTCCCAATTCGTCTCTGGCCTGTTGCTTTCTGCCGCCCGCTACACCGAAGGCATCACTGTACGCCATATCGGCAGTTCATTGCCATCAATACCGCACATCACCATGACCGTAGAGATGCTGCGCGATGCCGGGGTGCGCGTCGATGTCGCCGAAAACGAGTGGCACGTCCACCCCGGTCCGATCCGTGGTGGCACCTGGGATATCGAACCTGATCTCTCCAATGCCACCCCATTTTTGGCAGCCGCAGCAGTCACCGGTGGCACGGTCAGCATCCCCCAGTGGCCTGCTCACACCACACAGCCCGGCGAAGAAATTCGCCCGATCTTGCAGGAAATGGGCTGCGACGTGGTGCGCACGGAAAGTGGTGAGTTGCGCGTGACCGGCCCCGCCGACGGCCAGCTGCGCGGCATCGAGCGCGACATGGGCGATATCGGTGAGCTCACTCCGACGGTCGCTGCCCTGGCGGCACTTGCCACCAGCCCGTCGACGTTGACCGGCATTGCTCACCTGCGCGGTCACGAAACTGACCGACTCTCCGCCCTGGCTACCGAAATCAACCGCATCGGTGGCGACTGCCAGGAGCTTGCCGACGGCCTGTTGATCCGTCCCGCGTCATTGCACGCTGGCCGCTGGCACTCGTATCACGACCACCGCATGGCCACCGCCGGTGCCATCATCGGCCTGCGAGTGAAGGGCATCGAAATAGAAAACATCGACACCACGGCAAAAACTCTGCCGGGTTTCGCCGACATGTGGGAAGCGATGGTGTACTAGATGGCCCGGCGTGATTGGGATGAATCGGACGTCAAAATCCGCCCCGGAAAGGGCTCGAAACCGCGGACGAAAAATCGCCCGCAACATAAAAATGCCGTTTTCGGAATGGTGATTGGCAAAGACCGCGGGCGTTGGACCGTTGCCTTAGATGATGGACCGGATGTGGTGTGCATGCGCGCCCGCGAGCTGGGCCGCACCCCCATCGAGGTTGGCGATCGTGTCGGGGTCGTCGGTGATACTTCTGGCAAAAAAGACACCTTGGCCCGGATCGTGAAACTCGCCGAGCGTAGCTCTGTGCTGCGTCGTACCGCCGATGACACCGACCCCTATGAGCGCATCGTCGTCGCCAATGCGGATCAGATGTTGATCGTCACCGCGGTCGCCGATCCCCCACCGCGCACGGGGTTTGTCGAACGCGCATTGATCGCTGCATTCGTGGGCAATATCAATCCAATTTTGTGCCTGACCAAAACGGATCTGGCCGACCCCTCTGAATTCGCTGCGCAGTTCGCAGACCTAGATATCACCATCGTGCACGCGGGCACCTCTGATGAGCTTGCCGACGTTGCCGGGCTCGTTGCGGGCCACCGCACGGCCTTGATCGGTCATTCTGGGGTTGGGAAATCCACCCTGGTCAACCGCTTGGTGCCGGAGGCGGACCGGGCTACGGGCGAGGTTTCTGCCATCGGCCGGGGTCGACATACCTCCACGCAATCGGTTGCACTGCGGCTACCGACCGAGCTGGGCGACGGCAGCGCGCCCTCTGAACACGGTAGCCACAACGGTAGCCATTCCGGCTGGTTAATTGATACCCCCGGCATCCGCTCGTTCGGGCTGGCACACGTCGATTCTGAGACTGTGTTGGAGGTATTCTCTGACCTCGATGAGATCACTGAGGATTGCCCGCGCGGTTGTTCGCATATCGGTCCCCCGGCCGATCCGGAATGCGCGCTGGACGCGATTGCTGCGGATGATCCAGAACTAGCACCGACCCGGCAGCGTCGCGACGCCGTGCGCAGGTTGTTAGAAGCGCTGCGCACTAACGTCGACTGGGAAAACTAGCGTCGACTGGGAAGACTAGCGCAGCAATTAACACCGCAACTAGTTGTTCGGACTAGTTGCTCAGCTGCACCAACGCGTTGAGTTCATCGGCATCGTAATAAGCCATGAGATTATCTTGCGCATCACCGACGGCGAGTTCAGCATCTTCGTCGCCTAGATCTGCGGCGTCAATGAGCTCAATGGCTTTCGCGGTGGCTTCTTCGGCATCAGCGACGTCCATATGAATGGCGGCGAAATCGCGCACCTGAATGACGGCAGGGTCGAGCTTGATCACCGGCTCGCCCATTTCTGGGTCCGGGGTACAGTGTGCTTCCGGAACATCAGCAGAGATCACGACGCGACGGTGAGGGAGCTCGGAATCGCCAGCAGCTAATAAGCGCAAGGAAGCCTCGGCTGCGGAGTCAAAAGCGATCATCTCGATTTCTTCTTCCTCACCTGATTCGAAGTAATCCCGCAATGCCGCGGTCAGGGCGAATGCCCACCCACCTTGGGCGGGGAATTCTCCATCTTCCGCGCATTTTTTCAGCAGGCTAAATGTCGCAGGCAGGTAGATGCGCATCTTAGAATTCTCCGTCGATATCAAAAATAGCTTGGATTTCGACCCCAGAACGGTCGAATTGGGTGTAGAGCACACCAACCATGCCATAGCCGACCGAGGCCCGCACATTGTCGATGCCATCATCGACCATCACGCAATCGTTCAGCGGCAAATCCATGGCGGCGGCTGCGTGCTGGAAAGCACCCATTTCTGGTTTTTCCATGCCGATTTCACCGGAAAGCAGCACCGCATCGACGATGCCGCGGTATTCCCATTCACGGATAGATTCAGCTTCCGGCCCACCGGGGTGGTTAGACAGTATTGCGGTAGCAACGCCGTTCGAACGGGCTGCACCGAGCAGGTTGCGCCAGCGGCGCTGATCTTCTTCGGAGCCGTCCAGCACTCCGGTATAGCCCAGGATTAATCCACGCATATATTATTCTTCCTTTTGCCCATTTTGTTGCCCATTTTGCTTCTGCCCCATCATCGACTCCCCTGTTTTGGGGAGCCCAGTTTAAGGGCCTGGTGTGCATTTTTGCACTAAATTCCACACAGGTCGGTTGCGACCAGGCACACTGGATACAGTACCTCTTTCAGTACTTTCCAGGGGGGATACCATGCTGGCTGCCATACCAGGATATGCACATTTGCGCGTCTATATTCCTGACGAACCGGAGCGCGATCCTGCACATGACGTGACAGACATTGACGTTTTACATCGTTATGCACCTCTGTTGCAGATTGCATTAGAGGTAATCAGTGGCGTGCGACCAGGCCACCAGGTGCGCCACTCGCGTTTTGGTTCTGCAGTGCGCATCCATATTGCCGCCCGGCGACGTGGATCGGGGGCAGAAAAAATTTCCGGCCCTGTGGCGGTGAAGTCTCTACACAGCCGCCCATCGTCGACCGAAACCGATGGCTGGGAATTATTCGGCACCGCACTGATTGGCGCGGCGCAAAGCCGCCGCCGCTACGGTTTTACTGCCGTGTGCAGTGGCGAACAGCTTGTTAGCTTGCGGGTGCTGTCGGGTTAGCTAACCCGGAGCCTAATTCCCCAGAACCAAGCCATCCGGCGCACCAGAAAATCCGGCACGCTAGAAATCCGGCGCATTAACCGCCCATTACGCTGTTAGTGGCACCTCCGCCACCAGCCGACTGAATCGGGGTGCCCGGATCGGCTTCTGGCTGGTCCTGCTGTGCAAAGCGCTTACGGAGCATGAACAACTGGCGCACGGTTTCTTCCTTGATGGCCTCGTTCATGGCATTGAACATGTCGCCGCCTTCCTTCTGGTATTCCACCAGTGGATCACGCTGCGCCATAGCTCGCAAGCCGATGCCTTCTTTGAGATAGTCCATCTCGTAGAGGTGCTCGCGCCATTTCTGGTCGATGACCGGCAAGATGATCATGCGTTCGGTATTGCGCATCTGCTCATCGCCACCGATATCCGCAACGGCTTTTTCCAGCTCGTCGTATTCGCTTTGCGCATCAGCGGTCACGGCCTCGCGAAGCTGTTCGGCGCTCAGCTCACCGGCAGCTCCGTATTCAGTGCCGTCGACCAGCTCCTGCCAGCGAATGGTTGGCTCGTACAGAGTGTTTAACGCGTTCCACAGCTCGTCGAGATCCCAGTCTTCGACATAACCGACCGCGGTGGCTCCGGAAACGTAAGCGCCGATGGTGTCATCGATCATCTTGCGCACGTGCGAAGAAATATCCTGTGAGGTCAGAATTTCGTGGCGGGTGCCGTAAACAACTTTGCGTTGCTCATTGAGCACTTCGTCGTACTTCAGGACGTTTTTGCGCATCTCGAAGTTCTGGTTTTCCACCATGGCCTGGGCACCCTTGATGGAATTAGAAACCATCTTCGCCTCGATAGGAACATCATCCGGAACGTTGAGGCGGTTCATCATGTTTTCCATGGACTGGCCGACGAAGCGCACCATCAGCTCATCTCGCATGGACAGGTAGAACCGGGTTTCACCTGGGTCACCCTGGCGTCCCGAACGGCCACGCAGCTGATTGTCGATACGACGTGACTCGTGGCGTTCGGTGCCCAGCACGTACAAACCGCCGGATTCGCGCACTTCGTCGCCGCGACGCTTGCTTTTCGCCTTTTCCTCTTCGATTTCGTTGTCCCAGGCTTCCTGGTAGGCCTCTTCGTCATCGAATGGATCCAGGCCACGTTGGCGCAGGCGCATATCCAGAATAACTTCTGGGTTACCACCCAGCACGATGTCGGTACCACGGCCAGCCATGTTCGTCGCGACGGTGACGTTGCCAGGCAGGCCCGCACGCGCGATGATGTTGCCTTCTTCTTCGTGGTATTTGGCGTTCAACACGTTGTGCTCGATGCCCTTGCGGGTCAACAGCTGCGAGAGATATTCGGAGCGCTCAACGGAGGTGGTACCCACGAGCACGGGCTGGCCGACGGAGACGTGTTCTGCGATGTCTTCGACCACCGCGGAGAACTTCGCTTCCTGGGTTTTGTAGATCCGGTCCGGGTGATCTTCACGCTGGTTGGGCTTGTTCGTCGGGATCGGTACGACGTCGAGCTTATAAATCGAGTTCAGCTCGGCAGCTTCGGTCTCTGCAGTACCGGTCATGCCGGAAATCTTGTCGTAGAGACGGAAGTAGTTCTGCAGCGTAACCGTCGCCAGCGTCTGGTTTTCGTTTTTGATCTCGACTTTTTCTTTAGCCTCGATCGCCTGGTGCATACCTTCGCTGAAGCGACGTCCGGCTAACACGCGGCCGGTGAAGCCGTCCACGATCATGACTTCGCCCTCGCGGACGATGTAGTCCTTATCGCGCACGAACAGCTCTTTGGCTTTCAGTGCGTTGTTCAAAAATGAGACCAGTTGCGCATGTTCTGGGGCATAAAGGTTGTCGATGCCCAGTTGGTCCTCGACGTATTCCACACCGTCTTCGGTAATACCGATGGTGCGTTTGCGGTGGTCGACCTCATAGTGCTTGCCTTCGCGCATGCGCGGCGCCAACTGAGCAAACACCGAATAGTATTGCGAGCTGCCGTCGACGGGCCCAGAGATGATCAGCGGAGTACGGGCTTCGTCAATAAGAATCGAGTCCACCTCGTCGACGATGCAGAAATTGTGGCCACGCTGTACCGAGTCTTTGAGCTGGCGGACCATGTTGTCGCGCAGATAGTCGAAGCCGAGCTCGTTGTTGGTGCCGTAGGTGATGTCAGCGGCATATGCTTCACGGCGTTCTTCGGGGCGCATCTGCGAAAGAATCACGCCGACTTCCAGACCCAACCAGCGGTGGACACGGCCCATCATTTCGGCGTCACGTTTCGCCAGGTAATCATTGACCGTGACGACGTGGACGCCCTTGCCTTCCAGCGCATTGAGGTAAGCAGGAAGCACGGAGGTCAGGGTTTTACCTTCACCGGTGCGCATCTCAGCGACGTTGCCGAAGTGCAGGGCGGCGCCGCCCATGATCTGCACTAAGAAGTGCTTCTGGTCGAGAACGCGCCAGGAAGCTTCGCGGGCTACCGCGAATGCTTCAAGCATGATGTCGTTGAGATCTTCACCATCGGCTAGCCGTTTGCGGAATTCGCCCGTTTTGTCCTTCAATGCCTCATCAGACAGTGCGGCATACTCGTCCTCGAGCGCCATGACGTCTTGGGCAATTTTCTTCAGGCGTTTGACGGTCTTGCCTTCACCAGCCCGGAGAAGCTTAGAAAGTCCAAACACAGGTGTGCCATCCTTTAAAGTCACGAATAGGTTTTGCTCTGGGCTATTCTACGCGCGCAGCAACAAAAAATTGCCCTAGGCCGATGTTAATGAGCAACACACTAGGGTTTCATCGGCCTGGGCGGGCAATTCGGCTGATCTTCTAGCTCTATAACAGAACCCGATCAGGGGTATTTGTGCGAGGTTAGTTCTCGTCGCCCTCGGTCAAGGAGATCAAGCCGTAGTCGAATGCGTGACGACGGTAAACCACCGACGGACGGTTGTTCTCGCTGTTGATGAACAGGTAGAAGTCGTGGCCGACCAGTTCCATTTCTGACAGGGCATCGTCGACGCTCATCGGAACAGCGGCATGCTCCTTTTCACGAACGATCTGACCTGGCTCGATATCTTCGACGGAATCAGCGTATGGGTCAATGTCGTACTGTGACTGCTTTGCCTGTTCTTGTGCTTCTGCCTTCGCAGCAGCAACCATTTCAGCAGCCAACTCGCCAGTACCCTTCGGCGCGCGGTGGCCGGACTTGGCGGCCTCTCGGCGCACCTTTACCTTGCGCAGGCTGCGGGACATCTTCTGCAGCGCGGTCTCCAAAGCGGCGTAGAACGAATCTTCTTTCGCCTCAGCACGCAGCAGGTGGCCTTTACCAGTAGCGGTGATCTGAATGCGGGAACCCTGCGCTTCACGGCGTGGATTCTGCTCCTGCTTCAACTCCACGTGGAAAAACGTCAGCGTTGGGTCCAGCTTTTCGATGCGGGAGAGCTTTTCATTAACACGCTCAGCGAAGTGCTCCGGCACCTCGACGTTACGACCAGTGATCGTAACCTGTGCTTCTGGGGCTTGAGCGTCGTTAGTGTTGTTCGTCATAGCTATATCTTTCCCTTTCATCTCGGTTGCTCTACTTTTATTATATCAACCGCGAACTAGTTTGACCTGGGTTTGGACTGGGAATTAGCGCTTAATTGGAAAAAATTTTCAGCGCTTTTCTACCTTTAAGCAGCCGCCAAAACCACACACCCAGCAACGTCCGCACCAGCATAAATAAGCGTGTCGACGGTCGCGGCCAAGGTCGCTCCAGTCGTCAGCACATCATCAATCACAACGATTTCCACTCCGGGCGGTAGCTCGCGCAATAACTGCACATTGCCACGGACGTTGTGGAGCCGATCATCCCGGTTGAGCGCGGATTGATCTGGCATCACGGGTGCCAAGCGTACCGCTTCGATGACCGGGAACCCACTGCCCAGGCACAACTGCGTCATTGGATCACCGCCGCGCAGCCTGGCTGAGCGCGCACGGGTGGGGGCTGGAACCAACACCACACGATGTGAAAACTCCCCGCGCGCCTGCAAGGTTTCTACCGCTGCCCGCACCACCGCGGCAATATAAGGACGGATCGCGCGATTATTACGTTCTTTCATCTCTAGGATGACTTCGCGGTGCGGGCCACCATAGCCACCACAAGCGTATACCGGCGCGAGCACACCAGCCTTCGGGGCGATGCGACGAGGTGGCTGAGCCAGCAGCTTACGGCATTGTCGGCACAAACGCTCACCAGCTTTTCCGCATCCCGCGCAACGACGAGGCAAAACCAGCTCCACAAACCCCGTTCTCACAACAAGCCCTCGAGTGCTGTGCTCCTCATTACGACGAAATTTCGACATACCCCCGCCAAAACCACAACTCAGCTCCAGATTTTTCGGCTCCCCGTAAACCTGTATGCGATTTTACTTACATTGAAGTACCCGGGGATTCGTTCCGATTGCGCAGATGGAAAATCTGGGGCATTTCACAAAGAAATTTTCTAAATAGAATCGATAAATGAATTGCTCCCCCGTCACAATTGCAGTAATCTAAACAACACCAGTTCCAACTGGAGATATAAATCACTTCATAGTCATGGAAGGAATCGACATGAAGCCTTCCGCAAGTATAAAAGCGATGATTATGTCTGCTGTTACCACAGCCACAAAAGGCCCAGACACTCATCGACTTCCGACCTGGAATGTGGGACGAGATATAACAACATATTGGCTAAGGATGCAAGAAGGACGCGATAATGTTCAGCGCTGAGCATATAAACAAACATTTCTCCGACAAAGGAACACGTCATACCGCGGTTACAGATTTTTCGGGTTCCTTTAGCCAATCGGTAACCGCCATCATCGGTGCCAATGGCAGCGGTAAATCGACTCTTATCAAAGTCCTCTGCAGCATAGACAAACCCAGTTCCGGCATTGTTTATTATAACGGCGCACCATTAAAGGGGCGCAACCTGCAAAATTTCCGCGAACAAATCGGCTATGTCCCGCAAGACGTCAATTTTGTACCTTCGATGACCTGTCACGATGCCCTTGCCTATTCAGGTTGGGTCTCTGGCATGGATAAAGTGGCGATACGCAAACGCATACCCGAAGCATTATCGCTGGTGAATTTGAATGGGATGGAGCGAAAGAAAACCAAAACGCTATCAGGTGGACAAAACCGCAGATTGGGAATTGCTGCCGCGATCCTCCACCACCCAAAAATCCTATTCTTGGACGAACCGACAGCCGGTTTAGACCCGTCAATTCGAAAAGATATCCGCCAAACACTGAGTACCCTTTCGGACTCTACGAAAATAATTTTGTCCACGCACCTCACCAATGACCTGGAGGAAATCTCGACAGATACATCCGTCATTGCGCTGGACCGTGGAGTAACTAGCTATGACGGCCCTTGGTCTGCGCTGAAGGCAAAGGCCCTAGCAACTGTCAGTAACACTAGCGCTAGCCAAGATCTGCTTGAAGACGTGTTGACCATGCTCAAGCAGCAAAATGATGGAAAAGATGTAAACGATGATTCTTTATAAGTTGGGTTCGCCAGCCTTCCCTGTCCTCGGCTGGGTCTGGGTTATCGGTGCATTTGGTGCCTCCTTATTCATCTCAGTGCAAACTTTGGGATTGGCCTACATCCGCTGGGCGGACGTGGAAGCGTCGCTCCGATTCCTCTTATTCTTTCTCGCTATGGGCATTGCCGTCGTCGTTTCATTTAACGTATCGGCGCTTTACAGCCCCAAAACTCTGACGAATTCGCCTCTTGGCAAGCGCCCAATTCTCATTCAAATAAGGGCACTCGTCGCTTGCCCCACGCTTATTGGGACCATCGCTGTTATCGCCGGAATAAGCCCACTGCTATTCAAAGCCACCATAGACAGTGGAACTATTTCTATACCTTTCCTGCTGGTCTTCCTCAATTGCATAGCATTTCTTTTTGTGGTTGCACTAGCATCAGCATTGCTCGCGTTCACCGTCCGATCATTGCACCCCATTATTGCCGTACTTTTAAGTGCAATTACTCTCTATCTATTTCTTTTCCTTAAAGCCATCCTGTGGACAACGTGGCTCATCAGTCCTGCACGTGAAGTAATCAATGCTATCCCTACGCAACTTAATTACTTCAATTCAATTGTCAGTCTTTTGAGCACGATTTTATTCGCAACCGGGCTAGCCTGCATCATTGTGCTAGCTCACGTGCTATCGCAAAAGAAAACCTCCCTATTATATCTTCCGGTGATTTCGGTAAGCGGATTATCGATGATCTTCTTCACAGTGCTGGGAATTGATTACGCTGTCGGTGCTCCCGCCAAAACAGAAAATGACCTCTGCCAAACTTCACAACGAGGCACCGAAATATGTTTCGACGCAAGTGATGCACCGGTTGCGTCCGCTAGCGTGGTGTATCTGTTACCCGGGTGAAGCCTCGTTTCGATA
>NZ_JAPJNQ010000069.1 GCF_030826625.1 Corynebacterium sp. | reverse complement strand
GTATGAAACAGTGATCCGGCAGACGCGCGGGCGACTTTGTTGGAGTGCGGGTCCACTGTGTGGCCGGCAAAAACGACGCCGTCGGCGCCCAAGGCATCGGAGACACGAATTAGTGTGCCGGCGTTGCCGGGCTCAGAAGTTTCTACCGGCACCGTGAGCAACCGTGGCGAAGATTTAATGATTTTCCCGGCGGAGAACATCACTGGCAAACAGACAGCGAAAATACCCGGGGTCGTGGTGGTTTCGGACAGCAATTTCGCGGCACCATCAGTGATCGGGTGGATATAGACGTCCATAAAACCGGCGGTGGTGACGATGTGCTCGAAGCGCTGCGCGGCCGATTCGGTGACGAAGACATCGGTGGCTGCCCCGGTGGATACCGCGGCGTCGACGGAATTTTCGCCTTCGATGAGGAAGCGCTGTTCTTTTTTCCGTGCTGCGGCGCGGTGGAGCTTCGCAGCGCGGGATACGCGCGGGGTACGTTCGGTAAACGGCTCGGAGAAATCTAGCGTCATGGTGGATTAGTCTACGGGATCGTGATGAATGCAGATTATTGTGTTTACTGTGTGCAGGCCTACTACCCTGCTCGGCGCTCTTTTGAACTCAAGGTTTGAACTCAAGGGCAGTCTCGTAACAGCAAAACGCCCCCGGAGTTTATCCGAGGGCGTGTGGCGCAACAATTGCGTTACGTAGAAACCTGCGCGAAGATGCGCAGATTCTTTATGCGTTTGCCGGTGCGTTGACGTCGGCAGGCAGTGCGGACTTGGCAGCCTCGCAGAGCGCGGAGAAGGTGTCGAAGTCGTTGACAGCCAACTCGGCAAGCATCTTGCGGTCAACCTCGATCTCAGCCAGACGCAGGCCGTGGATCAGACGGTTGTAGGTGATGTCGTTCATGCGAGCTGCAGCATTGATGCGCTGGATCCACAGTTTGCGGAACTCCGACTTACGCGCGCGACGGTCGCGGTAAGCGTAGGTCATGGAGTGCAGCCACTGCTCTTTCGCTACGCGGTAGCGGCGGGAGCGCTGACCCCGGTAGCCCTTGGCGGACTTCAGGATTGTGCGACGCTTCTTTTTGGCGTTAACGGACCGCTTTACTCGTGCCACGGTGAAACTTCCTTAAATCTTGTTGTTGGTACTGATGTGGGATGAAACGAGCGGGCCTTTAGGCCTTGCCAAGCAAACGCTTGATGCGCTTCTGATCAGCCTGAGCAACGTCAACGTCACCCTTCAGACGACGGGTGCGCTTAGAAGGCTTGTGCTCCAGCAGGTGGCGACGATTCGCCTGCTCACGACGCAATTTGCCGGAGCCAGTCTGCTTGAATCGCTTTGCTGTGCCCTTGTGGGTCTTCTGCTTCATGGAGTTTCCTTAATCCCTTAATTGACGGTTCGTTATTTCTTGCCCTTGCGTACTGGACCGAGCACCATGGTCATGTTACGACCATCCTGCTTCGGTTTGGCTTCCACAACGCCGTATTCTGCGACGTCATTGGCCAACCGTTCCAGCAAGCGGAAACCAAGTTCAGGACGCGACTGCTCACGACCGCGGAACATGATGGTTACCTTGACCTTGGAGCCCTTTTCCAGGAAGCGGACAACATTGCCCTTTTTGGTCTCATAGTCATGGTCGTCAATTTTCGGACGAAGCTTTTGCTCCTTGACGACGGTCTGCTGCTGATTCTTCTTGGACTCACGGGCTTTTTGGGCTTGTTCATACTTGAACTTGCCGTAGTCCATGATCTTGGCGACAGGTGGCTTTGCCTTCGGCGCAACCTCAACTAGATCGAGATCGGCCTCGTAAGCAACCTTGCGGGCGTCGTCGGTACGAACGACACCAACCTGCTCACCTTCAGGACCGATAAGACGGACTTCCGGTACTCGAATACGCTCATTAATGCGAGCTTCAGCGCTGATGTGTGACTCCTAAGTTCAAAAGGGGCGAATGAAACGTCTACCCTGCCACAAAGAAGTATCCCCCCAATAAAAACACGCACAGGGGCGCCAACTGCACCCTTTGTGCGTACCTTTACCCGTAGCCAGCCTGCGTGGCGGCATAAGGTGGGAGAAAACTCCACTTGCGACCTAAGTCCCTGGAAGGAACCCTAGGTGGTAGTGCGATTGATCTTAACATAACTTGCCGACGTTGGCAAAACCTCGCTGTCATCGCTGCCAACCCGCCCGCAGTCCTGGAGCCCAGACTTCACTCCAGACCTCAGCCCCAACAATCAGCGTTGCAAAATCTCCGCGAGGAACTGCCCGGTGTGCGATTCCGCGACCTTTGCGACGTCTTCAGGCGTTCCTTGCGCAACCACTGTGCCGCCACCAGAGCCACCCTCTGGCCCCATGTCGACGATCCAGTCCGCAGCCTTGATCACATCCAGGTTGTGCTCAATGATCAGCACCGAATTTCCCTTGTCGACAAGCCCCTGGATCACCAACATCAGGCGACGAATATCTTCGAAATGCAGACCCGTCGTCGGCTCGTCCAGGATATAAATCGTGCGACCATGCGAACGCTTCTGCAGCTCAGAGGCTAGCTTCACGCGCTGGGCTTCGCCGCCGGACAGCGTCGTCGCTGATTGGCCTAAACGCACATAGCCCAGGCCAACGTCGACAAGCGTGGCCAAATAGCGGTGGATCGAGGTGATGGGCTCAAAGAATTCGGCAGCTTCCGAGATCGGCATGTTGAGCACCTCGGCGATATTCTTGCCTTTGTACTGTACCTCTAGCGTCTCCCGGTTATAGCGCGCACCCTGGCAGACCTCGCACGGCACGAAGACATCGGGCAAGAAGTTCATCTCGATCTTCAGCGTGCCTTCGCCCTGACACGATTCGCATCGCCCACCTTTGACGTTAAACGAGAACCGCCCCGGCTTATACCCACGCACCTTGGCCTCTTGGGTTTCAGCAAACAGGTTGCGGATTTTATCGAACACGCCGGTATAGGTCGCCGGGTTAGAGCGTGGGGTTCGACCAATTGGCGACTGGTCGACTTGCACCATCTTGTCCAAGTTGTCGATGCCCTCCACGCGCTTGGCCCGGCCGGGTACCTGTCGCGCGCGGTTGAGCTCGTTGGCCAACGTCTTCGCCAAAATTCCGTTGATGACCGTAGATTTGCCGGAGCCAGATACACCCGTGATGCAGCATAAAACGCCCAACGGGATGGTCACGTTGATGCCGCGCAAGTTGTTTTCGCGGGCTCCCACCACGGTTAGTTGGCGGTCCTTATCCACTGGTCGACGTGATTCCGGCACCGCCAGCACCTTGCGGCCAGACAGATAATCACCGGTCAGTGAC
The DNA here is from genome assembly GCF_030826625.1 of Corynebacterium sp. Classification (GTDB taxonomy): domain Bacteria; phylum Actinomycetota; class Actinomycetes; order Mycobacteriales; family Mycobacteriaceae; genus Corynebacterium. Next base: position 7,857 of record NZ_JAPJNQ010000069.1, on the reverse strand, counting down.
TCCGAGCAGCCTTCGATGCCATCCGGTTCACCCTGGTAGACCACCTGACCGCCGTATTCGCCAGCGCGCGGGCCGATATCGACCATCCAGTCCGAAGCGCGAATGGTGTCTTCGTCATGCTCGACGACGATCAACGTGTTGCCCAAATCGCGCAAACGCTGCAAAGTCGCGATCAAGCGGTGGTTATCACGCTGGTGCAGGCCGATCGATGGCTCGTCCAAGACGTACAACACGCCCGCCAAGCCTGCACCAATCTGGGTAGCCAAGCGGATGCGCTGCGCCTCACCACCGGACAGCGTCGATGCCCCACGGTTGAGCGTGAGATAGGTCAGGCCGACGTCGACAAGAAATTGCAGGCGGGCCTGGATTTCTTTCAGCACTGCCCCGGCGATGATCTCGTTGCGGTGGTCGAGTTGCAGAGTATCCAGGAACTGCGTGGCTTCTTCGATCGGCAACGAGGCCAAGCCCGCGATGGATTGCTCCCCGTGCGAGGTCGAAGCCAAACGCACCGCGAGAATCTCCGGCTTTAAGCGCGTCCCCTTGCACTTTTTGCACGGTACCTGGCGGGTATAGGACATGAAGCGATCTTTTTGCGAATCCGATTCTGCGGTATCCAGCTTGCGCCGCACATACCCTGCTGCGCCCTCGAACGGGGCAGTCCAATCACGTTGCCGACCGTAGCGGTTACGGTAGCGCACACGAACTTCGGTCTTCGTGCCGTTAACCAACGCGTCGCGCTGCTGTTTAGTCAGCTGGGAAAACGGTGTTTCCGGGTCGAACTTCAGGGTTTTCGCCAGGCCTTCGACGAGTTTGATGAAATAACGCTGGTTCGGGCTGGCGTACCACGGTTGCACGGCTTTGTTCGCCGGCGCGTCTGGATCCGGAATCAGCAGGTCCACATCAACTTCATGGCGCGAACCTAAACCGTCGCACGACGGGCAGGCGCCGTAGGGCGAGTTAAAGGAGAACGACCGCGGCTCGTATTCATCAATGGTCAAGGCATGGCCATTCGGGCAGGCCGATTTCTCGGAAAACAGCCGGGTGGAATCCGGATCGTCGACAAAATCGATCGTTACCAAGCCGTCGGCAAGCCGCAGTGCGGTTTCCACGGAATCGGTCAGGCGTTGTTTCTGCGAAGCTTTGACCTGCAAACGGTCGACCACTACATCAATATCGTGTTTAATCTGCTTTTTCAGCTGTGGCGGATCGTTGAGCTGATGAATTTCGCCGTCGATACGGGCGCGGGAAAAACCTTGCGCTGCCAGATCGGCAAACAAATCGACGAATTCACCTTTGCGGGTGCGCACCACCGGCGCAAGCACCTGGAATTTGGCTTTTTCTTCATGCGCGAGGACCTGGTCGACGATCATCTGCGTAGTCTGCCGCTCGATCACAGCATCGCAGACCGGGCAGTGCGGGGTTCCCGCACGCGAGAACAACAAACGCAGATAGTCGTAGATCTCAGTGATGGTGCCGACCGTCGAACGCGGGTTGTGGTTCGTCGACTTCTGGTCAATGGAAACCGCTGGCGAAAGCCCCTCGATGAACTCAACATCGGGCTTGTCCATTTGTCCCAAGAACATACGGGCATAGGACGAGAGTGATTCGACGTATCGGCGCTGCCCCTCAGCGAAAATGGTATCGAATGCCAGCGAGGACTTGCCCGAACCGGAAAGCCCGGTAAACGCGATCATCGTATCGCGGGGCAGATCAATGTCCACGCCTTTGAGGTTGTGTTCACGTGCACCTTTGACCACCAAACGGTCCGCCACGGATCCACCAAGCCTTCCCAGAAAATTTACGGATTATATAAGCGTTTATATAAGTTTTTGACTCTTTAAAACTACCAGGCCGCGCGCTTTTCGACGAAGCATAACCGTGGGCACCTATGCCTGCTGACAATCATGCGCAATCTTGTGCGCAGAGCCGTGCGCATTCCCGTGCATTAATCCGTAGACTAGCGCCAATGAGCACACTCTCGTTACATTCCCTGTCCGTTTCCGAGATGGACAACCAATGCTATTTTCTTGTCGACGGTGACGAGGCGTTATTGATCGACGCCGCCGATGATTCCGCGAAGCTGCTGGCTTTCGCCGAAGGGCTCGGGGTCAAGATCACCGCGGTGCTCACAACCCACCGCCACTGGGATCACACGCGTGCGCTCGAAGAGGTACTGGAGGCAACCGGAGCACGCCACTACGCATCGTATTTGGATGCCCCAGCGATCCCAGCCAAGATCGACGTCGAGCTGCACCACGGCGATGTCATCGAATTCGCAGGTGAACAGTACCCAGCGATCATCCTGCGTGGGCACACCCCAGGAGGCGTTGCACTCGCCGCCGTCATCGACGACGTACCTAATCTTTTCGTGGGCGATTCGCTATTTCCCGGTGGACTGGGCAAAACGGAATCCGAAGGTGATTTCGTGCGCCTATTCCACGACGTCAACAGCCGTATCTTCGACCAATACCCTGACGAAACAAAGGTCTGGCCAGGTCACGGAAATCCCACCACGCTGGGCGACGAGCGTCCAAAGCTCGAAGAGTGGTGGGAACGTCGCTGGTAAAAGGTGCAAACGTCGCTGGTAAACCGAGAACCACCCCAGCGTGAGCCAACAGAACGCCTTCTATCATTCCCAGCACACTTTTAAACGTTCTCGGGTAGAATTACCGAGTAGCACTTCTAGCGACTATTACAAGGAGCATTACTAGCTATGATCCGCAAGATTGCACGACCAATGCTGGCTTCGGTCTTCATTATCGACGGTGTTGACGCGCTGCGTAAGACCAACGAACGTGTGGATTCCACCGAAGATTTGATTAAGCGCGTGCGCAAGATTGTCCCAGCTGACATCGCGGACGCTATTCCTAATAGCCCAAAGACCGTCGCACGGGTTCTGGGCGGCACCAAGGTTGGTGCTGGTTCCTTGTTCGCTCTCGGCAAGGCTCCGCGCGTTGCTGCCAGCGTCCTGGCACTGACCACCCTGCCAACTCTGATTTCCCGCGATGCTTTCTGGGCAGCCGACGAAAGCGATGAGCGTCGTGTTCGCCTGAACAACTTCGCTACCTCCTCCGCTCTGCTTGGTGGCTTGTTCATCGCTTCGCAGGACACAGAGGGCAAGCCTGGATTGAAGTGGCGCGCAGAGCACGCTTCGAAGCAGGCTGGCAAGAAGGTTCAGCAGGCGCTGCCAACCCAGTCTGATTCGGAGAAGGCCTTGGAAGAGGCTCGTGAAAAGGCCGCGAACTTCACGGAACAGGCTGGTGACTGGTTCAAGGATTCCAGCGAAAAGGCGCAGGCTTTTGTCAATGACAACAAGGACGACTGGCTGGATTCTGCTCGGTCCAACGCCAAGACCGCCAAGAAGGGTGCCGTTAAGGCAGCCAAGAAGGCGCAGGATAAGGCCAACGACGCGCTGAAGGATGCCGAGAAGAAGCACGGCAAGAAGGCCAAGAAAGCTCGCAAGAACGCCGAGAAGATTCAGGCTAAGGCAGATAAAGCTCTGAGCAAGGCCATGAAGAAGCTCGACAAGAAAATCGATCTCTAAGAAAGAAATTATTTCGCGTTGTCTCCCCGTTTTTCTACGGGACAGCAATCCACGAGTTCAGATAAGTCTGCGGGGCTAAACTCCGCAGATTTTTCTGCAGAACTCGCCGCCGAACAAAGCTATGTTGATGCTTTGTTCGGCATTTTGGATTCAGATGTCTCTCACGCACGTCAGCGTCTCGCCGACGCACAGCTCACGATCGACCCCAGTAATGCCGACTCCGACGCGTTGCTGCGCCGTGAAACCGAGTACCACCGACTGCAGGAAAAGCTCGACCAGCTCAACCTCGCACAAATTGGCTTGGTCTTCGGCCGCATCGACGTCGACACCGACGGAGTCGTCGGCGATAACCCCACTGACGAGGGGCTAGATCGCCGCTATATCGGCCGCATTGGTCTCATGGACCGCAACGATGATTATCGTTCCCTGCTTATCGACTGGCGCGCGCCGATGGCACGGCCGTTTTACTTGGCTACCACCGCGCACCCGGAAGGCGTGCGGGTACGGCGGCATATCCGCACGACAGATCGCGTCGTCAAAGATATTGACGACGAATATCTCTCCGGTGCTGCCCCAGTGGATGCCGATAAAGCAGATGTTGCAGGCGAAGCAGCGCTGCTGCAAGCCATGAATCAAGCGCGCGGCGAGCACATGCAGTCCATCGTGGAAACTATTCAGCGCGAGCAAGACGCGATTATCCGTGATGCCACCCGCGGGGTGCTCGTCGTCGAGGGCGGTCCAGGTACAGGGAAAACCGCGGTGGCGCTGCACCGCGTGGCATATCTGCTTTATACCTGGCGCGAACAGCTCTCCCGCACCGGTGTGCTGATCATCGGCCCGAATCCGAAGTTTTTGAACTATATCTCGCAGGTGCTGCCCGAGTTGGGAGAGACCGGAGTCGTACTCAGTACCATTGGCCGCCTCTACCCTGGTCTGCGCCCCAACCTGCACGAAGATGCTGCCACCCGCCAGGTCAAAGGTTCGTTGCAGATGGTGGACGTGCTCAAAGCCGTGGTGAAGGCATACCAAGGCGCCCCGAAGAAATCACGGGAAATCGTGCTCGACGGAACACCGGTAGAACTCACCCCAGCGATGGTAAAAGCCGCGCGCACCCGGGCACGCCGTTCACGCAAGCCGCACAATGAGGCTCGGGAGTTTTTCACAGAACAGCTGCGCATCGAGCTGGCCAACGCCGTGGCTGCAATCATCGGCCATGACCCCGTAGACGGCGGCAATCTCCTGAACAACGCGGATATTGCTGCGTTACAGGAAGATATTGCCGATGAAGCTGTCATCGACGAGCTTGTCGACGAATTCTGGCCCCAGTTGAGCCCGCGCCAGGTGCTGCGCGAGCTATTACATGACAAGGCGGCATTGAAAGCGGCATGCCGTTCCAACGGCGGCGACGAATTCGTTTCGGCACTTTGGCGTGGCGAGGACGAACAAGCCGAGCGTGGTTGGGCAGAATCCGACGCGGCGCTGTTGGATGAGCTTGCACAACTACTGGGCAGCGGCGACGACGAGCAACAAGCAGCCGCTGATGAACGCGAATGGCAAGAAGCACTCGACGAGGCCGAAGGTGCACTCGATATTCTGGCGACTTCGGAATCAACGGATAATGATGACGTTTTTGAATCCGAGATCCTCTCGGCACACCACGTCATCGATGCCGAAACTTTGGCGCGGCGCCAGCAAGCACGCGATTATCGCACCACTGCTCAACGCGCAGAAGGTGATCGCACCTGGGCATTTGGCCACGTGGTGGTCGATGAAGCACAGGAGCTTTCGCCAATGGAATGGCGCATGGTCTTCCGTCGCAGCCCAAACCGCTGGATGACGCTGGTGGGCGATCCAGCCCAGACTGGTTCACCGGCTGGCAGCGATAATTGGGACGAGGCGCTGGCACCGTTCGTCGACAAGCGCTACCGCCATCACCAGCTGAGCATCAACTACCGCACTCCCGTAGAGATTGCCGAATTGGCCGAAGCGATTGTGCGGCGCATTAAACCGGATGCAGCGGTAGCGCAAGCGATCCGTCACCGCGAAGGCGCGGTGTCGTGGTTGCCGAGTGGCACCGACCCAGAGCTGCTACGCGAAGAACTTGCTGCAGAGTCCGGTGGTGAGCAGCGCAGTTGCGCGATCATCAGCGCCGCCAACGCCACCAAGCACAAGGGACTGGAATACGATCACGTCATCGTCGTGGAGCCAGAAGAAATTATTCAGGCTTCACCGCGTGGTTGGCAGGATCTCTATGTTGCCTGCACCCGTGCGACCCAGACCGTACACATCATTGGTGGATTGGAACTGGATTCTTGAGGCGAAATGTCTTCTGCAAATCCGCGCAAGTTTTAGGCGACGGTGTGCACGATCATCACGTCGCAGTCGGATTGCCGTGCAATATCGGCTGGCACTGAGCCTAAAAGCCGCCCCGTCAACGTATTGATCCCGCGGTTTCCTACCACGAGCAAATCTGCATCGTGGCGGGAGACCACGCTCATCAACGCGGCGACGGGGCTTCCGTTTGCCACCGCACTGCAAGTTTTTTGCGCCCCGAGCCTGTGGGCTTCCGCGATTGCTGGTTGCACGATGGAATTGGCTTGCTGCGCGCCAATCACGGGGTGTTCACTCAAGTTAACGTGGTGTGCCGCATCGTCATCGGGTTCATAATAAGCGCAGGCGATAACCAGTTGTGCATCGAAGGCAGCCGCCAGCCGGGCAGCACGACGTACTGCAAGCAGCGAAGACTGTGAACCGTCGCTGCCGACGACAATGGTGGAATAATCATCGTCCTGTGGCGCGGTGCTGGCGCCGGGTGCGTTGGTGGCTTCGGCGCTAGTGTGCTCAGCTGTCATGGTTCTATACAATCCCGCGTTTTAAGCGTTGCTTTCGGTTGCGTCATCATCATGGTCACTGTTGACTACCAAAACGTCAACGTCGAAACGCCTGGTGACCTCACTCGGGATGCTGCCAAATACGCGCCCGGACAATGTCTTCAGGCCACGGTTTCCGATCACCACGAGGTCCGCCGCTGATTCTTCTACCACCCGGCGCAGCACGGCCACCGGTGCGCCATTCAGGGCGAGCATCTCGATGTCAGTTGCTCCTTCTTCGGTGGCGACGTCGCGAGCATCGCGCAGGATATCGTCGGCAGATTCTCGGTTGATCACTGGCAAAGCGTTGGCGTCGGCTTTGGCGTCAAGAATCATTCCAGATTTCTGATAATAAGCGGACACGATGATCAAGCGCGCGTCGTAGGCCCGGGCCAGGCTGGCGGCCGAGCGTACTGCGTGCAGAGATGAGGCAGATCCATCAGATCCGGTGACGATAGTCGAGTATGCAACCACGTGGGTGATCCTTCCGAGCGCTGGGCAATAATAAAAGTTTAACGTCTCAGATCACGACACATCACTAATTCGGCGCTAAGCCTGACTAATTGTGACCGATGCTATGGTTGCGTTCGCGGTTTGGTTATATTCGCGGTGGTTACGTTCGTGTGCAGAACCAAAGCCGTTGATCGAGGCATGAATCAGCCGTGGCCAGCGTTTTGTGGTTTGCGTCGGATCTAATCCGAATTTCTTCAGGCCACCGGGTTTGAAGTTCTCGATGCCGTCGAGTGGCCCGGTAGCTCGTGCAGAGCTAGGGTTTCCGCTTGCAGCTGCTTCGGTGTAACCATCGTGCGTTGTCATAGGTCGCTGCCTCCTGCCTCCTGCCTACTCCCTGCTCCCTAGCGTGCGTGGAAGGCGCCGACGCCAGTCAGATGGCGACCAATCGTGAGTTGGTGCACCTCATCGGTACCTTCATAAGTGCGCACGGATTCCAGATTGTTCGCGTGCCGCAGTGGTGAATACTCGAGCGAAATACCGTTGCCACCGAGCATGGCGCGGGCCTGGCGGGCAATATCTAGCGCAACACGAGTGTTATCGAGCTTGCCCGTCGAAATCGTTGCCGGTTGCAGCGCTCCGGTGCTGTCTTTCAGCCGCCCAATCTGGTGGGCCAACAGGTAGCCACGATTAATTCCAACGGCCATATCCGCCAATTTGGTTTGCGTGATCTGGAAGTGGCTCAACGGCGTGCCGAATTGCTCGCGCTGCCGGCTGTATTCCAACGCAGCGTTGAAGCTATCGCGCGCTGCCCCCATCACGCCCCAGATAATGCCGTAGCGTGCCTCGTTCAAACAGCGGAACGGGCCACCAAGGCCGACGGCGGTATCTGCTGGCAACATGGCAGACGCTGGCAGACGCACGTCGTCCAGGTGAATTTCGCATTGGATGGAAGCCCTCATCGACATTTTCGGCTCAATGACCTGTGCAGAA
>NZ_JAPJNQ010000068.1 GCF_030826625.1 Corynebacterium sp. | reverse complement strand
CCTAATACTGACCTGATAGCGTGGCGCTTTCTGGGCACCCGCGGGGCCAATCGTCGTGGGGTGAACCGTGATATTGAATAGTTCTTCGAGGTCATGAGCCAAGCGTTGCGCGACAGCTCGGGAACTTAATTCCACTTCTAATGCCAGCGCATCACCGACGATCTCCATGCTGCCCGCCAGCCGTAGAATTGCTGCAACTTCTGCACTCCGGGCTGATTGTTTCGTGGGAGATACCCGGGTGAGTTCTTCTTTCACTTGCTCTGTGAGCCCCACAGCATCACCCCTGCCTTTCATCATTCACTGTGATCCCTGGACGCATCACGTATCTGGTGCGTCTTGTTTGCGGTCTAACTAAATCAAGCCACTCGCCAACGACAACGTTGCTCACGTTTCGCATTGGGCGGTTTCGTTACTCATGCTTAGCATCAACAGCTTTAGTACCGTTGCATGAAATCGGTATAAACCTGGCGAAGGGTTGCCGCCAACTTAACTTCGTCGTGGCGTGAACTTTCTTTACCAGATTCGTCGATTTCCCGGACATCTGCAAAAACCATCTCTGCCTGTACTATTCGGGCTGCTTTCCGCAGGTATTCGCGCTCAGCATCAGAGGTTACCGATGCAGAGTCACAAATAACTACATCGACGTTTAAGCCTGGTGCATGCTGTGCAAGCACGTGGATGTGACGCTCATAGGAAAAGCCCTGGGTTTCACCGGGTTCACCATTGAGATTGAGCACCAAAACCCGAAGTCCCGAACATTCGTTTATTGCGTGAACAACCTCTGGCAACACTAGATGCGGAATCACGCTAGAAAACCATGACCCTGGCCCGATTGTCAGCAATTCTGCGTTCTTAATCGAGTCTAAAGCCGCCGGATTGATGTCTGGCTCTGCCGGAATCACGCTCACGCGCCGCACCTGGCCTGGAGTAGACGCGACGGCAACCTGTCCGCGTACCGAGCGCATCACACGCGGATCGTCGTCAAGCCCAGATACATCAGCCTGGATATCTAAAGGCTCAGTACACACCGGCAACACCCTACCGTGGGCACCTGTCAACCGGCATACCGCATCCAGCGCAGCTTGTTCGTGGCCTAAAATTTCTTTCAGCCCGGTGATGAGCAGGTTGCCTAATGCATGCCCCGCCAAGGCACCACTGCCACCGAAACGGTGCTGCAGGGTTTGCTCCCAAAACTGTCCTTCTTCATCGTCGCGTACGGACAAGGCCACCAGTGCCATGCGCAAATCCCCCGGTGGGATCATCTCAAATTCTTTGCGCAACCTACCGGAACTCCCGCCGTCGTCAGCTACTGTGACGATCGCCGATATCTCAGCAGGGCCCAGCCGTCGGGCAGCTTTTAGCGTTTGGAATAACCCGTGCCCGCCGCCCAGCGATGCGATACGAGCAGGCATCGTCGTTGCAGCGCGTTGAGGTTGCACAACCGGCGACGTTGTTGTTGCAGCTGTTTCAGGTGATGGTGGCGTTGATTCAGCCATATTTCAATAAATATTCCTATTCGTGCCTATACCGTGGCTAATGCCGTTCGAAATCGCGGTGCATGACGTTGATTTCTAGTTCGTCCCGCGGGCGAAGTCTTTGCGCAATTTCTTCCGCAATCGCCACTGATCTGTGGTGTCCTCCAGTGCAGCCAACCGCGACTGTGATGAAATTTTTGCCCTCGTGGCGGTATCCAGCCAACATGGAATCAAGCATCTTTTCGAAGTTGGCGATGAAGTTTTCAGCTGCGGGGCTTGCTAGCACGTAATCCGAGACCGGTTCATCGGTACCACGGTATTCTCGCAGCTCCGGAATCCAGTACGGGTTGGGCAGAAATCGCACGTCAAGCATCAGGTCAGCATCACGGGGTGCACCATGCTTGAATCCAAATGATTCGATGGTGATGTGTTGTTTGTCCAACCCTGCCGAGCCGAAACTCGCCTCCATTGCCCGGCGCAAATCGTGCACAGACAGATTCGAGCTGTCGATGATGACATCGGCACGTTCTTTCAGCGCGGAGATTGCGGCACGTTCACGATCAATACCAATATGCAGGGTGTCAGCTTCTTGCAGCGGGTGCGTTCGGCGTACCGAATCAAAGCGACGAATCAGCACATCATCCCGGGCGTCCATGAACAACACTGTGATTGGCATATCACGGCGCTCTAATTCATCCATCGCCGACAGAATTGACCCGCCAAACATGCGTGAGCGCACATCGGCAACCACCGCGACTTTATCTACCGGCGAGTTCTCATCGGCGCACAATTCCAACAACTGCACCATAAGCTCTGGGGGCAGGTTGTGCGCAACGTAAAAGCCTTTGTCTTCCAGCACACGAGCGGCCGTCGACAGCCCGGCCCCGGACATGCCAGTTAACAAAATTGGGGACGTGGCAAAAGCGGTCATGGTTATATCCTAGTCGGTTTCCTCAACCACGGTGGAGCGCGGAATAAATATTTTCGGCCAAAGCCGGGCCAAAGCCTTTGACTTCCGTGATCTCTTCGATGCTGGCCTGCTTGAGCTTTTTCACCGAACCAAAGTGCTTCACCAAATCTGCCCGGCGTGCCGGTCCAAGCCCCGGCACCGCATCAAGAGCCGAACTACGCATGCGTTTAGAGCGCTGCTGCCGGTGATAGCTAATGGCAAACCGGTGTGCCTCGTCACGAATATGTTGCAACAAGTACAACGCTTCGCTACCACGTGGCAGAATGATCGGCTCGTCGTCACCAGGAACCCAAATTTCTTCTAAGCGTTTGGCTAAGCCGATCAAAGCCACATCGACGACTCCGAGCTCATCAAACACTTTCTGTGCAGCATTAACCTGTGGCAATCCACCGTCGACGACGAACAGCTGCGGTGGATAAGCAAATTTCTTGCCGTCTGCGGATTCTTCGGTCACGTCCTCATCAGCGAATGTAGTCGCCTCGAGTTCTTCGTCGGGTACGTGCAGCTTGTCTTCCTGGTGCCGCTTAAAACGCCGACGCGTAACCTCCGCAATGGAAGCCACGTCGTCCGAATGACCGTCGCCGGCTGCTTCCTTGATACGGTAGCGCCGGTAGCTGGCCTTGCGTGGTAAACCGTCTTCAAAAACCACTAATGACGCAACCACGTCCGTGCCTTGAATGTGCGAAATATCAATGCACTCAATCCGCAACGGTGCAGTATCCAGAAACAGTGCTGATTGCAGGTCCTGCAGAGCCGCCGAACGTGCAGTCAAATCGCCAACGCGCTTGAGCTTGTGCTGTTTCAGCGCATCTGTGGCATTGCGATAGACGGTATCCATCAATGCCTTTTTGTCTCCGCGCTGAGGAACCCGCACGTCGACGGGGCCACCACGTAATTCCGCCAGCACCGTGGCGACTTGGTCGCGATCCTGTGGCTCAGTGTGCACCATGATCTGCCGAGGAATCACGGTGTGTGTCGAAGTATTCGACGGTTCTTCTGCGTCTGTACGAGCTTGTTGGTCTACCCCGCGGCGGTCAATAAGTTTCGCGTCTTCTGCGGCCTCCAGTTGTTCGCGCTCCGCGGCATCGGAATAAAACTGCACCAAAAAGTTTTCGATCAACTCCGGCAGCCCGGTGAGCTTTTCGACGACCCAGCCTCGCTGGCCGCGGATACGCCCATCACGAACGTGGAAAATCTGGACTGCGGCTTCTAATTCATCATCGGCAAAAGCAATGAGATCGGCTGCAGTGCCGTCACCAAGCACCACGGTCTGTTGTTCCATGAGCTTGTCAATCGCACCGAGATCATCGCGCAAGCGCGCCGCTCGCTCAAATTCCAGGTCTTCAGATGCTTGTTCCATCTCCGCAGTCAACCGCTTGACGACCTCATTGGTTCGTCCCCTCATGAACGAGACCAAGCCGTTGACGGTTTCGCGGTGTTCCTCAGTGCTGACTCGGCCAATGCACGGAGCATCACATTTTCCGATATATCCGAGCAAACATGGTCTACCGAGACGTTCATGACGGCGGTAAACGCCGGCAGAACAACTACGCATCGGAAACACCCGCAACAATAATTCCATTGTTTCGCGCACTGCCCAGGCATGAGAATACGGGCCGAAATAGCGCACGCCACGTTTGCGCGGACCACGGTAAAAGAATACGCGCGGGATTTGCTCACCCACCGACACCGCAAGCATCGGATAAGTCTTGTCGTCGCGGTACATGACGTTAAACCGTGGATCGAATCGCTTGATCCAGGTATATTCCAGCTGTAACGCTTCCACTTCACTCGCTACCACGGTCCATTCCACGGAGTTGGCCGTCTGCACCATCTGGCGCGTACGTGGGTGGAGCTGGGTGATGTCCTGGAAGTAATTAGAAAGGCGTGCGCGTAGGTTTTTCGCCTTGCCGACGTAGACCACTCGGCGGTTTTCGTCCCGAAATTTGTAGACGCCGGGGTCCGTCGGAATCGTTCCGGGAGCCGGCCGGTAAGTTGCTGGATCACTCATGTGCGCGCAGAATCTTGTTTCCTGGATTTATTCTTCTGGCATGTATTGTGCTTCGAGTGCACGGAAATTGCGTACCGCTTCGATTGTCTGTTTGCCATCCGAGGCTTGAATTGCCCATAGTGGCATGTATTCGAACTCAGGAAGCTCGAGCCGCGCCATGCGCGCCCCCTCTGGGAAGGTTAAGCCATAAATCAATTCCCAATAATAAAAACGGGTACCGATGATATTGCGTACTTCCACACCGTCACTATTGACCCGGACTCGTGGCCGGGAAAAAGCAAGCCAGACGAGCATCGAGATCACAAGGCCAACACCAGGGAAGGCGAGATAATCAATCCCAGTGATTGCCGCGCCGGTGAATTCTAGGCTTAGTTGCCAGGCCATAAAGATGTGGACGGCCATGATGATCGGAATCAAGATGAATGCATACAGCCGCAACCGGCGGGAGGTGATCGTTAATTCCCACGGCTTATTGCTGGTGACCGAAAACGGATCTAGTGCGGTATAGGCAGCGAGTTTCTTCTCGTCCAATTGCTTGCGCGCTTGCGCATCCTGTGAACTGGAACTCATGCTGTGTCTCCTTCCCTAGCACGCAGCTGGCGCAGTGTGGCCAGGGTATCTAAGGCTGCAGCCATTGCTTCGCCACCTTTATCCTCAATAGAACCAGGGAATCCGGCACGCTCTTGTGCTTGCTGCTGCGAGTTAACCGTCAGGACCCCGTTGGCAACCGGTGTAGCTTCATCCAGGCTCACCCGAGTAAGACCTTGCGTCACCGAATCGCAGACATATTCAAAGTGCGGGGTTCCGCCCCGGATGACGCAACCTAATGCCACCACGGCGTCGAATTGCCGTGCTGCTTGTTGCACCACTACCGGTAACTCGATTGCACCCATGACTCGCGCTTCATAAACTCTCGCGCCAGCCTGCGTAGCAACCTCGACGGCGCGAGAGCGCATCTGTTCACAGATTTCTTCATTCCACCGTGCAGTTACCACGCACACGCGTACTCCCTCGGCGCTACCGAGGTCGCTCGCTGGTGCTCCACCGTGTGCCATGTCAGCTCCTTGTTGAGTTTTACTAGCTGATTAGTGCTGATGCTGCGCATCCCATTCCGCCACCGTGGGAAGATCATGCCCCATGCGGTCACGTTTGGTACGCAGATAAGAGATATTATCCTCATTCGCTTGCGTAACCAGAGCAGTCCGCTTGGACACTTCCACTCCGAATCCTTCCAAGCCTTCGGCTTTGAAAGGGTTATTCGTCAAAAGGTTCGCGGTGGCGATCCCGAGATCCGCCAGGATTTGCCCGGCCACCGAAAACTCTCGAGCATCAGCTGGCAAGCCTTGTTCCAGGTTAGCGTCTACCGTATCCGTGCCGTTTTCTTGCAACCGATAGGCCTTCAGTTTCGCTAACAAGCCAATCCCGCGACCTTCGTGGCCACGAACGTAAATCACTACGCCTTGACCAGCATCTTGGATGTATTCAATCGCTTGATCCAGCTGTTGGCCACAATCGCAACGCCGAGAGTGGAAGACATCGCCGGTGAGACATTCGGAGTGCACCCGCACTGGAACATCTGTAGCGTGTTCCAGATCAGCGACTGACCCCGCAACCAATGCGATGTGCTCTGTGCCATCGACCGCATGACGGTAGCCGAGCGCAGTCATCGGGCCCGCATCCGTCGGCAAGCTAGTTTCCACCTCACGAACCACTTGTGATTCATTACGCCGCCGCCACTGGATCAACTGCTCAATCGAGATCAACGCCAAGTCATGTTCGTCGGCAAATTTCCGCAATTCTGGCAGACGCGCCATATCTGTGGGATCTTGTTCGGAGACAATTTCGCAAATAGCTCCAGCTGGACGCAATCCAGCCAGACGGGCAAGATCCACCGACGCTTCGGTGTGTCCATTACGCTCCAGCACCCCATTCGGGCGAGCGCTCAACGGGACGACGTGGCCCGGGCGGGTAAATTGCTCCCGCTCGGTTTCCGACGCCGCCAATGCGCGCAAAGTCTTCGCACGGGTGGCGGCTGAAATTCCAGTAGTCCCATCATTGAAATCGACGGTAACGGTATACGCCGTGCCACGCACGTCCTCATTGATGGCAGTCATCGGAGGCAGTCCCAAACGGTTGAGATCGTCGGGAAGCATCGGCGCGCAGATATACCCGGAAGTATAGCGCACCATGAACGCCACTAGCTCTGGGGTGGCTTTTTCGGCAGCAAAGATCAGATCACCTTCGTTTTCACGATCTTCATCATCGACTACAACAACGGCTTTACCTGCGCGAATATCAGCGATCGCGCGCTCAACGCTATCGAGTTTGATTTCTTTGCCATCCTGGGTGACCTCGGTGCTCATATGCCTCCACATTAGTCCGTGTTCGACGGAAAGCTATAACCGGTCTTAACTCCTGCGGCCATCAGCTTTTCGACGTATTTGCCGATGATATCGACCTCTAGATTAACCCGTTGCCCGACCGCGAGTTCACCTAAGGTCGTCTCTGCCAAGGTGGTGGGAATCAGTGATACTTCGAACCAACCTGCACCGCCCGCAGAATCGCTATCTTTGCTCACTCCGGCGGAAAACTCTGAGACCGCGGAGACCGTCAATGAGACTCCGCTGATTGCAATCGAGCCTTTCTCGACCACGTATTTTGCCAGTTCTTTCGGTAATTGGAATCGCAAAATATCCCAATGCTCCGAAGTGCTACGCGAAAGCAGTTCTGAGGTTCCATCCACGTGGCCTTGCATGATGTGCCCGCCCAGGCGGGCATCAGCTCGCAAAGCTCGCTCCAGGTTCACCCGAGCGCCAGGGACTAAATCACCCAGTACTGAGCGATCCAATGATTCCTGCATAACGTCGGCATCAAAGGTGCCGGCCGCAGCATCAAGCCCAGCAACCGTCAAGCACACACCATTGACCGCGATGGAATCTCCCAGTTGAGCATCGGTTACAACCACCCCGCCAGCGATACGCATGCGCACGGCGTCACCGAGATCATCGCACGTCACGACTTGCCCGGTGGTTTCCACTAATCCACTAAACATATTTTTAACGATCCTTGCTTGTGATGTTGTCAGTTTGGGTATTTCTCACGCTCGGTCTAATCACGCACTCTTGTTGTGCTGCCGGGATCGCCGGTACTGCCGGGCACCAATGTTAATAGCAAGTCATCGCCGAGCTTTTCGACGTGCGATAACTCTAGCCGCATGCCATCAGCCAGGCTTTCCCCTAACGCAGAGGCCAACACGCTGCGACCTTGGCCGAGCAATAACGGTGCGACATAAGCTTGTACAGCATCGACGTAGCCTGCAGCAAAAAATGAGCTCAACAAACGCGGTCCACCTTCAACGAGAACGTCTCGGCAACCGTCCTCCCACAATGCGGTCAACGCAGTAGGAATGTCACGGAACTGTTCAAACCCCAACCGCTGCAGGTTGCTACAGCCTGATAAATCCGAACTTCCAATGACGATACGACGCGGTTGGTGCTCATACAGAGAAATTTCTCCATCACGGCTCAGGTAGCGCGCCGTCAACGATGGGTTATCGGCAAGCGCTGTACCCGTACCAATGATGATTGCATCGCGGGTGCTGCGGTCTCGGTGAACCCGTTGCCGTGCTGGAGCGCCAGTAATCCATTGACTGGTGCCATCGACAGCCGCACTAAAACCATCGATCGATTGCGCAATTTTCGCAGTAATGTGTACTCGCCCCATCGCGGTTGCACGCAACCAGGGAACGAGCTCGTCAACAGCGTATGGCTCTGCCATCAACGCAGTGGCAGACGAGCAATCAGCAGTTTTTGCTGTATAAGCTGCATCACGAGCCCCCAGGTGATGTACGGCAATCCCAGCCTCCCGGAGTTTCTGGGCACCACCTGAGGCGATGACATTAGGGTCTGCATGCACGTAGTGAACAGAGGCCACCTCGGCATTAATGAGCGCCTGCGAACACGGGCCGGTTCGCCCTTGGTGGTTGCACGGTTCCAAGGTCACGACGACGTGTGCGCCGCGTGCGGCTTCGCCAGCGTGATCAAGCGCAACGATTTCTGCATGCCGGCCACCTGGTGGTTCCGTAGCGCCAACTCCGACGAGCTCACCGGCTGTCGAAATGATGGCAGCCCCAACCGGTGGATTGGGGCTAGTAGTTCCCCGAACAACTCGGGCAGCCTTGCGTGCTGCACTCAGCGCAGAGACAATCAGGCCGTCGTCAATCAGACCTGCGTCAATCACTCCGTCGTCAGGCTCGACGGTCACATTATGATCCGCCATTTAGTGCTGGGTGGCCTTGCTGGCTAATTCACGCAATTGGCTAACGGCAGCTTTCGAATCATCCTTTTTGAAGACTGCAGAACCAGCAACGAAAGCATCGCAGCCAGCTTCTGCCGATTTTTCGATGGTGTGTTCCGAAATTCCACCATCAATCTCGATGACGCAATTGAGATTCTTCTCATCAATCACCTGGCGCAGTGCACGAACCTTATCCAATTGATCAGGCATGAACGATTGCCCTCCGAAGCCGGGCTCCACGCTCATCACCAGCGCGAGGTCGAAGTGTTCCAGATCCTGCAGATAAGGTTCAATGGGCGTTCCCGGTTTTACGGAGAAACCGGCCCGGATCCCTTTGTCCCGAATCTTTTTTGCCAGCCCGATGTGATCATCGGTGGCCTCAACATGGAAAATTAGGCAGTCAGCACCCGCAGCAACATAAGCATCGACCCACTTTTCCGGATCTTCGATCATGAGGTGCACATCGAGTTGTTGATCGGTGATTTTGTCGACGGTGGCGGTGATATCCGGACCAAACGATAAGTTTGGTACGAAATGGCCGTCCATGATGTCGACGTGAATCCAATCAGCATTGTCAACGCAACGTACTTGATCGCCGAGTTGCGAAAAATCGGCGGCCAAAATAGACGGCGCAATCAAAGCGCGCTGTGAGAAAGCGCGCTGTGGGGTGGATGCAAAATCACGATCAGACATATTAGCCATTCTACGGTTAATCGAGCGCACGTTGTAACACGGCAAAAAACATTGCATCAGTGCCATGGCGGTGGGGCCACATTTGTGCAGACAATGGAGTTCCCGCAGGTTCTGAGCTGATTCCTGGCATCTCTGGCAGCACCGCAGCCGCAGGTAGTTCTATGACCCGCGGGTTTTTTATGGAACTAGTCGCTGCACCAGAATCTGACGCTGTATCAGAATCCGGCACTGCACCAGAATCTAACGCTGCACCAGAGCCAATCACTGCATCAACGATTCCACGGGTTTCTCGAAGATCTGGCGAGCAGGTGGAATAAATCACCACACCACCAGGTCGAACCAGACGAAGTGCAGACTGCAACAGCTCGGTCTGCAACATATTAAGCTCAGCGATATCCGCATCATCTTTTTTCCAACGGGCTTCCGGACGTCGTCGTAACGCCCCCAAACCAGAACACGGGGCGTCGACAAGCACGCGATCATAACCCGGCTCCAAGCCCGGGTCGCGGCCGTCAGCGACATGAACGGTGACCGGAAGATCAGCAACGGTAGAGCGAATCAATTTCGCGCGATGTTGCGAAATCTCCACCGCATCTACCCTCGCGCCATCGATACGTGCGAGTGCACCCAATAATGCAGCTTTGCCACCTGGCCCGGCGCACAAATCCAACCAGCGGCTTGAATCGGCACCGCTGAGCTCGACTTCCGCTACAGCCCGCGCAATCAATTGCGATCCCTCATCTTGCACCGCTGCCAGCGACTGCTGCACTGGTTCCAGGGCCCCCGGGTTTCCGCCCGATTCCAGATACACCGCATACGGGCTGTAGTTGCCTTGCTCACCACCTGTCATCAAAGCAAGTTCTTCAGCGCTGATTTCTCCAGGTCTAGCCACCAAGTGAACCAGCGGCCGTTGCGAATCTGCCGCAAGCGTCGACGCTAATTCGGGGTGCAGTGGTGCTGAGTTCAGATCACCGTGGTCTGCTGGAGATTCATCATGCTCTGTAGCGGAAGTGCTCGCCCACAACGCAGCATTGAACGAACGCGCCACCCACTCAGGGTGTGCATGCTCGAAAGCAAGGCCAGCTAGCAGTCCAGCCGGGCGCAAATCTTTAATCCACTCTTGCGCGGGAGTACGCCCAATGGTGCGCAAGATACCGTTGACGAACCCTTTTGCTTTTTCGTGGCCGGCTGATTCCACAAGCCGAACTGAGGTGTCAACCGCTGCATGATCATCGACGCGCGTAAACAGCAACTGATAAGCACCTAAACGCAAGGCATTAAGCACCGGAGTAGCCAAACTTTCCAGCTCCCGCGAGGAACAATCCGCCACCACAGTGTCGATGATTCCAAGGTTTCGGAGGCAGCCATAGGTGATCTCGGTGGCAAACGCAGCATCACGCCCACTCAACCCAACTTCGCGCAGCCTCTTCGGCAATACCAGGTTGGCGTAGGCATCGTCGTCGCTGACACGATTAAGAACTTCAAAGGCAAGCAACCGAGGCTTGTCGACGCCGGCAGCGTGCACACCCACCTTCGCACGTTGAGCTTTCGCTTGTTTAGCCCTTACTGGGCGTTTCTGTTCATCCCCACCGCGTGCTCGCCGCTTATCGCGTGGGCTGTTGCGGGAATCTTTCTTGGTGTGCGTAGATCGATTTCCCGCGGAATCCGGGGCCTTCTGCTTGTCACCCGAACGCGAACGAGAGCGAAACCCTCCAGCAGACGAACTCACGACAAAATTCCTTCCGGTTGGCTACCACGCGCCCACGCGGACGCATCCATCATTTTCTTTCCAGGTGCCTGCACCTTATCCA
>NZ_JAPJNQ010000067.1 GCF_030826625.1 Corynebacterium sp. | reverse complement strand
TCAGACAGGGACAGGAATAAGCCATACCGAAGCCAGCGACTAGTTCCACTGTCCTTTCGGACGGCGCGAACGATCATAAACATAGCCTGCCCAATCGGGTGGACAGGTTATGAACCTTCGGTGCCCTGATGTGGAACTGCTAACAACGTAATGGGGGCAACCTCAGTTATGTCTTGCGAAGGTTAAGCGAACGTATTATCGTTCACCTGATCTCATTCGTATTCGAGAATTCAGAAAGAGGTTTTTCCTTGAAGTTTGGAGCTAAGCTTGCTATTTCTATCGCACTAGCTTCTGTCTTCCTACCAGTGCCAGTCGCTACGTCAGCTGAGATTTCTCAGAATGAGGTTCAGCAGTCAACTAACACAGGGGCAGGGAATGATGTTCTTGGGGAAAGGATTGCTAAGGCACAAGAAGAGCGACAAGCGCTTCTCGTAATCAATGACGCTGATGAGAGCGGATATTCCGCTGAAGTAGTAAACGGTGATGTTCGTAAAGAAGCAGACACAGTATTCGTAGAAAGCCCGAATGGCGAAGAAGAAGCTCTGCCCACTTCAAACACTCTCACTACTGGAGAGAGAGTAAACATTGAATACTCGGTTGAGGGTGACCAGATCACTGCAAAGTATTCAATGAATGTTGATCCAGAGTTGGTCGACGCAACCCTCATTCAGACTCGGTCTGCTGCTGGGTGTGCGGGGGCTGTCCTTCTAGGGGGCGCAGGGACTGTAGCATCTGCAGTCGGAGTCGCATCTGCACCGCTCACAGGTCCTATTGGCCCAGCGATGGCTGCAGTTACCATGGCAACCGCATCTGGTTCTATCATGACTGCTGCTGACCAGTGCGGATAAATCTAGGTAACACGAAGAAGTAGGGGACAAAATGAGCCTTGGACGTAGAATGCTGATCATTGCGTTGAGTACAAACATTGCCTTGCTTTGCTTTGTGAGTGCTGTTTTACAGATAGTTCTGCCGAACGATGTACCGCAGTGGCTCATCTTTGGAAATATTGTTGTGTTCGTAGCGTGTGTATACTACACATACAAAGCAGTGACAGTGTGGTCGGATGAAGAAAAGGCAGCCACGATTAGTTGATTGCCTAATTTCTTGGAGCCCCCACGATTGCAGCATTATGGGATAGGGCGAACAAAGGGGAGTATTTCTTTGGCTGATGAGCCCGATAGTGATGCATTAATCGCAGAATGTGGTAGGGCTTTTTGTCTGGCAGTATTATGAATATCTCTCGTATAGTGCGGGTATCTTAAGGAGACTACTCTATTCGGGTGTCCACTAAACGAGGGTAACTTCACGCGGAGTTCTGTTAGTTCGAGTTTGTGTTGCAGATTAAGGGTGTTTAGGTGGTCACCCTGAACACCTGCGGACATGTTCATGGTCACCCTGAACACCTCTGTGGTCACCCTCTTGGACACCTGAGTCTTCTGCGGGTGCAGGTTTTCCGGGGCGTAATCCTGCTTGCACGAAGCTCTCGAGGGTTTCTGCCCGGAAGCGCTTGCCGACGACTACGTGTGGGCAGGACGCTAGCAGCGTTAGCATGCCAGCGCGCTAGCGCTCCAGCACGGCTGCGCCGGTCACCGGGCGTTAGTTACCCAATTGCGCCGCGTAGACCTTTGCGAGCGTCGCCAAGCTGGCATATAGAGTGTCGTTGTCACGATCGACCAGCCACAACTGCGCGGTGCCGAACAGCGCGCCGAGAATATTTTCAGCCAACATATCCGCTGGTTGCGCCCAGGTTTTCCCGGTAGCTGCGGCGAGGTAGTCCAGGATGCTGCCGATCAGTTCGCGATAGCTGGCGTTGGACTCTTGCATGATGACCCGCAGCTGCTCGTCCCGGGCACACATCAGCGCGAGTTCTTGCTGCGCGGCTTCCTCCCACGGGTCGCCGATCAAGTTATCGGCGTAGCTGGCAAAAGCGGCGTGCAGAATGCCTTCTGGGGAAACGGCCTGCTCTGCCGGGCTTGCCGCATGTTCCGGGGTGTTGGTTTCCGGGGCGGCGAAGCGTCGAAAAGCGGCCGTGGAGCGGTCAATATCGTCCCGGACGACGGCACGGATCAACTCATCCTTCGAGTGGAAGGCGTAGTGTACCGAGCCATGCGGCACCCCGGCTTCCTTGGCGACGGCGCGCGTCGTCAAGCCGAAGGCCCCATCGCGGGCCATGACGGTGTGGGCGACGGCGGTGAGTTCGCGACGGCGTTGCTCGGCGGGGATGCGTTTGCGGGACTGCTGGGATCCAGAGTTGGGGCTAGAGCTGGCACTAGCGTTGGATTCGGTGTTCGGGTGTGTGCTGCTCATCGCGGTGAAATCTCCTGCGGGTGGTGGACGGATTCCTCGATGCGGCGGGAATATTCGCGGATGCCCCACCAGCCGGCGGCTGCCGCGCCCAGGGCGATGAGTGCGCCAGCGCCAGTGGCGACATTCATGCCGGTCAGGTAGGCATCGTTGGCGGCGGCGATGAGCTGGCGTGCCTGGTCGGTGGGCAGGATAGCGGCGATCTCGTGTGCCCCGCCGAGGGTATCGCGGGCGCTGACGGCCTGTGCGCCCTCCAACCCATGCTCGTCGGCATGCAGATTCCGCGCATATACTCCCAGCCCCAGGGTGCCGAGCAGCGCGGTGCCCATCGCGCCACCGAATTCGTAGCCGGTTTCCGAAATCGCCGAGGCCGCAGAGGCGCGCGCCGGGGGAGCAGTACTGAGTACAACCTCGTTGGTCAGGGTTTCCGAGAAACCGATGCCGAAACCAACCGCGGCCGCCGCAGCCACGACCAGCAGCATCGTCGTGCCGGTATCTAGGAAGGATGCCAGACCGAAACCAAACGCGGTGATCACAGAACCAATGGTGATGACCTTCCGGATAGAGACCCGCTTGGCGACGGACGGCGAGATGAATGTGCCGGCCATCGTCGCCACGGCCAGCGGCAGCATCCACAGGCCCGCGCTCATGGAGCTATGGCCTTTGACCAGCATGAGGTACTGCGGATAGAAGAACGTGAGCCCCAGTAGTGCGAGGGTGGCCAGCATGTTGACGGTGATCGCGGCGGCGAATCCTGGGCGCGCGAAAAGCTCCAGGTCGATCATCGGGTTGGATATACGACGCTGGCGGCGGATGAATAGCGCGATGAAAGTGATGCCCGCAACTAACGCGATGACGCTAGCCACCGATGGTTGTTTGATCAGGGTTTTCAGCGCGTAGACGACTGGCAGCAGCCCGGCGATGGATAGCGCAGCCGAAGGGTAGTCGAATTTCTGTGGGTTCGGGTCGCGTGATTCTGGCAGCAGGTACCACGCGGCGGGTAGGAATAGCGCCATGACCGGGGCGTTAATCAGGAATACTGAGCCCCACCAGAAATGTTCCAGCAGCAGACCGCCGAGTACTGGGCCGAGCGCGCCACCGCCACCGAAGGCGGCTGCCCATACGGCAATGGCCAGTCGTCGTTCGTGCGCGTTGTCGAAGATGGTGCGGATCAGCCCCAACGTCGAAGGCATGAGGGTGGCCGCGGAGGCACCCAGGGCGGCGCGGGCGAGAATCAGCAGCTCCGGGTTGGGGGCGAATGCCGTCGCCAAGGAAGCCAGGCCGAATGCGGGGGCGCCGATCATGAGCATGCGTTTGCGGCCGAAGCGGTCGCCGAGCGAGCCTGCCAGCACCAATAGCCCGGCTAGCAGGAAGCTGTAGATGTCGATGATCCACAGCATTTGTGCGGAGGTGGGGCCGAGGCCTGCGCTGATGGCGGGCACGGCGATGCTGATGACACTCATGTCGATACTGAGCAGCAGCACGGGACCGACGAGTGTCGCTAGCGCGAACCAACGTGCCGCGGGGGATTGCATCGCTGTCATGGGTTTTCAGCACCGCCTTGTGGGTTGAGATATGTGTTGAGGTTTTACTTGAGATGCAGGTTGCGATCTGCAGTGCGAACGCGACCTAGTTGGCCGGGTGGCCAAGTCGACTTCCGCTAGTCTGCCATAAACTTGGCCGTCTGGCCAATAGTGGGGCGTGAATATACAACGTGATTTATGCGACAGGCTGTCTTATAGTTGCATAGCAGTTATCTCGGAATTTGTTGAGAAATGCTGGGAACGGCAAAACAGCAAAGAGAACACACCCCAGAATTGAAGAACAGTTACAAGGAGAGCGGCGATGGCGGAAAATGATGCCGAAGGTGCAGGCACAAAAGCCAAACGCATCTTGCGGGAGGTGACATACCCGCACAATATTCACCCCGCGATGGTGCCGGGCGTGTCCGTGGAGGATCAAAAGATCCGCTATCGCGTCGACAAGCCCATGCTCACAGTGGTGGGCGGCTTGGTTGTGGCGTTCATCCTGTGGGGCGTGCTGGCGCCGGAGCAGGTTTTTGATGTCTCCTCCATGGCACTGGATTGGATCATGACCAACCTGGGTTGGGTGTTCACCATGATCGCCGTGGTGCTGTTCTTTGTGCTGCTGGTGCTCGCGTTCTCCAAATACGGCCGCATCCCCCTGGGGCTGGACGACGAGAAGCCGGAGTATTCCACGCTGTCCTGGGCAGCGATGCTGTTTGCGGCTGGTATTGGCATCGGCATTATCTTCTTTGGCCCGTATGAGCCGCTCAGCCACTATTTATCTCCGCGGCCGGGCGCTTATGAGGCAGCCAGTGAAGAGGCAATCAAGGGTGCGATGGTGCAGTCGACGCTGCACTGGGGTGCGAGTGCCTGGGCAATTTACGGAATCGTTGGCTTGTGTGTCGCCTATGTTTCTTTCCGACGCGGGCGGGTACCTCTGATGAGTTCGATCATGTTGCCGCTGTTGGGGAATCGTTCTACGGATTCGCTGCCGGCGCGCATTATTGATGGTTTGGCGATTATCGCCACGCTCTTCGGTACCGCCGCAACCTTGGGTATTGGATCTTTGCAGATCGCCAGCGGCTTTGAGGTGGTTTCTGGCTGGTCGACGGCTGGTAATACCGCGGCCCTGATTATCATCATGGTGCTGACCATCGCGACGATCGCCTCGGCGGTCTCCGGCGTGGCCAAGGGAATTCGTGTGCTGTCGAATATCAACTTGGTGCTCTCGATCGGCATCGCGGTGTTTTTCTTTGTCGTTGGTCCGACCGCGTTTTTGATGAATGCATTGCCAGCGGTGATGATCGAGTATTTCGCATCATTTGGTGACTCGATGTCCGCGCACATGGGCGAAGGCGAAGAAATGCAGGCGTTCTTGTCCGCGTGGACCACGTTCTATTGGGCGTGGTGGATTTCCTGGGCGCCATTCGTGGGGGTGTTCGTCGCCAAGATTTCGCGTGGGCGCACCATCCGCCAGTTTGTGCTGGGTGTGTTGTTTATTCCGTCGACCATCATCATGACGGCGTTTGCTGTGCTGGGTGGTACGACGATTTGGCTGCAAAACCGTGATCATTCGATCGCGCCTGATGGCACGGCTGATTCGATGCCGGCACCAGAAGAGATTTTCTTTGTGGTGCTAGACCAGTTGCCGGGCGCGCAGGTGGTAGCGCCGATCATCATCGTGGTGCTGATTATTTTCTTCGTGACGACGGCCGATTCCGCGTCGTTGGTGAACTCACAGCTATCACAAAAAGGTAACCCTAACCCGAACCCGTGGATTACGACGTTCTGGGTTTTGTGCATGGCTGGTATCGCCGTGGTGATTTTGCTTTCGGGCGGACAGGACGCGCTACGCGGTATGCAGAATCTGGTGGTGGTTACGGCATTACCGTTCGCGTTCATTTTGATTTTGATGTCAGTGGCATTGTTTAAAGAGCTGCGGAATGACCCATTTACCGTGCGCCGGATTTATGGGGACCGTTTGGTGGCGAATTCGGTAAAACAAGGCGTGTCGAAATACGGAGACAACTTTGCGTTGTCGATTGAGGAATGCCCGCCGGATAGCGATTATTCTGCTGGTGGTAACTGGGATTCGCATGCCGCCGAGAATGTTGGTTGGTACACGCGCACCGACGAGCAGGGCCGCGCCATCGAGTACGACTACGAGACTGGCGAGTACTTGGAGGATATGGAGCCTTACGACGCCACCGAACGCGCCGCTCGGGGGATAGCCGAGCAGGTTGCGGTGGCTGGTGAGGGCGCTGACGACGCTGGTGATGCTGATGAGGACGCTGGCGGCGCTGATGACGCTGGTGGCGCTGGCGGTGCGAGGTCTGGAAACTCTAGCGGGTCTTAACGCCCATAGTGGTATCTGCAGGACGCAATGCGAAGTTCATCGCCGAAAATTTTATAAACTAGCCGGTGCTCATCTGTGATTCTCTGCGACCAATAACCTAGAAATCCCGTTGAGTGCCGCCACCATTTTCGAGCTGTTCAATTGAGGCTAATAGTCGGCGAGCGTTAGCCGGGCTTTTGAGTAGGTATGCGGTTTCCTTTAATGATTCATAATCATCAAGCGAGACAACCACTACCGGATCGTGTCCTGCGCGTGTAATGATGACTTCTTCACGATCATTAGTCACGGTATCAAGCATCTCAGTAAAGTGCGCCTGTGAATCGGAATAGGACATGGTTTTCATAGGCGCCTCACACTCTCATTTATCGGTGCAGAAAATTGTACGCTGGTGCTTTTCTGGCTGCAATCTGTGTGCTCCTACAATGAAGCAGGTGACCGAATCGCCGCACCTGCACCATGAACCCCCCGCATCGCAGCGGGAAAGCGCTGGGCAGTCAACAACTCCGCCGAACCTGCCGCCAGCTGGGCCGAGCTGGGCTGCTGCGGTGATGGGAAGTGCCTCGCTCGCGCAGGTCGTCGAAATCTACTGGGGTGCTAGCGTCGCCGGGCATGCCGCAGCGGTGATTTGGCATGTCCTTGCCACGGCTATGCTGGTGTGGATCATCGCGGGTTTTATGCGGCACCGTAACCCACAGTTTGTGCCCGAACACCTCCCGGCGTGGGCGATGACGGCGATGGGGATTCTTGCGTTGTCGATGGCGTCGTCAGTGGTGCTCGGCTGGTGGTGGTTGCACGCCGTCTACTGGGCAATTGGCACGGTGCTGGCTTTCGTGGTTTCGATTCGTTACCTGTCCCACCTAGTGCATTTGCCCAGGGCTGAGTATTCTTCGGTGAATTTCACGTGGTCATTGCCGCTGCTCGCGCCGGTGGTGAACGCGGCGTCGGCGGGAATGCTCGCCCGGCACATCACCGATGCCGGTGGTAGCGGCACACTATCGTTTCTTGTGCACGCTATCGGCGTAGTCGGTTTGTTGCTGGTGTTGGTTACAGCTGTGCCGTTGCTGGTGGGAATTTATAGTGGGTTGGCCCGACAGAAACTAAGAATACCGCCGAATTTCGCCACTATTTATTGGATCCCGCTCGGCTTGGTCGGTCAGGCTACGGCCGCGGCGCAGTTGTTGGGGCGCAGCGAACCATGGGACCATATTGCCTACGGGTTTGGCGTGGTGACCATGGTGATCGGCATTCCCGTAGCGATTATCGCGGCCACCAAACACTGGTCACAAGTATCCCGTAATTCCATGGCCTATAATCCGACCTGGTGGTCATGTGTGTTCCCGCTGGGAACTGTGGTCTCGGGCCTTAACCAAATGAATAACGCCAGTGGCCAAGCCGTGTGGATTGGCATCGGTAACGTGCTGTTGTTGCTGCTCATTGCGCACTGGTGCTGGGCATTTTTCGGTGGTGTGTGGCATATTCAGCAGCGGCGCGGTTAGTTCGAAGTGCCCGGGCCGGTGGACACATTACTTTTGCCCTACTTGCCACCGCCGCAGACCAACCCATCCCAGCCCCAACACGACCAGCACCACGAACCCGCCGGAAGCCACCGCCGCTGCGCTATAAAAATTCACAAACACTGAGGCCACAGCCAATACCCCGATCGCCCCGATGCGCCCGACGACGCCGACCAGCGAGGTTATCGCGCCGATGCGTTCTACTGACGACGCCCGCCGCACCCCGAAGGTGGAATAGTTGGCAAAAACGATCAGTAAAAACGCCAGCGCCCCATAAAACACCAGGTAGGCCCAGCCGTCGACAAGATACGACAGCCACGCTAACCCCGGGAACGCCACCACGCCGGCAACCACGAGCGCGCGCCGCCGGAACAGCACTTCCGGGCGAATAAAAGAGGCCCCAAACGCCATCCCAATAAACAGCAAATATAAAAACAGCAGGTGCGACTCCCCGAAGCCCTTTTCCAAACCGACGGCCTGCCACAATTGAAAATGCAACTGTAAAAACGCCTGCGCGATCACCGCAAGCAGCAAAAACTGCCGCAACGCCGCCGAATTCCGCATCTCCTCCACGGTCGCACGCGCGTGTGATCTCAGCTCCTGCCACAGCCTGCACGCACCGCCAATCCGTGCGGCTTCATGCTTGTCGACGCTCGCCCCGGTTTCATTCCCGCCGACGGTTGCCACCTTGTGCTGCTCCGGGATCCGGAAGAACAACGCGATCGTGACGACGGAAATCACCGTGGCTCCAACAGAAATGAAATAAATATTCGCGCCCACCGACAAATACAGCAGCGCGCCGATGGTGCTGCCGATCATCATGCCGAGGTACGCACTTTGCCCTTCCTTGCGCACCAACCAGGAAATGCGTGATTCAACATGATCCGGCGCATCCACCGTGCCTGCTAGGCCATCCACCGTGCCTGCTAGGCCACCCACCGTGCCTGCTGGACCTTGCCGGTTTTTCGCATTGTTGATCAGCGCGGCATCCAGGGTGCCGGATTCTAGGGCCGTCGCCAAGCCATAAATGATCCAGGCCAGCAGCATCAATGGAAAGCCGTGCCCGAAAATCACCAGCACGAAGAATATGCAGAACACGAGTCGGGAAATAAAATACAGCGTGCGGCGGCTGATCATGTCTGCGATGGAGCCCGAGGGGAATTCGAAAAGCAATACCGCGATGCTAAAACCGGCCTGGACCAGCAGGATCTGCGACAGGCTTAATCCCTTGTCCAGCAGCAGTGGCGTCAAAATCGCGTGCGGGACCGTCAGCGCGAGGTTCATGAGTAACTCGGCGGCGAAAAATGGCGTGGCGACGTCGGCAAGAACGCGCAGCTGCTCCCCGGACTGCATGCGCCCCTGCTGGCTGGTTTTCGGTCGCGCCACGGTGGTCCTTATCGCTGAGTTTTGCCTATCTTGATCATCTGATTGACAAAACAATAGCACTGTGACCGGGGCAAACAAAACTTGATGAAAATTGGGCCCCGACCTTACTGTGATGTAGGTCGCGTCTAGAATGGGGTAAGTGACTGAATCGCCGCACTTGCACCACGAACCGCCCGCGCCGCGACCGAAACGCGCTGCACTGAGCCTGCCGCCCGCTGGCCCCGGGTGGGCGGCGTCTGTGATGGGTACGGCGGCGCTCGCACTGGGCGTCGAAGCCTACTGGGGAGCTAGCGTCGTCGGTCACGCAGCGGCGGTAGCCTGGTATTTCGTTGCGACGGTCATGTTGGCTTGGGTGATTGTCGGATTTGTTCGACACCATAACCCACCGTTTGTGGCAGAACACCTCCCGGCCTGGGCGATGACCGCCATGGGGGTGCTTTCGCTGTCGATGGCTACCTCTGCGGTTCTGGGCTGGTGGTGGTTGCACATCGTCTATTGGATTTTCGGTACTGTGCTCGCCTTCGTGGTGACTGTCCGGTACCTGGTTTATTTGCCGAGTGCACAGTATTCGGCGGCCAACTTCACCTGGGCGTTACCGCTGCTTGCTCCTGCGGTGGCCGGAGCCCCGGCGGGAACGCTTTCCCAGCACTTCACCGATACCGGTGGTAACGGCACGCTATCGTTTCTTGTGCACGCCATTGGCGTGGTGGGGCTGTTGATGCCGCTGATTACAGCGGTTCCGGTGCTGGTAGCGGTGTATATCGGCCTGGCCAGACAGAAATTAAAAATGCCGCTGAACTTCACCACCATTTATTGGATTCCCCTCGGTGTGATCGGCCAGACCACAGCCGGTGCGCAGTTGCTGGGGCGCAGCGCACCCTGGGACCATTTTGCCTACGTATCCGGTGTGGTGATCATGGTGATCGGCATACCGGTATTGCTCATCGCGGCCTCGAAACACTGGCCGCAAGTATTCCGCAATTCCATGGCATATAACCCCACCTGGTGGTCCTGCGTATTCCCGGTTGGAACGGTGGTCTCGGGCTTGAATCAACTCACCAATGCCAGCGGCCATAACGCGTGGATGATCGTCGGCACCCCAATGCTGCTATTGCTTATTGCGCACTGGTGCTGGGCGTTTTTCGGTGGTGTGCTGTATGTGCAGCGGCGGCGCGGGTAGACAGTGAATCTAGCCGACGCTTCTGCACCTTTATTTCACACCCCCTACTTCACATCGCGCTTCTGGTTGGCGAGAAAGCCCAAGCCACACAGCACGACCAGCCAGCCAACCAACACTGCGGCGCCAGCCCAGCCGGTGTGGATGTAGTCGTAGAAAGCAAAACCGGTGGTCAACGAGCCAAAGGTGGTGTTAGGCAGCAGTTGGGCGACTGGGCGTAGGAATTCGTAGATCATCGCGGCAGAGCCCAGCAGTTGCTCAACGATCAGCATCCAGACGATCGGTAGTCCGACCGCCGCGATCTGCGAACGCACCAGCGCGGCCAAACCAACCGCAGCCACGGCATACAACGGGTAACCAATGAGCACAGCCCACAGGATGCTGGTGGCTCCACTGGAATCTAGGTGCAAACCAAAAATTGGCGCGACCACGAGCGATATCCCGATAGAAACCGCGAGCAACACCAGCACAAACACCCCGGTGACCAGCATTTTTGCCGCTAACCAGTTCCAACGTTGCGGTTGGGTCAAAAATGCCTGCCCGTGCATGCCGTGCGCCAGATCGCGTGAGGTCGATGCCGCAGCATAGATAATCGCGAGCATCTGAAACAGGTCCCCGGCAATCAGCAGGTCATTCCAATAAAAATCCGTCGTGGAATCCGAGGCGAACAGCCCCATCAACACGACGGGTCCAGCAATCGAACCCACCAGCAGGATCGCGTAGACCCACGTGCTGCGCAGACTCGTTAGTTTTGCAATTTCTGAGCGGACTACATTCATGGTTTAAGCGCCTTTCCGGGTGGAATATTCTTGGGCATCGGCGGTAGCAGTCAAGAAACGCTGCTCCAGGTTCTGCGATTCGGTGCGCAGACCAATAATTGGGATTTGGTGTTCGGCAGACAGCTTGCCGACGAGCCGGCGGATTTCAATTTCCTCCGTATTTTCCGGAACCTCCAGCGCCAACACGCCAGCATCCCGCGTCGACACGTCCAACCCGGCTGATTGCAAACGCTGCGTGAGCTTGTCGACGTCCTCGCCACCGGTTTCCACCACCACTTTGGTGCCGCCGCGCAGGAATTCCTCCATTC
>NZ_JAPJNQ010000066.1 GCF_030826625.1 Corynebacterium sp. | reverse complement strand
CAACTGTGCAGCAAGCTGCAAGATTTGGGCTTGCTCGGCCGGTGTAATGGAATCGTCGGCGAGAAAGTGTCGTAATTGTGTCATCAGCTTCCTTTAGTGGTGAGTTTGTGGTGTGCTATCAGGCCAGACCGGCCAGAATCGAGCGCAATCCATCGACACATTCGTCGACGTGAGCACGCTCGATGATCAACGGTGGAGTCAAGCGAACAACCTTGTCGGATGGAGCGTTCAGGATCAACCCGTGCTTTAGGCCTTGGCTCACCACATCTTTTGCACGAGCAGTCTCTAAAACCACGCCCAGCATCAAGCCGATACCACGGACCTCTTTCACACCAGCCAGAGATTCCAAGCTGCGACGCAAGTATGCACCGGTGTCGACAACGTGATCCAAGAATTTCTGATCGAGTGTGTCGAGTACCGTGCGTGCGGCCGCTAGCACCACGGGGTTTCCGCCGAAAGTGGTTCCGTGTTGGCCGGGCTGGAAATATTGTGCAGCTTTTCCGCGAGCAAGCACTGCTCCCAGCGGCAATCCGCCACCAAGTCCCTTGGCCATCGTGACAACATCGGGGGTTACCCTGGCATATTCATGGGCGAAAAATTTTCCGGTTCGCCCGACACCCGTTTGGACTTCGTCGGCTACCATGAGGATGCCGTATTCGTCGCAAAGCTCGCGTACGGATGCTAAAAATCCCTCTGGCGCCGGGATAACCCCGGTTTCGCCCTGGATCGGCTCAGCAAAAATTGCGGCGATATCATCAGGGTTTTCCTCGACGATCTCGCGCAGTTTTTCGGCATCGCCGTAAGGATAGAATTCGACCCCACCAGGCAGTGGCTCGAATGGGGCGCGCTTATCCGGCTGGCCAGTCAGCGCCAATGCGCCCATCGTACGACCGTGAAAGCCGGCTTCCGCGGCGAGAACTTTGCCGCGGCCGGTAAGCCGTGCGATTTTAAACGCTGCCTCATTCGCCTCGGCACCAGAATTGCAGAAGAACACGCGAGTGCTTTCGTCGGTGCCGTCCGCGAAGCGCTTCTTGAGCGTTGTTGCGACCTCCACCGCGTGCGGGGTGGCAAAGATATTCGAGGTGTGCCCCAACGTCGCAATCTGTGTGCTGACAGCCTCGACGATCGCCGGGTGTGCTTGCCCCAGCACGTTGACGGCAATGCCTGCGAGCATATCGAGGTAACGATTGCCCTCGGTATCTGTGAGATACATGCCTTGCCCGCTGCACAAGGTGATAGCGGGCTCGCCGTAGTTATTCATCAGTGCATTCGCCCAATCATTCGTTGCTTCGTCCGTCATGCTTGATCATCCTTTCGCAGTACGGTTCCGCCCGGATAGTCTGCGCTGCGGTGATTATTAGGCAAGACCATGGTGCCGATTCCGCCTTCGGTCAGCAGCTCGAGAACTACCGAGTGCGCTACTCTGCCGTCGATCACGTGGGCTGCGTTCACGCCTCCGTGCACTGCGTTTAAACACGCTTCCATCTTTGGGATCATGCCGCTGTCTAAGTTCGACAACAATTGAGTTAGCTCATCGACTTCGATCGTCGAGATTAACGAATCACGATCCGGCCAATCCTTGTAGAGCCCCTCGATATTGGTCAGTACCAGCAATCGTTCCGCACCGATAGCAGACGCCAACGCGCCCGCCGCTGTATCGGCATTGATGTTGTAGACCTCGCCATGGTTATCCGGCGCGATCGTCGAGACCACCGGAATTCGACCAGCCTCAATGATATCAATCAAGGCCTCAGGATTGACATTGACGATATTGCCGACATTTCCGATATCAACCTGGTGGCCATCAACCTCGACGTAACGCTTTTCAGCGGTAAACAATCCGGCATCTTCTCCAGATGTTCCTACTGCATAAGGCCCATGCGAATTGATCAAGCCCACCAGATCGCGACCAACCTGCCCGAACAGCACCATCCGGACCACATCCATTACCTCTGGAGTGGTTACCCGGAAACCGCCTTTGAATTCACCCTCTAAGCCGAGCCGCTCCAGCATCTGGTTGATTTGTGGGCCGCCGCCATGGACCACCACCGGGCGTGCGCCGATTGTGCGCAACAGCACCATATCTTTGGCGAAAGCTGCTTTGAGTTCATCGTCGACCATGGCATTTCCGCCATACTTGACGACGATGATCTTGTCGCGTAGATGCTGTAACCAAGGCAAAGCCTCGGACAACACCGCCGCGCGGTCATGGTTATTCAGTCGATCGAGCATTGGATGGCTCCTTATGAGCTGTAAGCAGAGTTGATTTCGACGTAATCGTGAGACAAATCAGTAGTGCGCACGAAGGCACTCCCCGGCCCGCCTGTACCCAAATCGACGCGTACTTCGATATCGGCGCCTGACAAATCCACCTCGCGCGCCGCCGGAGTGCCCGTGGTGGCCTCGCACACGGCGTGGTCGTTGAAATAGACGCTGATGTTGTCAGGATCCATATCGGCATCAGCCATACCCACAGCCGCTAACACCCTTCCCCAGTTCGGGTCTGAACCAAACATCGCGCACTTAAACAAATTGTCGCGGCCCAAAGTGCGCGCAGCATTCAAAGCGTGTTCATCATTGGTGGTTCCTTCAACAATAATTTTCACGCGCTTGGTCACGCCTTCTGCATCAGCTTGCAGTTGGTCTGCGAGATCCGCGCAAGCAGCAAGCACCGCGTCGTTCAGAGCTTCTTGGCTGGTGGTGTGCCCGGAAGCACCATTAGCCATGATGATCACGGTGTCATTCGTGGAAGTCGAACCATCCACATCGAGGGTGTCAAACGTTACGGCCGTGGCTGCTCTCAGAGCAATATCAAGCTGTTCCGGGGTGGCCGAAAGGTCCGTCGTCAAGCACACCAGCATCGTTGCCAACGACGGTGCCATCATGCCTACACCTTTGCCCATTCCGCCGAGGCTCCAGCCATCGCCTTGCACCAGCGTTTGTTTGACGGTGGTATCCGTGGTCATGATCGCACGAGCTGCACCCGCGCCGTGCTCAGGGCTCGAGCCGAGGACATCCGGTAGTTGCCCAATCCCAGCGACGACGTTTTCCATAGGCATGGGTTCACCAATCAGACCGGTCGAACACACCGCCACGTTTGCTGCATCGAAGCCAAATAGCTGCGCTGTTTCGGCCTGCATTTTCTTCGCATCGCGTAAACCGAGCGCGCCATTACAGGCATTAGCGTTACCCGCGTTGTACACCACAGCGTGCAGACATCCGTCGGCAAGTGCTTGCCGCGAGACGGTGACTGGTGCTGCCACCACACGGTTGCGGGTAAAAACTCCCGTTGCGGAATACTCCGGGCCATCGTTGACGATTAAGGCTAGATCAGTGTTGCCAGAGACTTTGATGCCGGCTTTGACACTCGCGGCACGGAATCCCTGTGGCACCGTCACGCCGCGGGCATTGAGCGCAGACCCCGAATTACGGGCCTGCTGCGCCTGCGTTGTTGGGTTTTCAGTGGAATCCGAATGCGTCATTTCATGTCCTCACGAAATTGCTGGTAATTGATTATTTCGGCGGTGGTTACTACAGCCTTTACGGTGCCAAGCCTTGGTGCGTGAGACCAGCAGTTTCGTCGTAACCGACCATCAGGTTCATGCACTGTACGGCTGCACCTCCAGTGCCCTTCGTCAGATTGTCGAGGGCTGCAGTAACCAGCAGCGTCTGAGTGGATTCATTAATCTCGGCCTGGATCTGACACAGATTCGCCCCGATCACATGCTGAGTTTCTGGTTGTTGCCCCGCAGGCAATACCTGCACAAACGGTTCATCAGCGTAGAATTCTGTAAAAATTTCAGTCACTTTATCCTGTGCGACGGGTTCAGTTAAGCGTGCCGTAGCCGTCGTCAAGATTCCCCGTGTGGTCGGGGCAAGCACCGGGGTGAAATTAATGCAGTAGTTCTGCTCAGCGATTTCACGCAGATTTTGCACTACCTCGGGATTATGCCGGTGTTTACCTGCGGTGTTATAGGCACGCAGGTTTCCGGTGGTTTCCGCCCCAAGCAGTGCAACCGCGGCTTTTTTCCCGGCCCCGGACGTTCCGGTAATCGACACGATATTGATCGCAGGTTCGATGATTCCGGCTGCCACGGCAGGCATTAGTGCGAGAGTCATACCCGTCGGAAAGCAACCAGGCACGGCAACTTTGCTTGACGACGCGATCTCGGCGCGATGATTCGGCATTTCCGGGATGCCATACGGCCAATGTCCGGCGTGCTCACCACCGTAATAGGCCTGCCAATCTGCACTGTCACGCAATCGGAAATCTGCTGCGCAGTCAATGATGATGGTCTCACCCGGTAACCGTTGCGCAAGTTCTGCAGAATGACCGTGCGGCAGACCGAGGAACACAACATCGTGACCAGCGAGCACATCGACCGTGGTTGCTTCGATCGTGCGGTCGGCTAGCTGCGGCAGGTGAGGCATCTGTGAGGACACTGGCTTACCCACCTGTGAGTGTCCGGTAAGCGCACCGATGCGCAGTTCGCCACTACGATACTTCGGATGGTTGAGCAACAGACGAAGAATTTCACCTCCTGCATAACCGGTGGCTCCTGCTACAGCTACTGAAATGGTCATGCAGCCACTCTAGCAAGTTTTATGCAAAAGAATGCAAATTATTCATTGCCATTCGATTGGCATCGTGGGCAACCGATCTCATCGGTACCAATCGGCGCCCATCTGTGCCCGTCTGCGCGCAGTGAATTCAGCTATAAATTCCAGGCAATATACAAAATGTTCAACAAATCACTTGTTTTTCGTGACGAAGCTCTATTACGCTAATAACACTTGGGCGTCGCCCGTGTCACACTTTTCATTCGTAGTTTGTAGTGATTGCCTAACACGACGCTGCGGCTCCCATTACAAGCAAGCAACTAGAAGGCGAGAAAGTCACATGTCAGAACAAACCCCGAAGCCACACGGTGGCGCAATGGGGCCTGCAACAAACGGAAGGCGTGAATCCTACCTTGACGAAGACCAGGGTCTTTCCAAGGGAATGGGACAACGCCAACTGCAAATGATCGCGATTGGGTCTGCAATCGGTACCGGTTTGCTATTGGGTACCGGTAGCCGTTTGGAGCAAGCCGGTCCGTTCCTGGCAGTCCTCTACCTCATCTGTGGTTTCTTCGGATACATCATCCTGCGCGGGCTTGGCGAACTCATCGTCTACCGTCCGTCGTCCGGATCTTTCGTTTCCTATGCCCGCGAGTTCTACGGCGAAAAAGCTGCATTCGTTACCGGTTGGCTGTACTGGGGAAACTGGGCGATGACTATCGTCGCCGACTCCACCGCGGTGGCCTTGTATATCCTCTGGTTCGACCGCTACACGTCCGTCTTGGACAGCATTCCGCAATGGGCATTGGCCCTGGGCGTGGTGGTATTCATTTTGGGCTTCAACATGCTCTCAGTGAAGATCTTCGGTGAATTGGAATACTGGTTCTCCCTGATCAAGATCGTCGGCCTGCTGGTCTTCATGGTGTTGGGTATCTGGGTTGTCCTCACCGGCCACCCACAGGGCTACGACACAGGCTTCCAGCTCATCAGCGAAGGTGGCGGCTGGCTGCCAAACGGCCTGCTTCCAGCGATCGTCGTCATCCAGGGTGTTGTTTTCGCCTACGCCGGTATTGAGCTCGTCGGCACCACCTCCGGTGAGACCAAGAACGTCGAAAAGATCATCCCGAAGGCAGTCAATGCGGTTCTGTTCCGCATCATCTTCTTCTACTTCGGCTCGGTCATGCTGCTGACTCTGGTATTGCCGCATACCGAATACATTGCTGGTGTTTCGCCATTCGTCACCTTCTTCGATTCCTTCGGCATCGGCGTCGCCGCACCAATCTTCCAGCTGGTCTTGATCACCGCTGCGCTGTCGTCGCTGAACGCTGGCCTGTACTCCACCGGCCGCGTGATGTACAACATGTCTATTTCTGGTTCGGGTCCGAAATTCGGTAAAGCATTGTCCAAAGACGGTGTCCCATATGGTGGTATTCTGCTCGCCGGTGCGATCGCTTTCGCTGGTGTGTTCTTGAACTTCGTTGTGCCAGAAATGGCCTTCGAGATCGTGCTTAACCTTGCTGCGTTAGGCACCATGGCCAGCTGGGCTGCAATCAGCCTTGCGCACTGGAAATTCGTCAAATTGTCAAAGACCGGTGAATATGAGCGTTCCAGCTACGCGAGCCCATTCAACTCCTGGGGCGATATCGCAGTTGTGATTTTCATCGGAGCTGTGATTGTTCTTATGGCCTTTGACTGGCCAGTCGGAACCTACACACTGGCGGCATCGCTGGTGCTCATCCCTATGTTCTGGATTGGCTGGAAGGCGTGCAAGCCAGAAGTAATGGCTCAATTGGAGGCTCGTCAGGCGCGAATGAACGCGTACAATAAAGGAAGCAACAGCCAAGAATCTGGCGAATAAAAGCTTTCGAAAGGCTCTTCCGACTCGGTTCAGCGGAATCGATTCGGAACTAAGAACCACAACACGAAAGGAGACCACGGACTAATGGTCAAATTTGTAGATGTAGACAACATGGCACGCTGGATCCAGCGCGAAGGCGTCGAGAAGATCATCACTGGTATGGTCAGCTACCTCGAAAAGGACTACTCAGAGTGGGAGCGTTTTGACCTCATCCCTCGCGTAGCTAGCCACACCCCATTCGGTGTCATCGAGTTGATGCCGACTTCAAACGGTGAAGAGTACTCCTTCAAGTACGTCAACGGTCACCCATCAAACCCAGCACGTGGCTTCCAAACCGTTACCGCATACGGCATGCTTGCCGACGTCGACAACGGCTACCCAACATTCTTGTCAGAAATGACGCTGCTGACTGCTCTGCGCACCGCAGCCGTTTCTTCCATGGTGGCCAAGAAGCTTGCGCGTCCAGACTCCAAGACCATGGCAATGATCGGTGCAGGTTCACAGGCTGAATTCCAGGCACTGGGCTTCCGCGGCACCCTGGGCATCGAAGATATCCGCATTTACGACGTCGATCCTGACGCTTTGGAAAAGGTTCGTCGCAACCTGGAACCACTGGGCTTCAACATCACTGTCTGCTCCACCACCGAAGAAGCCGTCGAAGGTGCAGACATTATCACCACCTGTACTGCTGATAAGGCACAGAACCAGATTCTGGGAACCCAGCACGTCAAGCCAGGCGTTCACATCAACGCTGTTGGTGGCGACTGCCCAGGAAAGACTGAGCTGGTGGAAGAAATCCTGGATATGTCCACCGTATTCGTGGAGCTGCCTGAGCAGACGCGCATCGAGGGTGAGATCCAGCAAAAGCCAGATGACTACGAAGTAGTCGAGTTCTGGAAGGTCATCACTGGTAAAGAAAAGGGTCGTTCTTCTGACGACGAGATCACCTTGTTCGACTCCGTCGGATTCGCAATCAACGACTTCTCTGCCCTGCGCTACCTGCGTGACGATGTCGCCGGTTCTGAGCTAGAGACCGACATCGACCTGATCGCCAACCCAGATGATCCGAAGGATCTGTTCTCGCTGGTAGCAGAGGTGCCTTCGCTGGTTTAAGCTTTCACCGGCTGGCCAGGGCCTGGGCCTGGCGCCATGGGCTACGGGTCGTGGCGCCACAAGTCGCAGGCGCAAACTTGGGCCAAAACCGGGCACGAATGCAGAAATCGTGGCCAGATTTACAAATAGTGGCTTAAAAGTAGGCAGTTTTCGAACACTATTTGTAAAAGAGCGCCCTACCGCACGGTAGGGCGCATTTTTTATGCCCTGGCGGGCCTCGCGAGTACAGGCAGCCCCGCCAGGGCTTACGAGCTCGGCGGGGCATCGAGCCGAACGCCCACGCCCCGCCAGGGCGAAACAAGTTTAAGCGCGCATCTGCGCACCCAATTCGACTCGTGCTTTCTCCGCAGCCTGCACTCGGTATTCATTAACCTCTTCGTCGGTCAACGTGCGATCAACGGCGCGGAAAATCAGGTTAAACGCCAGCGACTTCTTGCCGTCGCCAAGCTGCTCACCACGGAAGACGTCGAAAAGCTCGACGGATTCGAGCAACTCACCAGCTGCGGATTCCACGACGCGACGCACCGTTTCGGCAGGAATCTCGTCGTCAACAACCAACGCCAGATCTTGGTGCAATGCAGGGAACGCTGACAAACGCGGTGCCGGGAAGCTCTCCTGCAACGGCAGAGCGGAAAGATTAAGCTCCATCGCGCAAGTGCGAGCTGGCAGGCCCAGAGCCTCCAGAACTTGCGGATGCAGTTCGCCAGCATGACCCACGACAGTGCCCGCCACGCTCAGCTGTGCACAACGGCCTGGGTGCCACGGCAAGTATTCCGCATTAGCAATCTCAAGCTCTACCCCAGCAGCACGCGCGACGATACGCGCGGACTCAATCGCATCAGCATAGGTGTAGTCACGTCCAGCACCCCACGGTCCGGCGAATTCTTGTTCACCCGAACCTACGGTCGCAACGTGCAGCGGCTGGCGTGGCAAGCTGTCAACCACAGAAGCAACCGTGGCATCGTCCGGGCGCGAAGCAACCGACGGCATCGGCGTATGATCAGCGACCGCAAAGCTCACCTGCTGCACACCGAACAAAGCGACCGAATCACGACCGCGGGCGGCGTTACGACGCACCGCATCGAGCATCGACGGCAACAGGGTCGTGCCCAACACCGCGTGGTCGGATTCCAGCGGGTTTTGCACGGCGACGGTGTTGCGCCGTGGGTCATCAGCGTCTAGCCCCCAAGTATCGAAGGTGTTGTTGGCGATAAAAGGCGTCGGCAAGATCTCGGCATAACCAGAATATGCCAGCGCATGGCCTACGGCGCGGCGACGCTTCTGCGCAGGACTCAGGCCACGACCAGCCGATGGGGTTGGCAGGATGGTCGGAATGTCTTCCAGGCCCTCGAGGCGCAAAACCTCTTCCACCAGGTCGACGGGAACACCGAGGTCGGAGCGCCACGTCGGCGGAGTAACGCTGAGCTGCTCGCCTTTCTTGACGACGTCTGCTCCAACTTCTTCCAAGCGGGCGACGACGGCTTGCTCTGGGTAGTCGACGCCAGCAATCTGCGATGGGAATCCCACCGGCATGGAGATTTCTGGCATGACTGGCAGCTCACCCTGCAGCGTGCGGGTCGCCTCGATGGTGCCGCCGGCGATCTCTGCGAGAAGCGCACAAGCGAGATCCAAGCTCACCTCGACGAGCGCCGGGTCCACCCCGCGTTCGAAACGGCGCGATGCCTCCGAGGACAGCTTGTGGCGGCGTGAGGTACGCGCCACGGTAATCGGATCCCAGTTTGCGGCTTCGAAGAATACGTCCGTGGTCTCATCGCTGATCTCCGAGGTCGTACCACCCATCACGCCAGCCAGCGACTGGATTCCGCTGTTGTCGCAGATCACGACGTCTTCAGCGTTCAGCTTGCGCTGCACGTGATCCAGCGTTTCGAATTTTTCGCCTTCTTCGGCGCAGCGACCGTTCAGCCCGCCCTGGATCTTGTCAGCATCAAAGGCGTGCATCGGCTGGCCCAACAGCAACATCACGTAGTTGGTGATGTCAGTGGCCGCGTTCACCGGGCGCTGGCCCGAAAGCATCAGTTCGCGCTGCATCCACCACGGAGATTGCGCCTTCGGATCGATGCCGGTGACTTTGCGCAGGCCGAAACGACGGGTCTTGGTGTCTTCGGCGATGTTGAGTTCTAGCGTTTCGCCGTTTGGGCTCGGAACGCCGTCGGTGCTCAGGCCGGCCACCGACGGATCAACCGCAGGATCGACATTTTTCAGGTCGAAAGCCGAAGCGATCTCGCGGGACAGTCCACGGGCGGAAAGCGCATAGCCGCGGTCCGGGGTGATGTTGACGTCGAAGATGACGTCGTCAAGCCCCAAGTATTCGCGGGCATCCTCGCCTGGCTGGCCGGCGTCGACAGGCAGGGTCAGGATGCCGTCAGACTTATCGGTGAGGCCCAGTTCTGCCACCGAGCAAATCATGCCGCAGGACATTTTTCCGTAAGTCTTACGTTCACCGATCGCGAAACCGCCGGGCAGTACGGTGCCAGGCAGCGCGATGACCACCAGGTCACCCTCGGCAAAGTTGCGCGCACCGCAAATGATGCTCTGCAGCTCACCAGTGCCGTTGGCCTCGCCGACGTTGACTTGGCAGTAGCGGATCGGTTTTTTGAACTCGGTGAGTTCTTCGATCTCTTCCACACGGCCGAAAACCAGCGGGCCGGTGGTTTCTTCGATCGGCTCGTAACCTTCGGTTTCAAAGCCCACGCGGACATAGCCGGCGTCGAAGTCGGCAGGCCCGACGGACCATTGTGGATTGTGCTGCTTAAGCAAACGGGTAACCCAGTTCTGGGTGATCAACATTGTTGTAGCTCCTTATTCTGGGTCGTCGGTTAAGCCTGGATGCCGAATGGCAGGGTGAATCGAAGGTCGCCTTCGACCATGTCACGCATATCTGATAGCCCGTTGCGGAACTGCAGGGTGCGCTCAAGGCCCATTCCGAAGGCAAAGCCGGTGTATTCGTTCGGGTCTACACCAACGACAGTCAAGACATTAGGGTTGACCATGCCGCAGCCGCCCCACTCGATCCAGCCTGCGCCGCCCTTTTTGTTTGGGAACCAGACATCAACCTCTGCAGAAGGTTCGGTGAACGGGAAGTAGTTCGTGCGCATACGCGTAGTGGTCTCCGGCCCGAACAGCGTCTTTGCCAGGTGGTCCAGGGTGCCGCGCAAATGTGCCATGTTCAGGCCCTTGTCGACGGCCAATCCCTCGATCTGGTGGAACACCGGCGTGTGGGTGGCATCGAGCTCGTCGGTGCGGAAAACACGGCCCGGGCAGGCAATATACAGCGGAACCTCGCGCTCGAGCATGGAACGCACCTGCACCGGTGAGGTGTGTGTGCGCAGCACCTGTTGCGAGCCAGGCTTGCCGACGTGGAAGGTATCCTGCAACGTACGTGCTGGGTGGTCTGGTTTGAAGTTCAAAGCATCGAAGTTGAAGTATTCGGCTTCGACCTCGGGACCGTCAGCGATCTCCCACCCCATGCCGATGAAAATGTCGGAGATGCGTTCAGAAAGCGCAGTAATTGGGTGCAGCGCACCGGTTTGGTGGCGCGTCGTCGGGATAGTGACGTCAACTTTTTCGCGGACCAGCTGCGCCTGACGTTCCTGCTCTTCTAATTGCGCATGAATGCCGGCATAAGTCTTTTCCACTTTGCCGCGCGCCATGTTGACCGCCTTACCGGCATCTTTCCGCTGGTCTTTTGGCAGGCTGCCTAACGACTGCCGTGCGCGTGGGATGTAGGCACCGTCACCCAGGTGCTGCCGACGTGCTTCGGAGAGTTCTTCGAGCGTTGTGGCGGCAGAGATCTCGGCGATTGCTTTGTCTGCGGCAGCAGCCAACGCTTCTTGGCTCAGGTCAATATTTGTTTCGTTATCTGGTGCATTCGACACGTCAGCAAAACCTCGTGATGATCGTTAGTTGGTTGATCGTTTGATTCCAGTTAATGTGCAACTTCTCATTATGGCACCTGCTAGTTTAGCGACCAGCAGCAGCTAACTGTTAGCTGCATATCCTGGTGTGCTGCCTATTTACTGGCCCTGGCTTGTGCCTTAGCCGATTCGTACAGGCAAATTGAAGCTGCCGTTGCCAGGTTGAGCGATTCCGCGTTTCCGCGGATCGGAATAGAAATGCGGTGGTCTGCACGTGCCGCGACGTCGTCGGCCAGCCCGTGTGCTTCGTTGCCCAGCAACCAGGCCGTGGGTTTTTCCAACATGCCGGATTCTTCGGCTTCTTCCAAGGTGATCTCACCGTCAGCAGCTGTAGCCAAGATCTGCAGATTTGCC
>NZ_JAPJNQ010000065.1 GCF_030826625.1 Corynebacterium sp. | reverse complement strand
AGTAAACCAGGGCGCTCGCCCACACCAGAACAATTCCGGCAACGAATAATTCAATGAAAAATCCCCCCATGCCTGCTCAGGCTACCGTACAAAACCTACTCAGTTCGGGCTTGCGTCGTATTTCGGGCTTGCATCGGATGAGACTATTTAGTCCGCGACTGCAGCTCCTGCTCGAGTGCTTTCCACATTGCCTCCTGCGGCGCAGGATGCCCAGTGAATGCGGTGAATTGTCCGAAAGCCTGATGCGCAAGCATCACATGGCCGCCGACACTACGGTAGCCGTTGGAAGCTGCCTGAATGGTCAAGGGCGTAGGCCACGGTTCATAAATAACATCTAACACCGGCGCATGTGCCAGACGTT
This sequence comes from Corynebacterium sp., assembly GCF_030826625.1. GTDB lineage: Bacteria > Actinomycetota > Actinomycetes > Mycobacteriales > Mycobacteriaceae > Corynebacterium. The sequence goes on along the minus strand of NZ_JAPJNQ010000065.1, from coordinate 11,473 downwards.
GTTCATATCCGGCAAGAGCATCAGATGGCACCGTCGAAATAACCGCATCAGAATCAGGCAAAGACTCATCCCACGTGGCAGTTCGCCAGCGCAGCCCCATGGCTTCGGCCAACGGTGCCCATTCGCTACTCCGATCACGGCGGTTGACAACCGTCACTTCTTCTACACCCATGGTGCCGAGCGCCCACAAAACCGGCCGTGAAGTACCGCCAGACCCCAATACGATGACGTGGCCGAGTCTCCGATGGCTATCAGGAAACAAGGCTCCTAAAGCTCCCAGTACACCATCACCATCAGTATTGTCTGCATGCCAACCGTCATCATGGCGCACCAATGTGTTCGCTGTACCAATCATGTTTGCCCGACCACTCACATGATCAGCGAATTCCAGGGCTTCAAACTTCCCCGGCATAGTCACGGAAAATCCCCGGAAAGATGAATCGACATGAGATAAGAATTCGGCTAATTGACCTGCTCGCACTTCACTGCGACCATAATGCCAATCGTCGAGCCCAAGTGCTGCGAAGCCCGCGTTATGCAACACCGGTGAGAGTGAATGTGCGATCGGACTGCCGAGCACCGCAGCCCGATTGCGTATTTTCAGCTCCGCCGACCCCGGTTTATTCATGGTGATCCAGAATTCCCGATTCTAATGCCCGGTCAACATCCTCGAGATGTGCTTCGAAGGTGTCATTGAATACCGTGGTGCCGCGTTCGTCGATGGTGACGAAGAATAACCAGTTACCATCCGCTGGGTGTTCCATGGCATGTACAGCATCGTCGGAAGGTGCTGCAATTGGGGTTGCCGGCAGACCATCCATCGCATAGGTATTCCATGGCGTTTCACGTTGCCGGTCCGCGTCTGAAGTCGCGAGTTCTACATCATCAAGACCATAATTGACGGTTGAATCGAACTCGAGACGCATCGGCTCATCCAAACGATTCAAGATCACGCGTGCGACTTTGTCGAAATCTCCTGCTGGCGCTTCACGCTCGACCAGAGAGGCCGCAATGAGTAGGTCATAAGGATCCAAATCTACTGCGCGTGCCCGATCGACAATATTCGAGTCGTTGTACCGCTTAGTGGTGCGCGATACTAGATCCGTCAAGATTTCTTCAGCATCCATATTTGGATCGATGACATATTGGCCTGGAGCAATCAAGCCTTCCAATCGCTTGGAATCGGCTCCCTGCGCACGCACTCGTTCAAGCGCCCATTCTGGCGCCCCGAGATCCGCTGGGTCGCTCGTGGCTGCGACCGCTTCCAACTGGTCGGTACTGACGCAATCACCGTCATGGCCATCAGCACAGCTGACCTCGGAAATCTGAGTGAAGATCCCTTTGCGCACGTTGCCACCTTTAACGTTGACATCATGCAAGGTTGCACCGCCGTGCACATCTAGCAGCTCAACCTGCTTTTCTGGGTTCAACAACGCTGCCACCGCTGCTTGCGCACTCATTTTTTCTTCCAGGCGATAAAAACCTGGTTGCACATTTCCGGCATCGGGGTTGCTGGCGGCTGCCGTTTGGAACACCGAATCGGAGGCGACGATACCGCGATCTTCGAGTTCAGGGCCAAGCGAAGAAATCGAATCGCCTTCTTTAATCTGCACCATCGCAACGACGCCGTTACCGTCACCGTCGAAATCGACCACGGAGGATCCTCCTCGGTCGCCAAATACGACGTTAAATGCGATATAGCCGCTCACCCCGATAATAAGAATGAACGAGGCGATCAAAACAGCAAGCCCCCGCTGTCGACGTTTCACGTACTTCGGGTCCATGCTGCGTCTCACGCGCACGCGAGTCTGTTTGCTCATGTGTAAATTCTCTTCTTCGTTCGGCTTAATTCGATGAGTCCGTGTCCACCGGCTCGCGATTACGTTGCCGAGCCAATTGGCGTGCATCCAACCAGGATTGCAAAATTTCCACCGCCGCGGCCTGGTCAATGACTGCGCGCCCGGCTTTCTCCGAGACCCCGGATGCCCGTAATGCTTGAGTTGCAGCAACCGTCGTCAAGCGCTCGTCGGCAAGCACAACCGGTGTCTGCTCGCCAGAGTTGCGTAAACGGCGACGAATTCGGAACGCAATTTCCTTCGCATGTTTCACGCTTTTCGAGCCATTCGCGCGCAGGTCGCGAGGCAATCCGACGACGACTTCTACTGCTTGATATTGCGCAATCAGCTCCAGCAAGCGGTCGATATCTGCTTGATCACGATCCTTGAAACCAGTCTCTCGTTGCACGGTCTCTACTGGGAAAGCCAACGTGGCTTCTCTGTTTGATGCGGCGACGCCGATGCGTACCGTTCCGACATCAATCCCGATGCGTCTTCCTTCAATGCCCAGGGAATGTTCAGGAGAATCAACGTGTGGCGCGTCTGGTTCGAGTGTGCTCACGGCTTGAGCTTTTCCTTCCTATTCCCGGGACATCTCTAGCTGCAGGTGTGCTACAACAATCGAGCATTCACAGAACTGGTGTAACCACCACTCTGTTGCGTTGTGCTCACCTATTCTATAACTAAACGGTAACAAACCGGACACCGACTGGCAGTTCTATACACAACATGCCAGTTGTGAAGAGTCGATTACCTGCACTACCCCTGAGCAAGCTCCTCGCGTACGGCCGCAAAACCCTGCGCGATACCCGCTGCTTGGTTTCCCGACCCTTGCGCCATATCCGGCTTTCCGCCGCCCTTACCACCGACATAGCCGCCAAAAACTGATACCAGTTGGCCAGCTTTGAGGCCCTTGTCGACGGCTTCAGGACTCAATGCAACCACAAACGGAACCTTGCCCGAGTTATCGGTCGCCAAGACAACAACACAGGGGCGGGAATTGAGACGGCTACGGATATCCGCTGCGATCGAACGCAATTGCCCACCATTGATTTCCCCAGGCAACTGTGCCGTGACCAGAGAAACGCCGTTGACTTCCACCGCATCGTTGGCATATTCGGCAGCTTTGGCCGCCAACTGCTGCTGGCGCAAGGCCGAGACCTGCTTTTCTGCTTCTTTCAGCTTGCGGGTCAGTGATTCAATGCGTTCAGGGATTTCGTTCGGCTTTGCTTTCAGGGATTGCGCAACGCCGTGTGCCAATGCTGCTTCTTTGGAGAAATAGCGGAAGGCATCTAGGCCGGAATAAGCCTCAATACGGCGAGCACCTGAACCAACCGACGATTCACCCAATACCGAAACCGGGCCGATCTGTGAAGAATGGCTCACGTGCGTGCCACCACACAGCTCCGTTGAAAATGGTCCGGCAATTTCCACGACGCGCACTCGTTCACCATAGTTTTCACCAAATAACGCCAGCGCACCCATGTCTTTGGCCTGGTCCAATGAAGTTTCGAGGGTGTTGACCTGGTAATCAGCATCAACAACTTGGTTAGTGATCGTAGCGATCTGTTCAAGCTGCTGCGGGCTCAATTGCTCGGTGTAGTTAAAGTCAAAGCGTAGATAACCAGGACGGTTCATCGAACCTGCCTGCACCGCCGTTGGCCCCAGTACCTCACGAAGCGCACCGTGAATCAGGTGGGTTGCTGTGTGTGCTTGACGGGCACCGTGCCGCCATTGCTGGTCGTACTCTGCTGTCACTGCTTGGCCGATTTCCAGGGAACCGCCCAAGACTTCGCCACGATGCACCCAGAGCTTCTTTGCGATCTTTTGCACATCGCTGACTTCGACGGTAGCTTCGCCAGACACAATCGTGCCTCGATCAGCCAATTGACCACCGGATTCGGCATACATTGGGGTGACATCCAAAATCACTTCAACGCTATCGCCGCTGTGTGCAGTCGTCACAGATTGCCCATCACGCACCAGGCCGATGATGGTGGAATTGGTCGCTTTCTCCGAATAACCAGCAAATTCTGTCGGTTGGTTATCGACCCATTCACGATAGACAGATTCGTCAGCATGGCTATGCTTTTTCGCTTTGTTATCAGCTTTCGCTCGAGCCTTCTGTTCAGCCATCGCGGTCTCAAATCCAGCCATGTCAACATCAAGGCCGGCTTCGGCAGCCATTTCCATGGTCAGGTCAATCGGGAAACCATAGGTGTCATGCAACAAGAATGCATCGGCGCCTGTCAGCACTTTGTCACCACGTTGGTTCAATTGTTGTGCAGTTTCATCGAAACGGCTGGTTCCAGATTCCAGGGTCTTCAAAAATGCCCGTTCTTCAGCAAAAGAAACAGCGAGAATCCGCTCGCGACTCTCAGCAATCTCTGGATACGACGGCTCCATAGTGTCCATCACGGTAGACATGAACGTCTTGATAGTTTCGCCTTGCGCGCCAAGCAATCGTGCTGAACGGATAATGCGGCGCAGCAAACGTCGAAGGATATACCCGCGTCCTTCGTTTGACGGCGTAACGCCATCGAGGATGAGCATCATCGCGGTGCGTGAGTGGTCGGCGATAACACGGAAACGCACGTCGTTATCGTGCTTCGCGCCATAGGTTGCACCAGTGAGTTCTTCCGCCGCAGTAATCACGGGCCGCAACAGGTCCGTCTCGTAGACATTGTCAACGCCCTGCAGCAAACATGCCAAGCGCTCAATACCTAAGCCAGTATCAATATTTTTCGCTGGCAGCTCACCGAGTAATTCGAAATCTCCCTTACCGGATCCGGTGGATTCACCGCGCTCATACTGCATGAACACGAGGTTCCAGATCTCCATGTAACGGTGTTCATCTGCTGCCGGGCCACCTTCGGCGCCATACTCCGGTCCCCGGTCATAATAGATTTCCGAACACGGGCCGCATGGGCCAGGCACACCCATGTGCCAATAATTGTCTTCGACGCCCATCCGCTGGATCCGCTCTGCGGGCACGCCAATGGTTTTTTCCCAAATCTCCGCAGCTTCATCATCTGTTTCGTAGACCGTCACCCACAGGCGTTCCGGATCCAGGCCCAAGCCGCCGTCCTCAAGCGAGCCCGTCAGCAATGCCCACGCGTTGCTGATAGCGCCTTCCTTGAAGTACTGGCCAAACGAGAAGTTACCCGCCATCTGGAAGAAAGTATTGTGGCGGGTAGTGATTCCCACTTCGTCGATATCAAGTGTACGCACACACTTCTGGATCGAAGTCGCAGTACCATTCGGGTACGGCGGGTTTTGTTGTCCCAAAAAGTACGGCTTAAAAGGCACCATTCCGGCGTTGACGAACAAAAGATTTGGGTCATCTAAAATGAGCGATGCACTAGGCACAACTTCATGGCCACGCTGTGCGAAATGTTGAGTGAATCGATCGCGAATCTCGTGGGTTTTCACTAAGTTTCTTCCTTTTCGTCGAAAATACGTTTAGAGCCGAGTTTACTAATACCACTGGTGCCGTTGACCAATATGCTTATTTCTTGCCACGTACCAACCTACGCAGTCGGCCGAGGTATTCCGAAATACGGCTTTCGTTACCATGCGCAGTCGGCTGGTAATATACCGCATCCTGCAATTCATCCGGAATATATTGCTGATTTACCACCCCGCGTGGATAATCATGCGGGTACTTATAATCTTGCGCATGTCCCAACCGCTGCGCTCCGACATAATGACCATCACGCAGATGTGGTGGAACAGTGCCCGATTTCCCAGCATGCACATCAGCTAGTGCAGCCGTAATAGCGTGAGTCACACTTGCTGATTTGGGTGCAGTAGCGAGATGAATCACTGCTTGCGCAAGTGTCAATCTGCCTTCGGGCATTCCGATGAGCTGTACGGCTTGGGATGCAGCGACCGCAATTTGCAGTGACTGCGGGTCAGCCATCCCGATGTCTTCACTAGCTAAAATGACCAAGCGCCGGGCGATAAAACGAGGATCTTCACCAGCTTCGATCATGCGCGCGAGATAATGCAGCCCAGCGTCAACATCAGAACCCCGGATAGATTTAATCAGCGCGCTCGAAACGTCGTAGTGTTGATCACCATCGCGGTCGTAACGAACTAGCGCCTTATCGACGCTTTGCGCCACCATCTCTGCGGAAATCTCTGGAGTCACCGACCCCGGGGCCTCGGCAGTTGACGTCGCTTCACCTGCTTGCGCGGTCTCAGCGGCAGCTTCTAGATACGTCAGTGCGCGACGAGCATCGCCTCCCGCCAGCCGCACAATATCATCTACTGCTTCTGTAGAAATACGCACTCGGCCGCCTAAGCCTCGATCGGCACCGACTGCACGGTGCACAAGCTTTGCAACATCACTCGAACTCAGTGGCTGGAGAGTTAACAACAACGAGCGTGACAACAACGGCGAGACCACCGCAAAGGAAGGATTTTCGGTCGTCGCAGCTACAAGCAAGACGGTTTGGTTTTCTACTGCGGCCAACAGTGCGTCTTGCTGCGTCTTGGAAAATCGGTGGACCTCGTCAAGGAACAGCACTGTCCGCTTACCGTGCTGCGCATCCCGACGTGCCCCGCTGATGACCTCGCGTACCTGTTTAACCCCGGAATCGAGGGCAGACAAACCAACAAAATGGTGGCCCATTTGGGCAGCTATCAGTGACGCGATGGTAGTTTTCCCTGTTCCCGGTGGGCCATACAAGATAACAGAGCTGCGCCCCCGTCCCTCAACGAGCTTCCGCAGCGGTTTACCGTCGTCAAGCAAATGGCCTTGACCGAGCACTTCGTCCAGGCTAGTGGGCCGCATCCGAGCCGCCAGAGGCGCATCGGCACCTGATTGAAACAGCTCAGTACCACGAAAGCGATCGAAATCTTGTCGGGCTTCGTTGTCGGACAAGTTATCCGGCAACGCCGATCCGAACAAGGAGTCTTGACTCATTATTTCCAACCAGGCTTTTCGACGCGTTCTGCGATGCTACGAGCGAATTCCGAAATCTCCGCGCTGCTTTCTTCAGTGCCATGAGCACCATAACGAGCCATCGCTTCAAAAGTTTCGTAGATATCACGACGTACGAGCAACTCTTCTTCGCTAAAGCTATCAGCAGAACCTGTACGCAACAATGTCGCAGCTTGCTCTAAGTCGGCCGAAATGTCCTCACCTTTGTGCAGCATTCCCACCACGCCACTGAGGTTGCCAGCCGACAACGTCGCTAATGTGGATAAGCCCCAACCAACCAAAGCTGCGAGTACGCGTTCATGTAGAGTCTGCTGTTCAATCAGATTCGGGAATACTTCTTTGATCTCTCGCTTCCACGCCGAAATGAAGGTATCAGCCTCTTCATCCGTGATGGGATGAGTAAACACGAATTGCGGGAATCCCGCGATGACACAGGCGAGATCGAACGAGACGTCTCGAAATCCCGCCCACTCATAGTCTAAAAAGTGTGTTTTATCGGAAACAATGATGTTATCCGGCGACAGATCGAACGGAGTGAAAGCACGCGCTGAGCCGCCGACCACACGTTTACGAGCTATCTGAGCGGCATCGTGGAATGCTTGTGGCACCGTGAAACCGGATTTCTCCACGATCTGCTCACCGAGCAAGATCGATTGCTGCAGTGCTTCATCGCGCACACCCTGGTTTTCGCCAAACTGTGGGTGGTTTTTGAGCATCCGCTTCATCAGGATGTCGAATTCATTCTCCCGCTCAGCTGTTCCCGCATGCATCCGGCCCAAGGAGCTACCCAAGTTGCGCAAGATTTTGCCACGAGTGTCCTGCTTTGCAGTTTCCAGCAATTCATCAAAGGTTTCGCCATCGCCGGAGTCTGTCATCACGATCAACCGCTCGTTAATGTCGTGTGCCAGCAGCATCGGGCCTGGCCGAACGTTTTCTGGCAACGCAGTGGTGAATTGATAGGCCACTACCTCGCGCATAAGCGCGGCGTCGTACAGCACCTCGCCGGTCATGGGAACGAACTTCAGCACAACGGTGCGGTGTTGCAAAAACGGCTGACTAGCCAGCCGTGCACGCAGCACCGTGGATTCACCGGACCCTGCCAATACCTCTACATCTTCGAGCCGCTGCGAGCCACCAAAGCGGTGCGAGAGCAGGTCTTGGGCGATGCTGACTAATTGCTCCTGGCTAGGCACTGTGTTCACTCCATAATCTAATCGATCCGCAATAATAGCGGATCGAAATCTTAATTGGCGTTGATCTTAGTTAGCTTTGCTATCGACATTCTTCGCAGCAGCTGTGGCCGCGGCTTTGTCAGCCTTAGGTTTGAAGTCAACGCCGGTTTCTTTACGCTGTGCTGCAGAAATTGGAGCCGGAGCATCGGTCAATGGGTCCACACCACCACCAGACTTCGGGAAAGCGATGACGTCGCGGATGGAGTCAAATCCACCAAGCAACGAAACAATACGATCCCAGCCAAAAGCGATGCCACCATGCGGAGGCGCGCCGTAGCTCATGGCTTCGAGCAAGAATCCAAATTTCTCCTGCGCATCCTCTTCGCTGATACCCATGACCTTGAATACGCGTTCTTGCAGATCCTTATTGTGGATACGGATCGATCCACCGCCGATCTCGTTGCCATTGCAGACCAAATCATAAGCATAAGCAGTGGCTTCACCCGGATTCTCGTCGAATGAATCGATCCATTCTGGCTTCGGCGAAGTGAATGCGTGATGCACGGCCGTCCACTTCGAATCGCCCAAGGCCACATCCCCGTCGGCAACTGCAGCTTCAGCGGGTTCAAACAACGGCGCATCGACGACCCAAACGAACGACCAGTCACCTTCTTGAATCAATCCGAGCTTGCGAGCGATCTCATTACGGGCGGCCCCCAGCAGTGCACGCGAAGAACGGGTATCACCGGCAGCGAAGAAAATGCAATCGCCAGGCTGTGCACCGACATGTTCGGCGATGCCCGCACGTTCTTCCTCGGTAATATTCTTGGCGACGGGGCCAGACAAAGTCCCGTCTTCACCAACCAAGATATAGGCCAAGCCCTTAGCACCGCGTTGCTTCGCCCACTCCTGCCAAGCATCGAGTTGGCGGCGTGGTTGGTTCGCTCCACCACGCATAACGACGGCACCGACGTATTCGTTTTGGAAAACGCGGAAGGTGGTGTTTTGGAAAAATTCGGCACACTCGGTGATTTCGATATCGAACCGCAGATCTGGTTTATCCGACCCGTATTTCCGCATGGCATCGGCGTAGGTAATGCGCGGAATAGGCTGCTTGATTTCATAGCCGATCAGCCCCCACAGCTCAGCAGCGATTTCTTCGCCAAGAGCTATCACGTCTTCCTGATCAACAAAAGACATCTCGACATCGAGCTGAGTAAATTCCGGCTGACGGTCAGCTCGGAAATCTTCATCCCGGTAGCAACGCGCAATCTGGTAATAGCGTTCCATACCAGCGACCATTAACAACTGCTTAAACAGCTGTGGCGATTGCGGTAACGCATACCACGATCCTGGTTTCAGACGAGCAGGAACGACGAAATCCCGGGCTCCTTCTGGTGTAGAGCGGGTAAGCGTCGGCGTTTCAATTTCGAGAAAATCATGCTTATCCAATACCCGGCGTGCGGCTTGGTTTGCACGCGAACGCAGCTTCAGAGCTTCCGCCTGCTTCTTCCGACGTAGATCCAAGTAACGGTGGCGCAGCCGCGCTTCCTCGCCCACGTCCGAAGAAGAAGCGTCCTCGACCTGGAACGGCAACGCCTCAGACGTCGACAAGACCTTGAGATCGGTGACGTTGACTTCAATCTCACCGGATGCGAGGTTTGGGTTTTCCGAACCTGCTGGGCGTGGCTCGATTTCACCAGTAATCGCAATGCAATATTCGGAACGCAGCGCGTGGGCTTTCTCGGCAACCTGCGAATCACGGAAGACGGCCTGCACATATCCAGAATGATCGCGCAGGTCAATGAAAATGACGCCTCCATGGTCGCGTCGACGAGCAACCCATCCGGCTAATGTGACTGAGTTACCTGCCAGATCTTTGCCCAGTTGGCCCGCTGAATGTGTACGCAGCATGATAATCGATAATCCTTCCGTGGCTCGTGTAGTTCACTGCTTCTACGTGCACTATTAAAAGTTGCGCAGAGCTTGAAGGCGCAGCCTCAACGCGTATTAAGACATGCATCAGCGCAGCGAACGGAACTAAAGCAATTTTAGACTGTCCCAAGTCTACACACTGTTAGTCTGACCCCTTTACTTGGTGATCATGCACCTACTCAATACTCGTACGCGGCGTCTTTCTGTTTTGCACACCGATTGCTGACAGTGTTTGCACACCACACGTAGACTGGACGCCAAATTAGAAATTATTGTTCAACAACTTCGATGCTCTTTAACTTGAACCACGCAATAAATTAGGAAGGATAGTTATGACCATTAGTGTCACCGATATTTTTTCGATCGGCATTGGTCCCTCATCCTCACACACCGTCGGACCAATGCGTGCAGCAAAATCCTTTGTCGAATCACTAAATAGCCGGCCCCACCGCGTCAAAGCCCAACTTCGCGGTTCACTCTCGGCCACCGGGCGTGGTCACGCTAGCGATCGCGCCGTAATTCTTGGTCTCGTCGGCTGGGACCCACTCGATGTACCATTGGATGCTGAACCCCGGGCCGATAGGCCGATTCCCCTCAGCGGATCTGCCAGCGGTCCCGACGGCAAAATTGCCTACGAGCTTGAATTCGACAATGAACCATTGCCCCAGCATCCGAATGCTGTGGTATTCAGCGCTTGGGATGACAATGACGAGTGCATCGCCGAAGAATCTCAATATTTCTCTGTCGGCGGCGGGTTTATCCTTACCCGCGAACAGCTAGATGCCGAAGTCGAAAAAGACGACGAAGTCCCCGCAGGAATGGCGGCTGCGGATGGAGAATCGGCCGTGCCTTATCCCTTCGAATCTGGCGCAGATTTGCTCCGCATGTGCGAAGAAACCGGCTTGGAAATCTGGCAGCTCGTAGAAGCCAACGAAAAAGCCTTGCACCAAGGCGATGGCGGGCTCACCTTCGTCAATGACCATCTCGCGACTGTGTGGGACGTCATGCGGGCGTGTGTCACCGAGGGCATCGCCACGAAAGGCCATCTACCCGGCGGACTGCATGTTCCACGTCGAGCGCATCGAGTCTACGAACAGCTACTGGCAGCCAACGATGACACCTCGCACGGTTTCAGTGCCATGGAATGGGTCAATCTTTATGCTCTAGCAGTCAATGAACAAAACGCTGCAGGTGGACGAGTTATCACTGCCCCCACAAACGGAGCCTGTGGGATCATCCCAGCTGTCTTGCATTACGCGCGCGACTTCCAGCGCGACTTCACCCGCGAGTCCGCGCGTCGCTATCTGCTCACTGCCGGCGCCATCGGCATGATCATCAAACAGAACGCCTCTATTTCCGGTGCCGAAGTCGGTTGTCAAGGTGAGGTCGGTTCAGCATCTGCCATGGCGGCAGCGGGAATGGCCTACCTGCTGGGCTGTAACGCAGCCCAGATCGAAAACGCTGCAGAAATCGCACTCGAGCACAACCTGGGCTTAACGTGCGACCCAGTTGGAGGGCTTGTGCAAATTCCGTGCATCGAGCGCAACGCAATCGGTGGCGTGAAAGCCATTAACGCCGCCCGC
>NZ_JAPJNQ010000064.1 GCF_030826625.1 Corynebacterium sp. | reverse complement strand
GTCTGGTTTTGGGTCTGGTTTTGGGGTTAAAAAAGCCAGCCGCATCAAGAAGGTCGGTATCGGCGCCATGTCGGCTCTTGCGCTGACTCTGGTTTCGTGTAGCTCGGACGGCGGAGACAGTGCCTCTGGTGGTGGCAACGGCGATGGTGGCGCAGGCGTTGAAGTTCACCCAGAAGGCGATTACAACCCGGTTGACCGTGATCAACTACAAGACGGTGGCGAACTGCGGCTGCCGATCGGTGAGATCTCTGAGCAGCAGAATGCTCTGCACGCCAACATGGTGTCCGATACTACGACGGTGTGGGATTGGTATAACCCACAGCTGACCATCATGGACGAACAGGGTGAAGTCGAATTCAACCCGAATTATTTTGATTCCGTAAGTAGTGAAGACGTCGATGGTAAGACGGTGGTGACCTATAACTTCACTGACGAAGCCACCTTCAACGACGGCACCCCAATTGACTGGCGGGCTTTCGAAGCCATCTGGAAAGCTATGAGCGGGGAGAACCCAGAATTCCAGCCAGCTGCCACAGACGGCTACAACTTGGTGGAATCTGTCAAAGAAGGCGATTCTTCCAAGCAAGCGGTTGTGACCTATAAACAGGTCTACCCATGGTGGGAAGAACCATTCACACAGCTGCTGCACCCAGAGGTGGATACTCCAGAAGAATTCAACGAAGCTTATCTTAAGCAGTTACGCCCAGAATGGGGTGCGGGTCCGTATACCGTGGCCTCGGCCGACTTCCAGTCTGGCAACGTAGTCTTCGAACCGAATGACAAATGGTGGGGACCAGCGCCCAAGCTGGATCGCGTAACGTACCGACAGCTGGAATCGCAGGCTACTATCAACGCTTTCCGTTCTGGTGAAATTGATGCTGCGGGTGTGGGCAACAAGAACAATATGTCTATTGCACAGCAGATGGGCGATAGCATCGATATCCGCGCAGCTTTGCGTCCTTCCCATATTTTGTTCTCGTTGAACTCGGAGAGCCCGTTGCTGGAGGATCCGGAAGTACGTCACGGAATTCTTGCAGGTATTAACCGTGAGCAGTTGGCTGAAATCCGCTACAACGGTCTGGATTATGAAGAGGAACTGCCGGGCTCAATGAGCGCTCTGACATTCCAGGATCACTACCAGGACAATTTGTCTGAGGTTCTCGAATATGACCCAGAAAACGCGAAGAAACTCCTAGAATCCGCTGGCTATAGCGAAGGCAGCGACGGGATCTACGAAAAAGACGGCGAGAAACTTTCCCTACGTTATGTCTTGGTCGGTGACGATGACGTCTCCAAGTCCACCGCTTCTGCGCTGCAGTCGATGATGCGTAGCATCGGTGTGGATCTACGCATTGAAGAACGCCCAACCAGTGAATTCGCGAACATCCTGGACGAGCGCGACTTCGATATCTTCTTGAGCGCTGTCGGCGTGACCAGCCCGTACAGCGGTATCGTCTATTTTGAACAGTCCTTCGGCACAGGTTCCAACTTGGATCTGTCAAGCACAGGGTCTGCAGAATTTGATGAAAAGATCAAAGAAATGCAGCAGCTCGAGAATAAAGAAGATCAAATCAAGCGTGCCAATGAACTCGAAAAAGAAGTCTTTGAGCGCTACGGCCACCTGCCATACGCAAATGGTCCACAGATGTCTGCGTACAAGAAGGGCTTGGCCAACTTTGGTCCGGCACCATTCAAGACCTTCCTGAAGGAAGACATCGGTTGGGAGAAATAAGCCACAGTAAGCCATCTGTGATGCTGGCTATCGCAGCGAAGCTCATTCTGCTTCGATAGCCTCTACCAACCATTGCGCCAGGACACGAGCATGGGTGTGCTCAGTGTCCTTGCCGGCAAACAGTAGTGCGATATTTCCTTGCCCTGCCGCTTTAGACAAGGTCGTCATGGCGTCGGCAAGCGCGCCATTGGCAGCTCGCTGGTCTAGCTCGGAGGTGTAGCGCTGGCTGAATTCATCGAAAGACAGCCCGTCGTGGAATTCTTTCCGGAGTTCTTGCGACGGGCACAGCTGTTTATCCCACAGGTCTGGCTGCAGGTCTTCCTTTTTGATCCCACGCGGCCACAGGCGGTCGGCCAGCACAGAAAACGCTGCTGGACGCGCCGTACCCTCACCGCCGTGTTCACCGCGCACGTCGAAGACACGGAATAAGAGGATCTCATGCCCACGCACCGGGTAGCTGGCAACGGGAACCCCCGTGATGGATCCGTCGGTATCTGTCACTCGATTTTGGGAAGTCATGAACCCTAAGATAGTGAAGTGTGAATGGACTCGGCGTGAATGCACCTGGAGAAGAACTCATCCGAACAATTACCTGGGATGGCGTATTACGGGGGCTGATCACACTGCTGATTGGACTCGCCATAGCCGCCGTCGCAACTGCGATCACGCGTTTGTATCTGCGGGCACGCGGCCGGGTACACAGTTCGCGCAGGGTATTGGGACGTCTGGTGTTCTGGATCATCGCAGTGCTGGCTTTTTCTGCCGCCATGACGGTGGTTTTTCCCTCGATTAACCCGGTCGATATTCTCGGCGGCATCGGTGTCGTGTCCATCGCTGCCGGTATTGCCTTTCAGACGGTGCTCGGCAATATGTTTGCTGGCATCATGATCCTTGCACGCGATCAATTCCGCGTCGGTGATCAGGTGCAGGTGGGTGATAACGCCGGCACCATCACCTATATTTATCTCAGTTCCACGAGCATTAGGCGTTTCGACGGCCAGCTCGTGGTGATCCCGAATACGCTCATGCACTCCGGAGAGGTCGTCGTGCAGACCGGATTCGAAACCATCCGCGCCCGGGTCGTGATTGATTTATCGTCGACTGCCGACCTGAACCGGGCGAAAGCCGTTGCTATCGAGGCGATGAGCAGCCTAGATTGTGTGCTCAACGATCCCGAACCAAGCGCGTACTACCACGAGGTAGGAACTGAAACCGTCAGCCTTGAACTACTGTTTTGGTCTGGTTCAACGCGATTGGAATCACGTGAGGCCACCGATGCAGTCATCATCGCGGTGCTCGAAGCAATGCGTTGGGAAGAAATCCCCTTGGCGACGACTGGACTGGAGTCTTTGCGCGTGCGTTCGTCGCAGCAGCAACAATCGCAGGTTTCCGCCCGCAGCCCAGAAAACGGCAATAACGACTAAAACGGCTATAACGACTAATGAAAAATCTTCACCAAATTGCGTTTGTGGCCTGGTTGGCCGTCATTATTGCCTTAACCCTGCTGAAAAGCTTCTATCAGATCGGTTATCTCTGGGACCCAGACAACCAGCGGGTGCGTGAGATCATTCTCGAACCACTCGATGTCTGGCGCTCGTCATCGAACTGGTTCCTCAGTGTGTTCGAATATGGCGGAAATACCGCTTTATTCATTCCCTTTGGTGCGTTATTGTTCATCGTGTTTGCTACGGGAAGTTCGCGCCGGGGAAGCAACCAAGTGCGTAGTGGATCGCGGACTGGGTGGGCAAGTGTGTGGAAAGTCGCTGTACTGGCTGCGCTGTGCAGTGTCAGTATCGAAATAGCACAATACGCATTTTCTGTCGGACGAAGCTCTATTGACGATCTCGTCTCCAACACTTTGGGCGGGTTTCTGGGTGCCTTGTTGGCGAAGGCGGCTGGGCCCAAGTTGTACCCGTTCTGGTCAGGAATTTCGCTGGCTTTGGCAGCGGTTTTTGCTGTGCTGGTGGGGTTTGGCGAGCGGCTCGGAGATCCGGAAAAGATCGTGAACTAACTGCACGTATGGGGGTGGTCCATGCAATGAATAAAAGCGTTCTCCCAGCTCGCGCACACAGGTAATAACCATTTGATAACTATCATTCAACGACCTGATTAACCCAGTGTGCAAGCGGAAAATCCATGCGACGATAAGGCAGAAGAAATCTTGGACACCACAGCCTTTTGGCAGTTTTTCGCGAGCAGAATAGAGGATGATTAGTGCGAGGACGACCAGCGCCGCAGCAAGCAACACCAACGGCCAAGACGCAGCCAGCTTCTGCGCAGCCAGTAGTGACAGCGCCAATGCGTTCGCGTAGTGCACGTCGAGTACTCACCGCCGTGGTGGCCTCGGCAGCAACGTGTGTGGCAGGTTTGTTGACAGGGGCTGCGAGCGCGAGTGCACAACCATGGCAGGAAAACCCACAGGTGGAAGCAGCGAAGCAAGCTCTTGCTGAGGTGACCGCAACCGTCGAAGAAGGCCCAGTGGTTGATTCTGCTGGATTTGTAGACCAAGCACGCACGCACCTGCAGAAGTGGGGAATCGCCACGCCTGAGGTAGACAGTGAAATCACCGATGCGGTTGATCAGCAGCTGGCCAACGTGTTGCCGAAGCATCGCGCGGCGCAGGGCTCACAGTCAAAACCGCAGTCGACGTCGACAAGCACGGAAATGACTGCCGCCGAAAGCGCGCGAAAGAGAGACGACGACCCAGCGCATGATACTGGGAAGAAGGACGTCGAAGCGCAACGCGCCGATAGCCAAGATTACGATGGTATTGGCGAGCGCCCTGCCATCATCGAAAACCCCGCGATCGATCCGAATATGCGTTGGGTGAATGATCCGCTGTCGAAGATCCTGGCAGGCAAGCCGACAGAAGAATTTATCTTGCACCGCGTGCCTGGTTCGTGGTTTGATGCGCCGCGCATCCCGGAAGAATCGAATGAATACCTTTCGCAAGGAAAATCGCTGTACGGCCCGGGAACCCCGCTGTTCGTCGGTGAATCCGGTATTTGCACGCTCGCGGTCGCCGGCACTGACGCCCAAGGCCACAAGATCGGTATTACTGCTGGCCACTGCGGTGCGGAAGGCGATTTTGTCGCCTCGGCTGATTCCTGGCAGGTGGGAAACTCCGGCACGATTGTTGCAACGAACCAGGAATACGATTATTCCGTGATCGAATTTGGCTCTAACGCGGAGGTCAGCCGCAGCTACAACAACGTCACCGTCGACGAGATTGCTGCTGGGCCACGCTTTGGCGAGCAGGTCTGCAAAAACGGTGTCGCCACTGGCCATACCTGTGGCATTCACTATGGCAACCTCCAAGGTCTGCAGTTCAACCAAGTCTGTGCAAGCCTCGGCGATTCCGGCGGACCATTGCTAGTAGGCAACCGCTTGGTCGGCGTAATTTCTGGTGGAGCTAACCCAACGGGGCTGGATCTATCGTGCCGTAGCCCGCTGCAAGGTTTTGTGCACGTGCCGACCATGGCCACCGACGCCACCGCCATCATTAACGACATCAATGCGAAAGGTCGCATCGGCGCTGGCTTCCAGTTGCCAGAAAAATAAACCGCCTACAAACTAAACCACGGAAAAAACTTAAACCTCGGAAAACTTAAGCCGTGGAAAGTTATTCACCGCGAGCTAAAAGGCCCAACACGGCCTCATGAAGGTGCCCGTTCGTGGCCACCGCTGAGCCGTCGTGTGGGCCTTTTGCGCCGTCCAGGCTAGTGAAGACGCCACCAGCTTCGCGGACAATAATATCGAGGGCGGCCAGATCCCACAGAGATACTTCTGGTTCGGCAGCAATATCGACAGCGCCCTCGGCAACTAAGCAATACGACCAGAAATCCCCGAAGCCACGCAAACGCCAGGTCTGCTCACTGAGTGCCAAGAAATTATCTAGCTGGCCGCGTTCCCTCCAACCTTCCAAAGAAGAAAACGACACTGAGGCATCAGCAAGGTCCGCGACCGCCGAAACCGATAACGGGTCGGGTTCAGCATCGAACACGCGGCGAAATGCGCCATGATCTTTCGCGGCGTACCAACGCCGACCCAGCGCGGGTGCAGAGACCACACCGACGACGGGCTCGCCGTCGACAAGCAAAGCGATCAAGGTCGCCCATGCAGGAACGCCACGCACATAGTTTTTGGTGCCATCGATCGGGTCAATAACCCACTGACGCCCGGAAAACTGTGGAGTGCCACCCATTTCTTCACCTAAAATGGCGTCATTATGACGTGCGCCGCCGAGTTGCTCACGCAGCATTTCTTCACACGCAACGTCCGCATCACTGACCGGGGTCATATCCGGTTTGGACTCGATTTGCAGGTCCGCAGACTGAAAACGGTTCAGCGTGATGCCGTCGGCCCGATCTGCCAACTCTAGCGCGAGCGCTAGGTCTTCGGCGTATGGCGAAGTAGAGTGTGGATTAGTCATTGTTACTGCCTTTCAGAATTGCAATGATCTCAGCGACGGTTTGTTTATTTCCTGCGATGTGCCAGCGCACCCCTCCAGCCATCTGGGTGGCGGTGGTTCCGCCTGCGCCTTCGACCAGCGCTTTGCCCGGCAACCAATCCCAAGCAGGAACGGAATGCTGCATCCAAGCATGCAGGGTGCCATCGGCGACCGAGGCGAGATCGACAGAGCCTGCTCCGAGCATGCGCAAGGTAGCGGCCTGGGAAAGTACCGCGTGCCAGGCTTCGCGTGTTGCTTCCTTGGCCATGCACGACGGGTGCAGATAGGTGCCCACACAGGCGTTGCTTAACGGCCTATCGTTGATTTCCTTTACAGCCTCACCATCACGGGTAGTTGTGAGCTTCTCCCCGGAATCCGTGGCACCGCTAAACCAGGTATATCCCATGGCAGGACGGTGCACGGCGGCGGCAATGATGCGCTCAGGGGTACTGCCTGCACCATCGCTGATATCGCCTTCTACCAGGGCGAGTGCTGAGCACCAGTAGTCCGAGCCACAGGCAAAGTTATAGGTGCCATCGACCGGATCAATCACCCAGGTGCGCCCAGATTTGCTCTGCGTGCGGGCACCTTCTTCACCGACGATGCCGTCTTCGGCGCGGATGCCTTCCAAAACGGTCGCGACAAAACGTTCGGCTGCACGGTCAGCATTAGTAACCACATCGGAAATCGACGTTTTCGTGCTCTGCTCTAGGCCTTTTTCGCGCAGGCGCCATGCGATACGCCCAGCATTGAGAACCAGCGCTTGGGCTAATTGCCCGTCGTCGTCGCTGACGTGGGCGACCATGAATGCTTTGGCCGTGGCGTCGATGGCCTTATCAAGCTCGAGTTGTTGATCGTTGGTATGTGCGTCGTCGGAAGCAGAATGTGCAGGCGAATTCATGGCAACCATTTTGCCTGAAAACGTTATGCCTTAAAATCTGTGCGGATCACGCCGTGCAGTACGGATTGAGTAGGCTGGGTGGACATGCGATCGGATAAAGCTGCTGTAGTCAAAGAGCTCACCACCACGCTTTCCTCAATTGAGCAGGTGACCGACCCTGAGTATCTGCAACAAAGGGTACGTGAGCTTGAGGATAAAGCTGCTGATCCTAGCCTCTGGGACGATCCCACTCATGCCCAGAAGATCACTTCGGAGCTATCTACCAACCAGGCGAAATTGCGTAAACTCAACGACCTTCGCCAACGCCTCGATGATATTCCGGTGCTCTATGAGCTTGCCGACGAAGAAGCAGCCGAAGGAGACGATTCCGCGACAGCCGCTGCCGATGAGGAACTAGCAACGCTGGAAGCAGACATCCACGCATTGGAGATCACCACGTTGCTAGCAGGCGAGTACGACGAGCGCGAAGCTGTGATCAATATTCGCTCTGGTGCTGGTGGCGTGGATGCTGCCGACTGGGCGGAGATGCTGATGCGCATGTATATCCGCTGGGCAGAGCGCAAAGGTCACAAGGTCGAAATTTATGACGTGTCGTATGCAGAAGAAGCCGGCATCAAATCCGCGACTTTCGTTGTGCATGGCCAATACATGTACGGCACCTTGTCGGTGGAGCAAGGCGCGCACCGATTGGTGCGAATCTCACCGTTTGATAATCAGGCGCGGCGCCAGACTTCGTTTGCAGAAGTCGAGGTGTTGCCCGTGGTGGAGCAAACCGACTCCATTGAAGTGCCGGATTCGGAAATTCGCACCGACGTCTATCGTTCCTCAGGGCCGGGTGGGCAGTCAGTAAACACCACGGACTCTGCAGTGCGGTTGACCCACCTGCCGACGGGGATCGTGGTGACCTGCCAAAACGAGAAATCCCAGATTCAAAACAAAGCCTCTGCCATGCGCGTGCTGCAGGCGAAGCTGCTGGAACGCAAACGGCAAGAAGAACGCGCCGAGCTGGATGCGCTCGGCGCGGGCGGTAATGCTTCGTGGGGTAACCAGATGCGCTCGTACGTGCTGCACCCATACCAGATGGTCAAAGACTTGCGTACCAATCACGAGATGGGCGATCCAGGCAAGGTTTTGGATGGCGACCTTGACAGTTTTCTGGAAGCTGCTATTCGTTGGCGGATGTCGGATGCCACCCAGGAAGAAGCTGCTACTGATTAGGCAGCCAACGCGCCGGGCACCGCGCGGCTGCCGAATGCGCCCAGCGGATTAGCTCGCTGGGTACTCCATCGGTGAACCTGGGCCCAGTGGGATTCCTAGGGAATACCAGATGATGAAGAAGATGAACCAGCCGATGATCATGGAGATCGAGTATGGCAGCGCCAGCGACATCAGCGTGCCAACTCCGGAACGCTTGTAATAGCGCTGTAAGAATGTCAGTGCCAAAGCAAAGTATGGCGACATCGGTGTGATGATATTTGTCGGGCTGTCACCGATACGGAACAGCATCTGGGTGACCTCTGGCGAGGTTCCAACGTACATCAGCATTGGCACGATCACTGGTGCCATGAGTGCCCACTGCGCAGAACCCGAGGTGATGAACAAGTTCAGCAGCGCAACGAGCACGACGACGCCGGCGAACAGCAGGATCGGTGGCAGGTCTGCACGCTCGAGCAGCTCGGAGCCTGTGTTTGCCGTCCACACGCCAAGGTTGGACCATTCGAACCAGGCCAAGAATTGCGCGACGGCGAAAAACAGAACGATCATTGGCAGCATCGTCTTCAAGCCTGCCGCCATGAAGTCTGGGATGTCTGCGGAACTAGAAATCGATTTAGATACCAGGCCGTAGACGATGCCGCACAGGAAGAACACGCCGGCAATTGGGACCGCGATCGAACGGATCAGTGGTGAATCCATGGTTTCGCCGTCTGGTCCCGCCAGTGGTGAACCGGGGATGAACAGCAGTGCGAAGTAGGCAGCCAGCATGAGCAACAATGCAATACCGGTAGCTCGCAGCCCAGCTTTTTCTTCCGGTGCGAGTTTGAGCTGTTCGCGGGCGCCTTTGCTGTCACGATCGTTATTGCTGGCGCTGTTGCTGTCACTGTTGCTGTCAGAGTCATCGGCATTTTCATCGGCGCTGGAACTTCCAGTAGAACCACCAACAGCGCTATCGAATGACACTTCTGAATAGTCGATCTGGTCGTGGTCAACCAAGTCATGGGCGCGCTTATTGACGAACAACTCGGTGACCAGGGTGATGATCAACGCCAACACCACCGCCGATGGAATCACGAAGAAAATATTCGCCAGCGGGGAGACTTCGTAGTTTTCGTCGACAAGCTGCGCGGCAGGGGTAGAAACTCCGGCCAGTAGCAAGTCAGTGATGTTGAGGATTAGCGAAGAGTTAAAACCTGCCGACGAGGCAGCAAACGCGACCATCGCACCGACGATCGGGGAGCGGCCCAAGGCGTGGAACGACATCGCGCCGAGCGGAATCAGGATGACGTATACCGCATCGGAGGCTACCGAACCTGTCACACCGGCCAGTGCCAGCGTGAAAGTCAACACTTTGGGGCCGACTTTCGCCACCATAGAGCGCACCAGGGCACTGAGTAGGCCGGAGTGTTCGGCGACGGCTACACCCAGCATTACGGTTAGGATCACTCCCAGGGGTGGGAAACTGGTGAAGTTTTCCACCGCGTCGGTGAGCATGCGCTGGAGGCCGTTGGCAGTCAGCAGGTTTTCGACCTCTACGGTCTCACCGGAGTCTGGCTGGGTTGCGCTCATGCCGATGGTGGAGCCGATCCAGCTGGTGATGGCGACCAATCCGGCTAGGATCACGAACAACCAAAACGGATTCGGTAGCTTATTACCGACCTTTTCGATCACTCCGAGGAAGCCGCCCGCGGATTCGCCAGCTTTGCCTCCGGATTTTTTATTCGAGCTTGTGCTCTGCTTTTCTTTGTCTTTCGTGCTCTGCGACGCGGGTGGGTTCATGGTTTGTGGCCAATCTATGGTTCGTCTGCTTGCCTAATATCGGGATCATTATTGTTCGGTGATCCGTCTCACGATATATTGGAGTGAATTTTTTGTCCAGGCTTTTCGCTCACGGTTCGTTAGCGGTGTACTCGACGGAGTATTGGACATCGCCACTAGACATTGCCACTAGACATCGCCACTGCAGATGTGGCTAAAGTGGTAGCTGTGATCACTTTCGATAAGGTCTCCAAAGAATATGCGACGTCGACTCGCCCTGCCTTGGATGCGATCGACCTGCACATCGACAAAGGCGAATTCGTCTTTCTGATCGGGCCCTCCGGTTCGGGTAAGTCGACGTTCCTGCAGTTGCTGATCCGCGATACCAACGTGAGCAAAGGCGATATCCACTTCGCAGATTTCCACGTCAACAAGCTCAAAGGCGGAGAAGTCAACAAATTGCGCCAGCGCATAGGCTACGTATTCCAGGATTTCCGGCTGCTGAGCAAACTCAACGTCTACGACAACGTGGCATTCGCCCTTGAAGTTATAGGGGAGCGTCCGCAGCGTATTAAAAAGCGCACGATGGAAGCACTCGAGTTGGTTGGGCTCGATGCCAAGGCCAGCCGCATGCCGAGTGAGCTTTCCGGCGGTGAGCAGCAACGCGTCGCTATCGCTCGCGCATTCGTCAACCGCCCGTTGCTGTTGCTTGCCGACGAGCCAACCGGCAACCTGGATCCGCACACCGCTGATGAAATCATGACGCTGTTGCGCCAGATCAATGCGAAGGGAACCACCGTCGTCATGTCTACGCACAACGCGCGCACGGTCAATGACATGCGCCAACGTGTCATCGAGATGAATCTCGGCAAGATTGTGCGCGATGAAGCCCACGGTATCTACGGGGAATCGCGCTAACGCTCGCAGCTTTGTGAGCAGAGGCAGGAGAAGAATATGAAACTGAGATTTGTGCTCAAAGAATCGCTGAAGGGCCTGGGGCGCAACTTCACCATGGCTTTCGCGCTGATCGTGACCACCGCGATTTCGCTGAGCTTGGTCACCGCCGGCGTGTTGGTCTCGATGATGACCTCGGACACCAAGGACATTTACCTCGAACGCGTTGAGGTAATGGTCCAACTGGATGGCGATATTTCTGCAAACGATGAAGATTGCTCGAGTGAGAAGTGCAGCGAGGTCAAGGAATCCTTGGAATCGTCCGAGGGAGTCGCTTCGGTGATCTTCCGCTCCCAACAACAGTCTTATCAGCGATTCGTCGAAGTTTTCGGTGAGACTGATCCGGTGCTGGTGGAAGAGACCTCGCCTGATGCTTTACCTGCAGCCTTGCACGTGCGCCTGACAGATCCCACCGATACCACCCCGCTGGAGCCGATCCGTGATTTGCCACAGGTGGAAGGCGTGATCGACCAGGTAGAAGACGTCCGTGGCGCTACCGATAACTTGGATACCATCCGGAATGCGACGTTCATCCTGGCTGTGGTGCAAGCCGTGGCTGCGATCTTCTTGATCGCGAACATGGTCCAAATCGCGGCGTTTAATCGTCGGGAAGAAATTGGCATCATGCGCATTGTTGGTGCGTCGCGCTGGTACACCCAGGCTCCGTTCGTTATCGAGGCGATGCTGGCGACGTTGCTTGGTGCAGTGGTTGCCGGGGCAGGGCTATTTGCCGCGAAATTCACGATTGTCGACCCGTCACTGGCCGGGTTGTATGAATCTCAATTGATTGCCCCGATTCGCACCCGAGATATCTGGGCTACGTTCCCCGCCGTCGCTGTGGCAGGCATGGTTTTTTCCGGGATTACCGCGTATATCACGTTGCGCTCCTACGTGCGGAAGTAAAGCTAGTAGGATTACAGCTGTTATGGCGAAAAAGGGAAACAAGGCGAAAAAGAACGCTGCGGCGGCCAATTCTGCGGTGCTGGCGACGAACCGCAAGGCCCGTCACGATTTCAAGATTCTCGATACCTATGAGGCCGGAATGGTCCTGGTAGGGACCGAGATTAAAGCCATGCGTGAAGGCAAAATTTCTCTTGTCGACGCTTTTGCCACCATCGACAAAAATGAGGTCTGGTTGCGTAACCTCCATATCCCGGAATACTCGATGGGGCATTGGACGAATCATTCACCGAAACGCACCCGCAAGCTACTGCTACATCGGCGTGAAATCGATAAGCTGATGGGGCAAGTTCGTGATGGCGCCCGCACACTGGTCCCGCTGAAGGTGTATCTCAAAGACGGGAAAGCCAAATGTGAAATCGCGCTCGCGGAAGGTAAATTGAACCGCGATAAGCGCGAAGA
>NZ_JAPJNQ010000063.1 GCF_030826625.1 Corynebacterium sp. | reverse complement strand
CATCAAAACCTTGATCTTGTGAAGTTATTTTCTCTGTCAGCCCCTCGCGGCGACTCGGATAAGCTTAAGCGATAAGTAAACACAATGCAAATTCGCGGTTTATTGTAAAAGTTTCCGCAGGTAGGGTCCACTGTTGATCAACGCAAGCATGACGCATAGTTCAACTAATGTTTGCGCAACGATCACCATTGGAACAGTTTCGAAACCAGCCGGCAGCGCTAGAGCAATCGGCATAATGACCAACGAATTTCGGGTAACTCCAGAAAAGACCGTCGCAATGCCATCCTTTGCGCCCAACCGAAAACTTTTTGCGGTCATTACCCCGATTAGCACCATAATCGCCGCGAACATTGCGTAAATCACCAAAACCGGGACCAGTTCGTTCAGATTGTGCAAGACATTTGCACCGTATGTCGCGGTAATGGCGAACAAGGTCAGCACCATCAACGGAACCATGGCGATTTCGCAGGACAGCAAAGTTTTGCGCCCGAGCTGAGCTATACAGGCACTATGTGTTGATCGCGTCGCTCTTTGCATTATCCAGGCAATAAACAGTGGAACTACTAACAGAAAGACTACGGAGCGGATGATCGGCCACAGAGCGGTTGCGGCAAAGTCGTGCCCGATGATTAGCGGAAGGACGACCATCAGGACTGCGAGTTGCACGATAAACAACACCGGGGTGATCGCGAGTAAACGATCATGGGCGGCTCCGGCGAGCCCAGAAAATGGAACCACGTAATCAATGCACGGTGCTAATAGCACCATGACTACCCCGGCTAGCAGGACGGGTTGTGTTCTCAGCGGAATTGTCAGGACTGCTATAACTGCTGCTACTAGGACAAAATTCAACACCAGAATAATCGCTGTGAGGCGCGGCGCCGGCCGGACTTTCTGCAGTGGCAGCGCCGCAAACGTCGACAGCATGAGCAGCCCGAGCACTGGCGCTAAAAGCCATTCCAGGTTTCTCGGCGTGACAAGCAATCCCCCGATAATTGCTACTAAATAAATTCCAACCTGATGTTTGTCCAGAAAATTCAAGCAACCCGCCGGTTTAGTGCTCATTTTCTCGTGGTTTGCCATTCCGCCCCCGTATCAACGTTTTCTTCATCCGGCGGGAATTACTTCTGCACTGACAAACACTTTCGCACTGGCATTCATTTCTGCCACCGTAGAATTCACTACTTGCTAGTGGTAACAGGCAATAAGGCCATCTGGACCATCGATCACGGAGATTTTCGTGTTGAATATCCCGGTCAGAATGTCGTCCGTCATAACCTCGTCTGGAGTACCGAATTCACAAATCTGGCCGTCTTTTACAGCACATATATAGTCTGCGTAACGCGCAGCAAAATTGATATCGTGCAGAACCAGAATGATCGTACGGCCGAACTCTGGGCCAACCTGCTTAAGGTGGCGCATCATCTCCACCGAGTGTGCGATATCGAGATTGTTCAGTGGCTCGTCGAGAAGGACATAATCGGTTTCTTGGCAAAGCACCATCGCCACATAAGCACGTTGACGCTGACCGCCGGAAAGCTGATCGAGGTAGCGGTTTTCCAACGCCGTGAGGTTCAAAAAGTCGATGTATTTGGAGATGACCTCTTCATCCTCAGCGGTCAATCGTCCACCGGAATAAGGAAAACGCCCAAATCCAACCAATTGGCGCACAGTCAACTTGGTAATAAAGTGGTTTTCTTGCCGCAGAATCGAGAGAATCCGGGCCAAATCTTTCGATTTGGTATTGAATACATCGACTCCACCCACCGTAATCTCACCCGCATCAGGTTCTAACAATCTCCCGATCATCGTGAGCAAAGTTGATTTGCCAGCACCGTTGGGACCAACGAGCGCAGTGATTCCTTGAGCGGGAATCTCTAGATTGACCGGGCCAATCTCGACCTCACTGCTGTAGGCCTTGTGCAGGTTGTGCAGATTAATCACAAGCGTCCCTTTCGCAAAATGACAAATAGGAAGACAGAGCCACCGACAAGCTCGATGACGATCGATACGACACCTTGAGCGTAGAAAACGTGGTTCAAAATGAAGTAGGCAGCGCTTAGAACCGAGAATCCAGTCAACGCGGCCATCGGGAAGATAAAGCGGTGGTCAAACGTATCCGCAAACTGGTATGCCAAGGTTGCCACCAGAAAGCCCAAGAACGTCATCGGTCCGACCAATGCAGTGGACACCGCCATCAGGACAGAAACCAAGATCAAGGTCAGTATCGACCAGAATTTGTAGTTTAGCCCCAGATTCATAGCTGCGTCCTTGCCCAAGCTCAGAACGTTAAGACGCCGAGAGAGAGCATAGAGTACAGCAGCCGCACCAAGGCAAAGTGGAATAGCTACCGGATAATAATCGGTGTCCGCGTTATTGACCGAACCGAACAGGCGGGCAGTCAGAACATCAAATTCAGAAGGGGTGAGCAAGCGCTGCATGAAGGTGGAGATAGACCCCAGCCCGCCACCGATGATGATGCCTACCAGCAACATCGCATGCATATTCGCATGCCGTCCCGTCAACAGCCAAGAATATAGGATGAGCGAGAGCAAGATCATGACGACGACTTGAAAAACAAACGTCGACAAGGTCCGCGCATTGGTTAATCCAGCAGCACCCAGAAAGAACACCGTCGAGGTGTGAATCAACACATAGAGTGACTCGAAACCCATGATTGACGGGGTAATGATGCGGTTATTCGTCACTGTATGGAACGCCACGGTCGCGGTAGCCTGGCAGATCGCGACGACGGCCATAGCGATCACCGCATTCAGTCTCCGCTCGGCAATCAGCCAGAATTGCTCGGTTCCGAAAGGCATCGGATTGCCATAAGCCAGTAGGCCGAAAGCACAACAGGCAGCAATAACAGCTAAGACACCGAAAATGATCCAATATTTCCGGGCGGCAGCGGTGCTCTGGAATGCAGATGCACGGCGCTCCCGGATCAATGCCGGTTTTTTGCCCGACTGCGTGCTGGAGTCGGAAGCTTCGGCTGCTTGTTTTTTCTGTGCGTTAACCACGACGAGCCTGCCTAACAATCAAAGTGACAAAGACAATCGCACCAACGATTCCCAGAATGACGGAAACCGGCATTTCGAACGGGCTGATGATCGTGCGGCCAATCAAATCACAAACCACGACGATCGCAATACCAATCAAGCACACCCAGGGTAAGTTAGAGCGCAAGTCGTCACCGCGAAACATTGCGACGACGTTCGGCACGATCAGACCCAAGAATGGCAGAGAGCCCACGACTACAGTAACCACACCGGTGGCAACCGCTATCAAGGCAGTGCCGATCAAAACCATGCGGGCGTAGTTCACTCCGACGTTCGTCGCGATGTCTTCACCTAAGCCCGCGACGGTCAAACGATCCGCGAAAAAGAACACCGCGACGGCGATGGCAACAACGATCCAGAGCACCTCGTACTGTCCCTTGTACACCGAAGTGAACGAGCCCATGAACCAAATGCCCAGCGATTGCAGCATATCGAATTGCAAGGCAAAAAACGTCGAGATTGACGAGACCACCGCGCCGAGCATAATGCCGATAATCGGCACCACCAGCGAGGATCGCAACGAAACTTTGCGCAGGAACAAAAAGAACACCATGGTGCCCACAAAGGCAAAAAATACCGCGCCGATCATGCGCTCGAGCACGCTGGCTGTCGGCACGAAAAACATGACGAACAGCAAACCTAAGCCAGCCCACTCCGTTGTACCGGTCGTCGTCGGCTCTACGAATCGGTTTTGCGTCAGCAGCTGCATGACCAACCCCGACATAGCCATCGCGGCACCGGCCAGGATCAATGCAATGGTACGAGGAAGGCGGGTAATGAAGAACATCTCCGAGCCATTGGCAGCGTCGAAAATGTTGTATTCACCAACCATCAGTGACGCCACGAGCAACCCGGCGACAACCACGATGCCGACGAGAAGTTTCCAGTCAAGTAATTTCGACCGCGTTTGCGCACTACGACGTGGTCTTCCCGCCGCAGAGTGTGTGCCATCAGGCGTTGTCGCAGTGGTCATATCGTGCGCCTCTATCCCCTTTTAATTATGACGGCTAGTCACCGGAGAGTTCTCCGGCCGATAATCATGGCAATGCCGAGGCTACGAAATCGTAGCCTCGGCCGGCAGCTCATGCGTGTAGTACACGCGCAGTCAGAGTCTCATTCCCCGCGCACACGCCAGAGCTAGGATCTTATTTCTTCGCTGCCTCGAAAGCATCAGCGATGTCGTTGAGAATCTCCGTGTAGGTGATGATGGATTCATTGGTGTAGGTATCTACCGGTGCATAAACTACCTGACCA
Organism: Corynebacterium sp.; assembly: GCF_030826625.1. Lineage (GTDB taxonomy): Bacteria > Actinomycetota > Actinomycetes > Mycobacteriales > Mycobacteriaceae > Corynebacterium. Next base: position 8,066 of record NZ_JAPJNQ010000063.1, on the reverse strand, counting down.
TCTTTCACTGCAACCACGTTTTGCAGCGCTGCAGCACCTTCGATAACGTCCTGAGCTGCCTGGTAGTCAGCTTCCAGACGTGCAGAAAGCGCAGCTTCGCGGTCCAGAACAAACATCCAGTCTGGGTTGGATTCTGCGATCGCCTCTACAGAAATGTCGTCGCCCTTGTGGTTGGATGAAGCATCATCTACCTCGAGGGCTGGTTTCAGGTCCAGCAAATCGAAGATTGGACCGTAGGTACGGCCAACCGATGGTGCAACGTAGCCGATTTCGCCACCGGAGACGTTGACCGCCATCACCGTGGATTCACCGTCATAAGCTGCTTTCGCACGCTCGATGGCAGCATCGAAGTCGTCGACCAGCTCTTGTGCCTCGTCTTCATGACCCAACGCTTCTCCCAAGCCCAATGCATGTCGGCGGAGTTCCTCCGCAAAGTCTTCGTCGTCACGAGGCTCAAATTCCAGAATGGCGGAGTCCGGGTTCAGCGTTTTAATGTCATCGTAGTGCTGCTGAAAGCGTTGTCCATTGATGATCAAGTCTGGCTGTGCCGCAACCAAAGCCTCCAGATCAGGCTCACGGTGCATGCCCATATCAGCTACGGAGTCATCTTCTCGGTAAGCATCGACAGTGAATGGCACCAAAGCTTTTGGAGCCGCAACCAATTCAACGCCCCACTTTTCCAGGATTTCAAACGACCGGTTGTCGGTGGCCGCAATTGCCTTAGCATCCTTTGGTACTTCCTGGGTGCCGTGGTTGTCTTCGATGCTGATGGTGTCGCCGCCGGAAGCAGCATCAGCGGTAGAGTCAGCTGCACTTGATTCTGCAGCAGTGGTGGAATCTGCGCTGGTGTCAGCGGTGTCCTCGTTCGAGCAAGCTGCAAGGACAAGGCTTGTTGCTGCTAGACCAGCAATGACAGAGTAACGGGTTTTCACGGAAGCCATGCTTCGTTCACTTCTCCTCTAGGGTGGTGTACATTCTCAAAGTCTGGCAGTTTTCTGTGTATTGACAGCAAAGTCACACAACCAAAGGTTAACCTTATTGAGTAATTGCTTACTCCACAAGGGTTGCCTATTCTTTTCACACCCAGACCTGCGGAAGATATATTAGAAAACTATTACCTCAACAGTATTTTCACAGAGATTTCCGAAATTTGCCTCCACCCCCGTTTGTGAAGAAACGCACGCAATCACCCGCGATCAGGGACTAGTTAGTTTGTGAGTCGAGTCAGCCGCGAATTTTTATTCATACCGCTAGCTTAGTAAACACTCAATATATTTAGGCGCAGGCGAGTTTTATCCCGGTGTTCACAGAACAAACGCGTAGTTTTATTCTGTTCAAGTAATCATTTTCGTGAGTAAGTTCGAGGTACTTATATGTCTCTCTCGCAGCCGGGCAAAGAATCCGGCGCCGCAACAGAACAGACTGCGCCGGCAGCCAGTTCTGCCACGTTCTTTGGCCACCCGCGTATGCTAGCGAACCTGTTTTTCGTGGAAATGTGGGAACGCTTTTCCTTCTACGGAATGCAGATCATTCTGGTCTTTTATTTGTATTACTCAGTCGCAGACGGCGGGCTGGGTCTGGATAAAGCTGCTGCCACCGGTGTGATCGGCGCCTACGGCGGCATGGTCTACCTCATGGCGATTGTCGGCGGCTACCTCGGCGACAAAGTACTCGGCCCTGAGCGCACCATGTACTATTCCGCGATCGGCATTATGGCCGGACACATCGCGCTATCGCTGATTCCCGGTTTAGGTGGTGTGGTTATCGGCCTGGTACTGATCGCCATTGGCTCCGGTGGCCTGAAAACTAACGCGTCGGTGCTCGTCGGCTCGCTGTATTCTCTCAAGGACACCCGCCGCGACGCTGGCTTCACCATCTTCTACATGGGCATCAATCTCGGCGCGTTGCTGGGCCCGTTGGCCACCAACTTTGCTTGGGATTTTTCCGGCTTCCACCTTGGTTTCGGCATCGCCGCCATCGGCATGGCACTGGGTCTGATCCAGTACTCTTTCACCCGCAAGAACTTGCCTGCCGACGTACACCATGTCTCCAACCCAGCATCAGCGAAAGAAAAGCGCCAAGCCCTATTGGCAACGGTGGTGTTCATCGCTGTAGTGATTGCGTTGGTCTTCACCGGATTGCTCAACCCAGACAACATCGAATCCTGGGTGATCGGGCTAATCGCAATCTGCGCGATTGTGTTGTTCATCGTGTTGTTCCGCAGCGACAAAACCAACGAAACAGAGCACTCTCGCGTGAAGTCTTTCGTCCCACTGTGGTTCGGCAGCGTGATTTTCTGGTCGCTATACCAACAGCAATTCACCGTGATGGCGATCTACTCCGATACGCGCCTGAACTGGAATATCTTCGGCATGGAGCTCAAACCAGGCCTGTTCAATTCCATCAACCCGCTGTTTATCATCCTGTTTGGCACCCTATTTTCTGTCATGTGGACGAAGATGGGTGATAAGCAGCCGTCAATCGTGTCCAAATTCGCGCTCGGCTTGGTGGGAGCCGGCATTGCCTTTTCCATCTTCCTGATTCCCAGCAACCAAGACCTCGTCAACGTCGGCTGGCTGGTCGCTGTGCTGTTCGTCATCACGATGGCCGAATTGTGCATCTCGCCGACTGGCACTTCCCTAGCGACCAAGCTCGCGCCAGGTGCGCACAAAGCCCAAATGATGGCATTGTTTTGGACCTCAATTGGTATGGGCACCACCTTGGCTGGCTGGATGGCCCAGTTCTACAGCCGCGAAAACGAAATCGCTTATTTCTCCACGATGGCGATCATGTCGCTGATCGGCGGCTTGGCGGTTTTCTTTGGCCGCAAGCCGATCTTGAAGCTCATGCGCGGCGTGCGCTAGGCGCGCCTAGCCAAACCGGACGGGTTCGCCAGGCTGCACGAATCGCGAGCAGCGCATAGGTGATCAACCAATGCATTGCCATGAGATCACCTTCAACGCCATGAAATCGCCTTCAACCAATTCTTGGATTCAGATACAGCAAAACCCCTGGTCGTTAACGACCAGGGGAAATGCAAAAAGTGGAGCTGCCGGGACTTACACAGCAATTCAAATACCTGCAGGTTAAAGCCTATTTTTCAAGTTCCTTCAATGTCGTTGTGTCTAAATACTGTCTAAATATGCAAGCGCCATATTTACCCGGTGCGCTGCAGTCCGTTGTGAACCATCTACTGAGATCACCACGGCAAGGCTACGCGCTCAAAAATAAGCGGGCGCAACGGCTAGGACTTTATTCCAAAAATGACAGAAAGTACCGGCAAGACTACACGGACAAAAATGACCGGGTACACCGTGGCAGCGACACCAACCCCGAAGCCTAAGCACGGCTAGAAAATAGCCGATAACCAGGCAAAACAGTAATGCACTCAGGGCCATTCTAAGCAATCCAAGGGTACAACCACACCACCGGCGGGTACTTATCGCCTTAGACAGCCACACAGCGCGTCTACTTCAGCCGGATTCAGCAACAAAGACACCCCTAGCGCGCCGGGCCTGGTGGGTTCACGTAGCTAACATGCCCCACAGCGCTAACCCCTACAGCCACAGAACCAGTCAAGTGAGTTACAGCACTGGAGAGAGAGACAGCACCCACAAGACAAGACGGGGGAGGGTGCTTCGGCATACTCCCGAATAATTCAGCACGTAGGCCCGTGTGGCAGACCGTCAGCATCACCAAGGAAGGGTTTAGGCAACCGGCTAGCGGAAGCCGTGAGACGGCCATACAGACACACTTAGCGATAAGGCTAGATACCCGGCGCGGTAATGGTTGCGGTGGCGTGTTTGGGTGGGGGTGGTGTCCTATGCGTCCTATGTGTCCTATGCAGGTCAGAGCGTTTTTGCCCGTCCTATTGGCGTCCTATTGCCGTCCTATTGAACTCACACCGCAACAACGTCGCCTTAGCCGGTAGGACGGATAGGACACCGCGTAGGACACCCGAAATGCCCCATACGCTGCATAGGACGGTAGGACAGGTAGGACACCCGGCCAATCAGGCAGGAAGCCTAAGCGCTACCGGCTTCAGCGGCATAAGCAGCATTGAAATTAGTACCGGGCATCAGCATCCGCTTGCCACTAGTTTCGTCGGCATGCACCACATCGGCGGTGGCCAATTGCTCCAGTAGGCCATCAGCAACATGCTTACCCCGAATTTTGCTGTTTAGATTCTGAGTTGCTTCAGACCACGACACCCCGCGCTCACCATGGGCATGAACGGCTTTAAAAATCGTGGTGCGCAATTTCTCAGTACGGTTCTTATGGACGCGCGTTTCTGCATCATCTTCTACAGCGGCCCGCTGTGCTTTACGCTCAACCTCGTGGTTAGCAGTCACCGACGCGGCATAGTCACGAACACTATCGCTGTAATCCATCAGCACCCCGGCGCGGCGCCAGTTAGCTTCAGACACGCTTCTATTGCCATGCAGTAAGGCTAGACCGGCGGCAAGACGGGCACGGATAAGGTTACGGTGTCCACTAGTGCCATTAGACTCGCCATAACGCACAGCGCGATAACGTGCTTTCAGTGTTTCTTCCCGCGCAATCTCAGGAAATCCAATAGGCCTTCCTTTAATTACCTCTTTCGGAATCACCACCGGATGCAAGTCACCTTCCCGTGGCGGTAGCTCCAGAGCATCAGCATCAACACAATCAACCCACACAAAACGATGCCTTAGCCCATCGTCTTCCCCTCCGAGAATGACATAGGCCTTTTCAGGTTGCACCGCTACCCACACCCCAGCTGTGTATCTATTTCTAGCAACCTTAATCTTTTCCTGCTTGGTGGAATTGCCCAACGGGTTGCCAGAAAACATCTTCAGCAACACAGACCTTAGCGACGAATCACGGCGATCTAGGTAGGTGCCTAATTGGGTTACTTCAGACTCACGAAACAAAATAGGTTCAGGTTTGTTGTCTGTGCTTTGCAGTTGTTCTAGCACTCCCTCACCACTGCCTAGAAATCCCTCAACTGGTTCAATTCTGTTACCAGCATCGTCAATGGTTACTAGCTCTGCAATGTCATTAGCTAAGGAATCTTTACCACCACCTGGAACCCCATAGACCACACTGAACAGATTTAGGCTTATCGGCCCGCGCCCTGCATCCAGCACACAACCGGCGGGCATGGCAGATAACACCCACTGAATGGTTTGAATGAGAAACGCCATCGGGCTGTAGCCATAGTTGCGAGAGACTTCCCTCAACTGGGTTAAAGCTTGCCCGCTACCATCAAAAACCTCACGCTCAATCTCACGGCGACGATCATCACTCAACGGGTTGTAGCGCACTGTGTTTTGCTCACTCATTTATGCCACCCCCTTAGCCGAATCAACGACTTGAAAAGGCTAGTATTCAGCCCGGCGCGATCAGCCAGCACAGCCAAATACTTTGTATCGTCAATAGCCTTAGCCATATCAGCGGTGGAACCATTTGCGGCGGCGGCATGCAGTCCATCGGCGGCACATCGCATACCGCGCCGGGTACGCTCTAGACGCAACTTCTTAACTATCTCACCTAGTTCTACCGGGTTTACCGACGGTCTTCCGGTGCTAGCCACAGCAAGCATTTTATGAGACATCGACTCAGTGAACTTGCCAGCATCACGTAGTTCAGCTCGCACCAACTCCGGGTTCAAACACTCTTCAGGTGACTGCTTAACGACCGCACGGGCATTAGCGACAATGAGACCAAAAATTTCATAGTGGTCATCATCGGCAAAATCCAGACGCTCCAGACCGTCCGCAATCTCGCAGACCCGGCGCGCCGGGCACCAAAACAAGCCATGCAGTAGAGCTATCTCTAAAGACGTGATAGAATATGACGTATCAACTTGTTGCGTTCCCTCGTCGTTTATGGCGGGGGTTCTGCTTTGTTCGCTCATTAAGCCACGCCCCCGAACACGGTGGCGCTAGTGTGCCTAGCAATATAGTCATCGAGTGATGCCACAGAAATCCGGGTAGCGCGGGGAGTGAAAAACACCGCTTTAAGCTCACCACGGGCTACCAGCCGGTCAATGGTCTTTGTGGATACGCTGCACTTTTTTGCAGCTTCAGCGCGGGTAATAAAATCGGCGCGCATAGAAGACTTAGCCATAATCTGGCCTTTCCGGAATAATAAAGCATTCCGAATGGCCCCATCTCCCAACGGGGCTAGCGTTGACAGCCCATTATGGGCCCTCAAGCGGGTCGAGTCTTCCGCTATCCACTGAAAATGTCAGCTCACTTAACAGAACACCTTAGCGAACTGGTAGGGACTAGTCAACCCCCTACCCGTCACTAACCTCATCATCACAGATTCAGCGCGTCAACCACTGCCCAAAACCCCGTCACAGACACCCGCTTAATTTTCTTATCGTGCAACAACTTAATGACCGCACATACTTTCTCATCGCGCACCTTACGACCGTCCGGAAAAACTAAGTACTTTTTCCAAACACCATCAACTTTCAATTTTTGCACCGACAGCCCCTTACCTGTGGAACGATCACGCGACTTACGGGTTTTTGGTTGAAATGCTGGAGTCTGGGGATAACCGAACGGCTTATCCTCATCTTTTCTACTGAATGCTTCTAAGATCGAAAACTGATTTTCTTTGACGCCGAACCTACTTACACCAACCGTTCCAAGAATCACACCGTCATCCATCGTTACCGTAAGAGGATAGGTAAACCCCGCCCCTATCGCGCGATGTGGAACCCGTTTACTTTTCTTTTTCTTCACCGATTAAGCCTGCTTTCTGTCATCCAAGTTGATTACATTCTCACCACTAGCCCGGCGCGCTCGTTCAGCATCCTTGGCAAACATCCGGGCTACTGCATCATCCATACGTTGCGGCTGCAGGCGCTCATAATGCTTACGCAATACCTCAGTGTCAGTATCACCAATGAACTTGCCTGCCTGCTTATCGGTCAAGCCCTCGTTCCGCAACAGCGTGTAGACGTAGCCACGACCCGCGTGCAGAGAGTTACGGCCCCAATCAAAACCAGCGGCATCACGTTGCCGTGCAACCGCATCACGAAAACCCGAATCCCACGACGGTGTTTTATCCCTTGTAACGGTCACAAAATCATCCGGGGAATCACCTACCCACTTATCCAAGTGGTTACGAATAAGCTCGTTGTAACGCGGGGCAAGCGGTACATCACGACGTGAATGCTCTGTTTTCGGCGGGCCTACCACCATCGAATACCGGCGCGCCGGGTTATCACTATCCCTGTTACGTTCCTTCACCCTCGTTTGGCGTACTTGAATAGTCCACCGGTCTGCCTGCTTGTCATAGATCAAGTGCTTACGCTGCAGACCTAGAGTTTCTTCCCCACGCAAGCCATGAAACAAGCACAGCGCTGCAGGCAAGCGCCAATTCTCCCCTACGGCATTGCACACAGTATTGAGTTCATCGAAGCCCGGCATTGGGGTTTCTACCACCGGCCCGCGCGGCGGTTTCTGTTTCGTAAGATCAGCTGCAGGCGACCGGGTTATATACTCGCACTGTTCGGCATACCGGAAGACCTGTTGCAACAGCGTTCGTCCATGGTTGTTGCGGCGCACCTCTTTAGGTTGTTGCGACTGCACAGCGTCCCACCACCGGCGTGCGTCCGCTTTGGTTACTTTAGCGACGGGTATATCTCGCAGTTCACCGGCAACACCGGTAATTTTTAGCAGCCGGGAATCTAGCACGCTCTCGTTGGTGTCATAGGTCGAACCTTTCCAAGCACCGGAATTAAATTTAGCTTGCAGCCATTCAGTGGCTAGATCAGCGACGATAAAGCTAGAACGCTGTTGTTGGCGCTGTTGCTCTGCCTGTCTTTGCTCTGGAGACTTCCACGGGTTTCCAAACGCTTCACACTTACTGAGGTAATCCTCTTCAGCTGTCAGCCATTGCCGTGCAAGGGATTTATTAGGGAATCCACGCCCCGGTTTGTAATAGACCCCTTTATACATGTAGCGCGGGTAAAACTTGTTGCCGTTTTTCCGTATCTGTCCAAACCGGCTATGGGTTAAACGACAAAAAGTGTGTGCCAAACCCCGAATATCTACACCCCTAGCAGC
>NZ_JAPJNQ010000062.1 GCF_030826625.1 Corynebacterium sp. | reverse complement strand
AATCTAGGGAATTGGCGACACGCCGTAAAAAACACACTTTTTGTCGTTTAACCCCCATGTTCTTCGTGTGGTCTTCTGCGCTCGCTCTGGGTGCTGACGGCATGGAAGAGGCGTACCAGCAAAACATCCCAGTGTTGTCGTATCTGGCAAACGAAACCGGCACGCAGTTCTTGGCTTATATCGCACCCATCGTCGTGATCTGCGCGATTGTCTCCTCGTACTTCGGCCACCTGCTTGCCACGGTGGAAGGCACCCGCTATTTCGGCAACCTGGTTGCTCCGATCCGGATGCAAAAAGCCAACCCGCGCAGTGTCGCCACCGCTATCTATCTGTTCGTTTTCGTTGTGGTCACCGCAGTGGCGATCATCAACCCGTCCATCCTTGACTTGATCACCCTGATTGGCGGCATCTTCATGGGCTTCATGACTTATCTGCTGCCTGTTTGGGCGATCTACCGGATCGATGCGCTCAAGCGCTTCCGTCCGGTGGCCAGCAACTGGTTTGTGCTGATCATCGGTGTGGTCGTCATGGCCGGTACTTTCTGGGATGTGCTGCGTAACCTGGCTGGTTAAGCCGGGGCGCGGGTTCAGCGGCAGGGCGTCGGTTCAGCGGCGGGGCGGGTTCAGCGAAAGCCCAGGTGAAAACTTTTGTAGGCCGAAGCTAGTGGCGCCGTTTTGCAAATAGGCACCGAAAAGTGGGCGTTTTGCCCCACTATTTGCAAAAGAGCGCCCGATTACAGCAAAACCCCCAGGGAACCGGCACCACCCAAGCACCACCCACACCACCCAAGGCAGCGAAAAGCACCCGGAGCAAGAAACTCTGCCCCGGGTGCTTCAGCGTGTATGGAGTACCTGAGCAAGCGCTCAGGTACTCGTGAAAACAATTACTTCTTCAGCTCTTCCATCAACTGGTTGTAGGTAGCAGATGGTCGCATGACCTCGGAAGCCTTGTCCTCAGCTGGCTGGTAGTAGCCGCCCAAGTCAGCGCCTTCGCCCTGTACGTCGAGCAGCTCAGCGTCGATCTTGTCGGCCGCTGCAGAGAACTTCTCCGCGATTGGTGCGAAGTGCTCGGCCAGCTCGGATTCCTCCGACTGCGCCGCCAGCTCCTGCGCCCAGTACATCGCAAGGTAGAAGTGGGAACCACGGTTGTCAATCTCGCCGACCTTACGCGAAGGGGACTTGCCTTCGTCGAGAAGCTTCTCAGTTGCCTTGTCCAGGGTAGAAGCCAAGACATTGGCCTTCGCATTATCGTTCTTCGCAGCTTCGTGACGGAAAGATTCCGCCAGGGCCAAGAACTCACCCAACGAATCCCAGCGCAGGTGGTTTTCTTCCAGGACCTGCTGTACGTGCTTCGGAGCGGATCCGCCAGCACCAGTCTCGAACAGACCACCGCCAGCCATCAGCGGCACGACAGACAGCATCTTCGCGGAAGTGCCCAGCTCCAGGATCGGGAACAGGTCGGTGTTGTAGTCACGCAACACGTTACCGGTCACTGAGATGGTGTCTTCACCGTTACGCATGCGCTCGACGGACTTCTTGGTGGCCGAAACTGGATCCATGATGGTGATGTCCAAGCCCTCGGTGTCGTGATCTTTGAGGTACTTGTTCACCAGCTTGATCAGGGTGACGTCATGGCCACGGTTTTCGTCCAACCAGAAGATGGCTGGCATGCCGGAGGTGCGTGCGCGGGAGACAGCCAACTTGACCCAGTCCTGGATTGGCTCATCCTTCGTTTGGGTGGCACGCCAGATGTCGTTTTCTTCGACGTCGTGGGAGATTAGAACCTCACCGGCGCTGTTGCGGACCTCGACGGTACCTGCCGATGGGATCTTGAAGGTCTTGTCGTGGGAGCCGTATTCTTCGGCCTTCTTCGCCATCAAGCCGACGTTCGGCACGGTACCCAGGGTGGTTGGGTCGTACTGGCCGTTTTTCTGCGAATCTTCGATAACGGCCTGGTAGACACCGGCGTACGAGGAATCTGGGATGATGGCCAGGGCATCCTGGGTCTCATCGTCCTTGTTCCACATCTGACCGCCGGTCTTCATCATCGCTGGCATGGAGGCGTCGACGATGACATCCGATGGAACGTGCAGAGCGGTAATGCCCTTGTGAGAGTTGACGTAAGCCAGCGGACCGCCGTTTTCTTGAGCCTGCTCGAAGGCCTGCTTGATCTCGTCGCCTTTGTCCAGCTTGTCCAAGTTATCCAGGATGTGGCCCAGTCCGTTTTCGCCGTTGAGGCCGGCTTCGATCAGCTCGTCACCGTACTTGTCGAATACCTCGTGGAAGTATGCGCGCACGACGTGGCCGAACAGGATCGGGTCGGAAACCTTCATCATCGTCGCCTTCAGGTGCGCCGAGAACAGCAAGTTGTTGTCCTTGGCAAATGCGACCTGCTCGCGTAGGAAGTCATCGAGAGCCTTGGCGGACATGAAGGTAGCGTCGACGACCTCGCGGTCTTCAACCTTGAGACCTTCCTTGAGGACGTTTTCCGAGCCGTCAGCGCCCTTCAGCACAAACTTGAGCTCGTCGGCACCGTCGATGATCACGGATTTCTCGTTGTGGGCGAAGTCGTTGTCGCCCATGGTGGCCACGGCAGACTTGGAATCGGCTGGCCAGTCCTGCATGGAGTGTGGGTGCTTCTTGGTGAAGTTCTTCACGGCCTGTGGTGCACGACGATCCGAGTTGCCTTCACGCAGCACTGGGTTTACAGCTGAACCCTTGACGGCGTCGTAGCGCTCACGAATGTCTTCTTCGTCGGCGTTGGCAGGCTTGTCTGGGTAATCCGGCAGATCGTAGCCGTCTTCCTGGAGCTCCTTGATGGCATTTTTGAGCTGCACCAGGGAAGCCGAAATATTTGGAAGCTTGATGATGTTGGCCTCTGGCTTCTGTGCCAGCTCACCGAGCTGTGCCAGGGCGTCGTCCATCTTCTGGTCTTCGTTTAGGCGTTCTGGGAACTGCGCGATGATGCGGCCGGCCAGTGAAATATCGGCGGTTTCGACATCAATGTTTGCGGTGGAAGCAAAAGCCTCCACGACTGGCTTGAAGGAATAGGTTGCCAGTAATGGGGCTTCGTCGGTACGGGTCCAAATAATTTTCGCCATCTGAGACTCCTTGGAATGTTTCGTTACTAAACTGTCGCGCTACCAGGTTACCTATAAACCGCGTTGTCTGCCGTTCCGTGTCGCGCGCCACAGAAGTGGTGCACAACTATGCACCTGCGGATTTTCGGCGTAGGGTCGCTTGCGTGCCACACCTGAGTCATTTGCGCAAGATTGCTTCGAACCCTCGTCGTCGTACCCTGCCACGCCAGACGGAGATCACCGAAAAGCGGCGATACATCGTCATGGTCGCGTTGGGCTTGGGTGGATTCGGCATTGGTGTTACCGAATTCGTGTCCATGGGTCTGCTTTCGCTGATTGCCGAGGATTACGGCATCACTGAAGACACCGCGGGGCGCATTATTTCTCTGTATGCGCTCGGCGTGGTCATTGGTGCGCCGGCCATCACCGCGGTCACCGGAAAAATCCCGAGACGACGTCTTTTGTTGTTGCTAGTCGGAGCCTTCATCGCCGGCAACTTCTTATCGGTCATCGCGCCGACCTACGAATTCTTGCTCGCTGCGCGTTTCCTAGCCGGTCTGCCGCATGGCGCGTACTTCTCGGTTGCTGGTTTGTCAGCTGCTTCAATGGCGCCAGAAGGCGAGCGCGGGCGCGCGATTTCGTTCGTATCCATGGGTCTGTCGTTCGCTACCGTCGGTGGTGTTCCTGCGGCACAAGCGTTGGGGCAGGCGTTCGGCTGGCACGCTTCATATGTCTTTGTCACCGTCGTCGGCGTGGTCACCTTGATTTCGCTGTGGTATCTGATGCCACACATGGTGCGCATGGGAGCAACGTCGGTGCGCACTGAACTGGGTGCCCTGAAACGCAGCCAAGTGTGGCTTACCCTGGCGATGGGCACGGTCGGCTTTGGCGGCATGTTCGCGGTTTATACCTACATTTCCTGGACGATGACCGAAAACGCCGGGCTAGATCCGTCACTGATGTGGATTGTGCTCATGGCTTACGGCATCGGCATGGTCGTTGGTACTTGGTTCGGTGGTCGCGTCGCCGACTGGAACCTGGAAAAGGGCATCTTGTTCGCGCTGGCGATGATCTGCCTGGTGCTTGTTGCTTTCTACTTCACCTCGTCTAACCCATGGCTGGGAACCATTAACTTCGGCTTGGTTGGTTTCTTCGGTTCCACGCTGGTGCCGTCGTTGCAGATTCGTTTGATGGATACCGCCGGCGATGCCCAAACTCTGGCCGCCGCGCTCAACCACTCTGCACTGAACATGGCGAATGCTGCCGGTGCGGCATTGGGAGGTGCCGTGATTTCTGCGGGCTATGCCTACAATGCACCTTCGCTCGCCGGTGCAGCACTGGCCGTTGCCGCTATCGTCATTTGGTTCCCGACTATCTGGCTTCGCCACAAATCATTCACCAAGACCGGTTAAAATCACCTCGGCTACCTGGCCGTAGGTTCACGCCCGACCGGCTAGTTTCTGTGGTGTGACGCGCACCCTATACAGTGGGTGCCATGTCTGAACCTCAGCTAACGGTAGCCACAGTTAATGTCAACGGCATTCGTGCCGCCTGTAAGAAGCGCAACGACGACAACCTAGGCATGAATCACTGGTTGGATAACACCAGTGCCGATGTTGTTCTTCTGCAAGAAGTCCGTGCGACTCCGGAACAAACCGAAAAGGCATTAGCGCCCGCTTTGGAATCCGGCTGGCATCTGGTTGTTGCCGATTCTGAGGCGAAAGGCCGCGCCGGGGTGGGGATCTTGTCACGCAGCCCGCTTGTCGACGTCCAGGTGGGCTTCGGGGGCGAAAGTGCGTTTAATGCTGCGGGGCGTTGGATCGAGGGCACTCTGAACTCTAGCTTCGGCGATGTACGCGTGGCCTCGCTGTATCTGCCTTCAGGTGCGCAAGGAACCGCCAAACAAGATGAAAAGTATGTGTTCTTGGATGAGTTCGATGGCATCTTGGCGCAGCGCGCTGCTGCCCACGAAAACATGGTGATCGGTGGCGACTGGAATATTTGCCACCGCAGTCAAGATCTGAAAAACAACAAGCCGAATGAAAAGGTCTCCGGCCACTTGCCGGAAGAACGCGCCTTTTTCGATTCCGTTTTCGGCGCTTTCCCAGACGAGGCTGTGCAGGAGAAGAAATTCCTCGGTGATTACCAAGGCGTGGTCGACTATTCTGCGAATACGCTACGTGAACCAACCACGGACCCACAGTGGTTTGATATTGCACGCCGTCTGAATCCGGATCCGGAACAAGATGGCCCGTATACCTGGTGGACGTACCGTGGGCAGGCATTTAACAACGATGCCGGGTGGCGCATCGATTACCAGGCCGCGACGCGCGCCATGCTGGAGCGGGCAGCAAAAACTTGGGTTGAAAAGGCTCCGGCCGTCGAACAGCGCTGGTCGGATCATTCGCCATTGCTGGTGGAATTTCATTAGAGATGGCCGTCGTGAACGTTGGTGGATGGCACCAACGCCGAATTTCGCACTAAAGACCTAAGGACGTGCATTCATGAGCGTGACGACGTTATTGACCGCGACTTATGTCGTCGGCATTTCTGCAGAAGCGATGACAGCGGCGTTATCCGCCGGCCGCCAGCGCCTCGATTTTTTTGCGGTTTCCTTGCTCGCCGCGATTACGGCTTTCGGTGGGGGAACCGTGCGCGACGTGTTGCTTGGGCATTACCCGCTGGTGTGGGTGGATAATCCGGTATACCTGATCATCGTGCTGGTCGCAGCGGCGGTCACGGTGTCGTTGTCGTTTTTCATGCACTATTTCCGTTCACTGTTTTTGGCGCTCGACGCGGTGGGCTTGGCAGCGTTTACGGTGTTGGGTACCCAAGTGGCGTTGTCGGAAGGCCATGGGCCATTGATTGCTATCGTGGCCGCGATTTGTACGGGTGTTTTCGGCGGAATTTTGCGCGATATCTTGAGCGACCGTGTGCCGCTGGTATTCATGGGCGATTTGTATGCAGCCTGCGCACTGATCGGCTCGGTGACTTATATGGTCTTGGAACAATTAGGTGCCCCACCGGCAGTGGTGATTCCCGCAGGGCTGATCGTGACATTCGCTGTACGCATGTGGGCAGTGAAGTACAACAAGTCCATGCCAATTTTCGCGTATAACGACGAAAATCAGCCGGTGGATCCGCGCCTGCGCCTATCTGCGCAGTTTGTGCGCGAAACCGCGCGAAAAGCTAAATCGAAGGTTGCTAGGGGCATCAAGCCGGATTCGTCGAAAAAAGATGACGGTGATGGCGATGCTGAAAACTCTGAGAAGAAGCGGCCAAAATCGTCGGAAAGCTAGCAAGCTGCTAGGATTAAAGAGTCTTAATTTCTGATACTGACTGGAAAGAGAATTCAGTATGATTCGCGTTTTATCCTGGCTGATCATCGGCATTGCCATTTTGGCCGGCTCGATTGTCTGGTACCTGAACGTGCAGTACTCCATGGCAGGGCTGGTCTCGAGTATCACCATGGGCATCGGTGGAGCGTGCATCGTCGCTGCGTTTGCTACGGCGTTGGATGTGTATTCTCCGACTTCCCGTAAGGTCTAGTCGAGAACGACTAGCGCACCGCTAGATTCGCGCCCTGCTGGTTGCACCGCTGCCAGCAGGGTTTTTGTGTGCCAGAATTTTTTCTGAATCGCACTCTGAATCGTACATAGGGCTGTATCACACAGAGCTGTATCACACAGGGCCGTCCCTGGCCGGCGGGTCTGAAGGATACGGGCGCGCTGCCCCGAGACAATAATCACTGATCAACGACAAAAGGATCGACGATGGCCGAAAATTCCGCAGCGGAAGGTAACGCTGCCTCGCAAAACGCTAAACCACGGGTGCTGTCGGGCATTCAACCGACCGCAGACTCCTACCACCTAGGTAACTACCTCGGAGCTCTGAAGCAGTGGATTGAGCTGCAGGATGATCACGAGGCGTTTTATTTCATCCCGGACATGCACGCGTTGACGGTTTCGCAAGATCCGCAGCAGCTGCGCGAGCGCACTTACGCCGGGGTTGCACAGCTGATTGCATTGGGCATTGACCCGCAGCGCTCGACGCTTTTCATCCAATCGCACGTGCCAGAACATGCTGAGTTGAACTGGGTGTTGCAGTGTCTGACTGGCTACGGTGAAGCCTCCCGCATGACGCAGTTCAAAGACAAGTCAGCCAAGCAGGGCGAGGACCGCACATCGGTTGGTTTGTTCACCTATCCGATGCTCATGGCAGCGGATATTCTGCTGTATCACCCGCAGCGTGTACCTGTGGGCGAGGATCAGCGCCAGCATCTGGAGCTGACCCGAAATCTGGCGGAGCGTTTCAACACCCGCTTTGGCAAGACTTTTGAGGTTCCAGAGCCTTTCATTCCCGAAGGCTCGGCGAAGATCTATGACTTGCAGGACCCGACAATCAAGATGTCGAAATCCACCCCACACCCCAAGGGATTAATCAACCTGCTGGATCCACCGAAGACTTCCGCGAAGCGACTGAAATCTGCGGTCACCGATGATCGCGGGGTAGTTGCTTTTGATCGCGAACAACAGCCCGGCGTTTCCAACCTGCTGAGCATTCAGTCCGCGCTGACCGGCACTCAGATCGACGATCTGGTTCGGGCATATGAGGGCAAAGGCTACGGCCACCTCAAAGTCGACACCGCGGATGCACTGGAAGCCTTCACCACTCCGCTGCGGGCGCGTTACGACGAGCTCATGGACGATCGTGCACAGCTGGGCGCGATTCTTTCCGACGGCGCGGCGCGTGCACGCGAGGTCGCTTCGGGCGTGCTTGCCGACGTCTACGACAAGGTTGGTTTCTTACCAGCGAATATGCGCTAGATTGTAGATCATGTGCTGACTACCACAGCGCGTGATCACCTGCAGTACAGAATCTTTAGCCGACGAACTACCAACCCAGTATTAACCCAAAGGACAGCTACGTGGCAGCTACCACCACAAAATCTGACGAGAAGAACCACGATAATTACGGCATTGAGCGCGTGCGCGAAGATGAACCGGGATTCGTGGAAAAACTGCGAAATAAGTCAGACTTCTTCGATCACATCATGCGCACCCTTGAACGCTATGGCGCACAGGGTGGAAATCAGTTCGCCGCTGGTATTACCTATTTCTCGGTACTGGCGGTGTTCCCGATCGCCATGTTGATCGTCGCTGCTGCAGCTCAAGTCCTGGCTGGGCGCCCGGAGCTTTTTGCCAGCTTCCAGGACCAGATCACGGAATCGCTGGAAGGCCAGATGGGTGAGATCGCCAATGACATTTTGGAAGGAGCCGTCGAACGTCGTGGTGCGGTAGCCGGAATTGGTGGTCTGACTGCATTGTGGACTGGCTTGAACTGGATGCACAACCTGCGCGCCGGCATCTCGTCCATGTGGAACATGGATCCGAATGATGGAGCCAATTTCGTCGTCAAGAAACTTAATGACTTGGTTGGTTTGATCGGACTGATCCTGGCGTTCATCATCGCTTTCGGTATCACTGCTGTGGGATCTTCCGGCATTGTCTTTACCGTGCTGGAGTGGCTGAATGTCGAAGATGTGATACCGGGGCTGAACTACATTCTGTTCTTCGCGGCGCTGTTCATCGGTATTCTGGCGAACTTCCTGGTCATGTGGTGGCTGGTGGTGATTCTGCCGCGGAAGAAAGTGCCCAAGAAAGCTGGCTTCATTGGTGCTTTGGTCGGCGCGTTGGCTTTCGAAGTGATCAAGCAGCTGTTTACCGTGATTTTGTCTTCGGCTACCGGTAGCCCAACCGGTGCGATTTTCGGCCCGATCATCGCGCTGATGATTGTGTTGTATCTGATCTGGCGCGTGGTGTTATATGTTTCGGCGTTTACTGCGACCACCAAGCAGGCGCGTGCGACTGAGGAAGTTCCCGTGCCCGAACCAGCGGTGATCCGTGTGCGCCACGAGGTGAAAAAGCGCCCGTCGGCCCGCACCCTACTAGGCGCCGGTGCGGGCTTGGGTGCCGCCGGTGGTTGGGCGCTGCGTAAGATCTTTAAGGCGAAATAACGTCTGGATAGCGTTTTCCCGAACGGCTGCTATCGTGGGGAAATGAGTGTTACGGTGATTACATGTCGTCGAACGTTGAGAAAATCGCTGTCTCTGAAATACTTCCCCAAGCCTATGGTGCCGTGCAGAAATTGAAAGAGGTTATTGCGTATTTTGATTCGATTGATGCACTAGGAAGTGAGCTTTCGGATTGGGAGTATTTGCAAACCCGTTTCTTTACCGAGGAATCCAATGAGATTTTTCAGTTAGTGTCAATGCTTGAGCAAGAATTTATTCCTGAGGCAGAAGATTACTTTCTCAACTGATTTTGCTGGTTAAACGGGAAAGCGTGTTTTAGGGCGTCTCGTGAATTCCTTAGATCTTGCGTTGTTGGACTTCTACAGAATATGCATTCAATGTAGTTAGATCGGCCAAAAGGGCTCCTTTGCTATGAATCAGATATTTGTGATTGGTGACACGAAGTTGTCGAAAACGGGGGTCCTTAACGCCTGCGCAAAAAGAATCCAGCTATTGCCGCAATTCCGGCGCCAGCGGCGATGACAGCGAGCACCACAATCACAATCGTCTTTTCGTGCTGGGCAGCGTGCATACCGGCATTGTCCGCGTCCGTGCTATCTGGCGATGCATCGTCGGAATTTTGCGGTGCCGGGCTAGCCCCCTGTGTCAGGGTGGGTTCGGTGTCTGCATCGGCGACTGGTTGCAACATGCCGATATTCGTGCCCGGTGCCACAGAGAATCCCGAGTGCAATAGTTTCTGCGCTTGCTCCCACGCGCGGGCCTTGTCGACGGTGGTATCGAGAATTACCGCCATCAATCGCCGACCGTCACGATTCAGTGCACCAACGAAGGTGTGATTCGCATCGTCGGTGTAACCGGTTTTACCGCCCATCCCGTCCGGATCATTCATGAACAGGTGGTTGTCGTTCCACACCTCGAATCCTTCGTGCTCGTCGAAGCCCGGGAAGGCAATGAATTCGGTGTTCACAATGCGATCAAAAGTCGGGTTTTGGTAGGCCGCGCGATAAATCAATCCCAGGTCATACGCAGAAGCCGAGTTGCCCGCCACGTCCAAGCCGGAATAGCTCGTGGCGTAGGTGTCCGTGGTGCCGAGCTCGTCGGCAAGCTTATTGATCTTGCGCAGCGTCGCCTCGTCGCCACCAAGCTCCTGTGCCAGAGCGTGCGCGGCATCATTACCCGATGCCAGCAACAAACCGTGCAGCAGCTGCTCGATGGTGTATTCGCCACCGGCACCGATGCCTACTCGGGAGCCGATTTGATCGGCGGACTCCTGTGAGACGGTCACGGTTTTTTCCAGATCCAGCTCTTCAATAGCGACCAAGGCTAGCAATGCCTTGATAATCGAGGCCGGGCGGTAGCGCCCGTGCGGGTCTTTCTGCGCGATGATCTCGCCGGAATCGATATCGGCAACCAACCAGGCCGAAGCCAAAACAGATTCGTCGACCTGAAAACCCGGAGCGGTGCTGACCCCGCAGTTTTGTTTTTCCAGTGGCGGCAATGGGGTGGGAGAGGGCTGTCCGGGCGCGACTGCCTCCGACGTAGTGCGAGCCTGCGGCGGATGCACGCGGTTCGGGCACGAGCTGGTATCCGGCGCCTCGTTGCGACTGAGTGGCTCCGGCGCCTCGTTGCGGCTGAGTGGCTCCGGCGCCTCGTCGGCGGGCGACGGGCTGTTGGCTTCGTCAGCTGGGCCCTCCAGCGGGGTAGGTTCTTCTTGCTGGGCGTGGGCGAGCGGAGCGGAAAACGGTGTTGCGAACGCGCCTAACAGCGTGGTTCCGGAGACTAGGCTGGTTGTGAGCAGTGCTGCGCAACAGGTGGAAATCGCGCGGCGGCCGGGTGTGCAGTCATTCATAACAGGCGATTAGTTTACTCCGCGTTATTCCCGGATCGCTGGTTTGATAGGGCGGGGCGAGCAAACTAACAGGTGAATCAGGCGCGGTACCATCGTGAGCATGATTGAGACTCCAGCTATTAGCCCCGAGCATAAAAATTTTGCCACGCAGCTTATCAACGAGCTGCCGAAGGTCACCATCCACGAACAGTTGCCACCGCTTGCCGACGTCGGCTCCACGGTGACCACCCGTGAGGCCTTGGCAGCGCACGTTCGGTCTACGGTGCGGCGCTATCGTGAAGACAACGTCGTCTACCTTGAATTGCGCGTCGTGGTGGAAGATTTCTGTGACACCGATTTTACGCTTGCCGACGCTTTCGCCACCGCTTTGGATGCCGTAGCCGTGGAAGGAATCCAAGCGCGGCTGCTCGCTGCGGTTCGGGCCGATGGCGAAGACGTCGCTGAACTCGTCGATCTGGCGCTTGCTGCCCAGGGAGACCCGAACCTGGCGGGAGTCAGCTTTATTCTTGGCGACGGTCAGGCAGGGCAAGAACAAGAACTCGCCACGCAGTCGGGGCAACACAGCAGTGCACCGGCAGCTAACGCAGAATTGGCTGCCGCCTGCCAAAAACTGCGGCAGCATTACCTGCCATTCGCGGTAGATGGCCTCACCGATATCGATGCTATTGGCACCGCGGTTCAGTTGGGTGCGTTGCGTTTGGGACGACCACTCGGATTGGTCGATGATTTTTCCGCTGATATGACGGGCATCGTGCCGGGCCAGGTTTCTAGCTGGGTGCGTGATCGTGGGATAACGGCAGAAATGACCCCACTACATGATCTTGCCGACGAGTCCTTGGGTGATGCTGCGGTTACCCAGTTGCCTGATCACCCGTTGCCGCTGTTACAGCAGCTTGGTTTTAGCTGCACCATTTCCGCCGGGAACCTGCACGCTGGTAGCTGCAGTGAGGTGATGAACGCTTTGACTGAGACTTTTGGCTACGGGCTGGAGGAATTTTTTGACCTGAGCGCTAAGGCAGTAGGCGCGAGCTTTTTGCCAGAGACGGCCCGCCAGCAATTGTTGGAAACGCAGATTCTTCCGCGCTATGAAAAACTGGCTGACGCGGAATTGCGCCAGCCAGATGAGGATGCTGATGATTCAGATACGCCGGAGGACTAGAACTTCGCGAAGCGCTTGACCAGCATTTCTTCGAGGCCTCGCCATCCTTTCGAATGGTCGGTGTACGGCTTGGAAGGAACGTAGCCGCTAGTTTGCTGCGAACCCAGCATGTAGCCCAGGTAATCCTGGAAACGCGGGTTAGCCAACATGTACGAGTTGATCGAATCGTCGCCGGCCCAGTCGGCAGCATCGGCGAGCAGCTCATAGCAGGCTGACATCTGTGGAATGTCGACGGCATCGGGGCCTTTTTCCATGTCCTCGGTCAACCCTTGGAAGCTGTACGCGTTATCGCTGTGGACGGTGACATCTAGTTCACCGGCATTCGCGGCGGTCACGATATCTTCCCAGGTAGCGACTTTCGCCAGGTCGTGTTCATCGTTTTCGATGAGCCAGCGCAGTAGCTGGCGTCCAGTGGGGAAGGTGTTGATGGTGCCAAAGCGTCCCAAGAAAATCGGTGCACCGTTGAGATAACAACGCAAGGTGTATACGGATTTGCCGTCGATGGTGATTTTCACTGTGTCAATGCCTGCTGCGTCGCTTGTGGAAGAATCATAAGG
>NZ_JAPJNQ010000061.1 GCF_030826625.1 Corynebacterium sp. | reverse complement strand
GGTGTTGTCGCAGCATGATCGAGATAAGTCATAGCCCCAATCCTACGCCGGAGTGTATGCGCTAGCTATTAGCGCGGGCTCGCAGCTCTGTAGTCAATGCCGGGGCAATTTCGTGCAAATCCCCAACAACGCCCAAGTCGGCGATGTTGAAAAACGGCTCATCGGCATCCTGATTGACGACGATAATGTGCTCTGCAGTCTGCATGCCCACCAGGTGTTGGATAGCGCCGGAAATGCCCAAACCGATATAGAGCTTCGGGCTGACAGTGACACCAGTCTGTCCAATCTGATGTGCTGGGGCGTACATGCCATCGTCGACGGCATCACGAGTTGCACCGACCGCTGCACCAAGGCTATCTGCCAATGGCTCAACAACAGCACTGAAGTTCTCGGCAGATCCCACACCCCTGCCACCAGCAACGATGTTTTTCGCCTGCAGCAGATCCGGGCGATCGCCTGCAACGGCTGGGGTAAACGAAGCCACGCGGACCTCATTCTTACCCGCACCATCGACGGTGATCTTGACGACGTCGCCACCCACGTTCGCAGGCGCTGCTTCCGGTTCCACCGCACCTGGGCGCACGCTATACAACGGGCAATCCCCTTCTGCTTGGGCAACAACCTCGACAGAGCCACCGAAGATCGAGTGCACTGCTGAGCCGTCGTTGTTTATGCCAATGACGTCGGCAAGAATGCCTGAGGCTAAGCGTGCTCCCAGCCTCCCAACAATCTCGTTACCAGTCACGCTAGATGCCACTACGATCGGGCCAGGGTTCGTCGCGGCAACCGCTGACAGCGCTTCGACCTCTGGCATGACCAGGCGCTGCTCATAATCTGATGCCTCAGCGCAGTAAGTCTTGTCCACGCCGAGCGCTGCAAGCTCTCCGGGCACCTGATCGCAAGCGCCTGGTGCGCTTACGGCCACTGCATGCACAGAGCCCAGCCGCCGTGCTGCAGCGATGAGTTCTTTAGTGACTGGCTTAATGTGACCATTTTCGTGCTCAACCAGTACATATACCTGTGACATTAAGTACTACTCCCTCGCTATCAATCTAAATCAGGTTATTTTTTGCCAAGTAATCTGCGATCTTGCGAGCTTGCTCTTCGGGGCTGCCAGAATCGATTACTTCGCCAGCCGTGCGTGGCGGGCGCTGGTTGTGGCTGAGCACACGCGTCGTCGCATTATCCGCACCGACCATATCGGCGTCGAGTTCAATTCCAGAAATGTCGACGGTTTTAATCTCGTGTTTTTTAGCTTGGCGCAAGCCTTTAAACTTCGGGAAACGCGGGCTAGCGGCTTTATCCGTCACCGTCACTAAAGCCGGTAGGTCCGCTTCTAGCTGCCAACTACCACGATTATCCTCTCGGGCCGCAGTAATCACCCCGGCTTCCACCTTGAGCTCATGAACAGCGGCCAGTGCTGGGATTTCTTGAAATTCCGCCAACAAGCCAGGAACGGTGCCGGTAGAACCATCGGAGGAGTAATTTCCGCCGATGATCAGCTGCACATCATCGATGGTCTCAATAGCGCTGTGCAGGGCAAAAGCTGTTCCCAGTGCATCGCTGCCGCCGAGAGCTTCATCGGTGATATGCACGGCATCATCTGCACCCATCGCGATCGCTTTCCGCAATGCTTCCTCATGGTGTGCCGGCCCCATGCTCAGAGCTATAACTTGGTAATCAGTTCCTGCTTTCGCGGCTTCTTCGCGCACCCGCAAAGCCTGCTCCAAGGAAAATTCATTGATCTCATCAATGATGACGTCAACGGAATCACGATCTAAACGCGCGTCATCGCGCAAGGATTTTGTCGACCACGTATCCGGCACAGTTTTAACCAGAGCCACGATAGTTGGCATCACTGCCACCTTCCTTCCTGTTGTTTTAGCGTTCCAATTTGTTGTTCTGTAGTTCTGCTGTTCTACTGCGCTAGTGCATTTTTATACACGCCCTGCTCACATGGCTCCAGCGTGCACGTCCAGCGTAGTTCTGGAGGCCAGCGCGGTGTCAGTATTTACTTCTACGGCAGACCACTGTACCACTTAGTCTATATTAGCTAGACAGGGCGGTCGGTTTTGGGGTGTACCAAGCCTCAAATCAGCTTTCCAATCCGGTCTGCCGGTTGATACTCCAAGAACTCACGATACGCCGGATCTTCCCACCCCTTGCCGACGATGGGATGAATCACAGTATCGTCAGCGCAGCGCATAACATCTGCCACTGTTTTGCACCCAGCAAGCTTGTTCAGCTGCGCCCACGTCGGCAAGACAAAGCGCACCAAACCCGCTCGCCAGCCGTCGAGAAGCAACTGTGGGGAAAACCAATTCGCATCGTCAGCTTCCCCGCCAGGATCCGGCGCTGGGCGCTGACCGTTCGGTACCCGCGCTACGAAAGAAAAAGTATCGAACCACGTCTGCCGACGGTCAGACTTGCCCACCCAGCGCGCCCACGGCCGCAACAAATCTGAACGCACCTTCAGATCATGCTTGTGCATCAAATCCGACAACGCGATCTCATGTGATTCCAAACACCGCCGCGCGTAGCTGTACGGCGCGACGTTCGTGATCGGCGAACCATCGCCATGCACAGCCAACAGCGCGCCAGCTTCTTCAAACAACTCGCGCACCGCCGCGAAAACCAAGGCGTGGGCTTTATACTTATTGGTTTCCATCCGCCGGGCCAAAGACACTGCCGAAGGACCACACCAGTGCTCGCCGGAATTCCATGATCGCGCAGGAAAATCCCGATGATCCACCCCACCACCGGGAAACACCGTAATGCCGGGAAAATGCTGCATTGTCGATACCCGCTCCTGGGCAAAAACTTCCAGGCCCCGGGCACCGTCACGCACCAGCAGCACCGTCGCAGCCAATCGTGCGCCTTGAAAGCCCGTCATCTCCTCAGGATTGATCGCATCGATCCGATCAGACGGGTGCTGGCAGTGGAACTGCGCGTGCGCCGGAATTTCTGGCATTAACTATTCACCTCAGTTGATCGCTTCAGCTCGTCACTTCCAAGCACCTACCCCGCACGATGCGAGCCACGGCCCCGGCTAGTGCGGCGAGCAAAAAAGCGCGAGCCCAGTCGGTCAACCTGAATCGGTTGATGGAAAGCCTTGGTGAGGTTCTCGGAGGTCAATACGTCGTCAAGCAAGCCCTGCGCAACCACCTCACCCTCATCAAGCAGCATCGCGTGAGTAAATCCTTCCGGGATCTCTTCCACGTGGTGAGTAATCATCACGATCGCAGGAGCATCCGGGTCCATAGCCAGATCGCCAAGATAACCAACGAGATCTTCACGACCACCCAGATCCATCCCGGCAGAAGGCTCGTCCAGGATCAGAAGTTCAGGATCAGTCATCAGCGCACGAGCAAGCAGCACGCGTTTACGCTCGCCTTCAGAAAGCGTGCCCCAAGTGCGCTCCATCAGGTGGAATGCGCCAACTTGGTCCAAAATATCGTAGGCTCGCTCAAAATCAAGAGATTCGTAATCTTCGCGCCACCGGCCCAGCACGGCATATCCTGCCGAAACCACCAGGTCATCGACACGCTCACCGGCAGGGATTCGGTTGCCCAGAGCCGCCGAGGATATCCCCACCATCGCGCGCACATCCCGCATATCAGCGGCACCGAACTTCTCGCCCATCACGAAGGCAGTGCCTTGCGAAGGGAATTCTTCTGCCGACGCCATGCGCACCAAAGAAGTCTTACCGGCGCCATTGGGGCCAACAATCACCCAACGCTCATCCAATTCCACCTGCCAATTAACCGGACCGACCAGGCGGTTTCCACCACGACGTAGTGCAACTTCGCGGAAGTCAATCAACAAGTCGGCATTAGTCTCTGGCTCGTTATTCAACTCAGGCTGCTTGGCCACTGGCTCGTTGGATCCGGACGTCGAAGTCATAATCTCAGTAGTCTCTTTCTACACGCTGCTCAGGCTAGAAGTCGTCACCTCCAGCTTAAAGCAAGCGCTCGCAATCGGGGCACGAAGCCTAGAACAATGCACTCGCTAAGTTAGTGCGGGCTTGCTTCACACGAGGATCAGCGGGGTCAAATAGTTCAAACAACGAGATCACCCTCGTACGCAGACGTTCCTTGTCATCTCCCACGGTTATTTTCATCGTCTCGATCAAACGCTCAAACGCCTTGTCCGGTGCCCCCGCGAGCACTTCAGCATCTGCAGCATCGAGTTGCTTGTCGACGTCGTCTGCCGCTGCATCCGCTTCTGCAATAGCATCACCGCTGCGGTTAGCAGGATCGAATCGTTCAATAACTTCAACTGTTTTAAGCGCCAAGCTAGCCTGTTTATCAGCAGGATCATCAGCCAAGATCGCATCGTAATGCTCGCGTGCTTGTGCGTAATCACCGGCAGACAGTGCCTGCTCCGCTGCATCATGCCGCGGGTCCATACTGACATCGTTGTCGGATTGACCTGCTGAGTCTTGCGCTGGGTCGACGATCGTAGCTTTAGCACCGGCAAGTTTTGGCCCGATTTGTTGAATCAAGGCATCAAGCCATTGTGCCAGAACATCTGCAGGTTGCGCGCCTTGAAATTGCGTTAAAGGTTGGCCTTGCCCCAAAGCTACAACCGTAGGAACCGCCTCCACACGGAATGCCTGCGCAATCGCTGGATTCTTATCAGCATCGACATAGCCGAAAACGACCGCGCCGAGGCGCTGCGAATCAGTGACCAGCTGTTCCAAGTTGGCTTTCATCTCATCGGATTCAGCAGCACGCGAGGTCCCTAACAAGACGACGACAGGAACCTCGGTGGAGCGGCGCACCACATCAGATTCAAAATTCTGGTCGGTGATCTCGAAATAGGCGGGTGCACTCCCGGCTTGGCCACCGGACGATGCTGGTGCCGCTTGTTTTCCAGCCTCGCCAGCTCCGGCCGTCGGATCGCCAGGCGTTTGTACACCAGGCGCAGTGGCGCGCGCTTGGTTTTTCAACTGCTCGAGATCAACCGCAGAAGCGGCGAAACGTGCGGGCTCTTGTCCTGGTTGACCAGGCTGCTGCGAATTAGTCATGGAAGTAGTACCTCCTAAAAATTTGATATGTTTCGTCCTGGATGAGCGGGTGTCTGGTTATAGACCTTTAGCGGCCAGACTGCGAAGTTTCCGTCGCTCCTACTGGCGTGGCTCTTCTGCGAGGTGCCGATTAACAGCGTCAACTTTCGCACGCAGCCCGTCGGTAACACCCCGCCGAATATCAGCTTTGATCACCAACGACACCCGTGGCGAAACTGCTTCTACCGCCGCTGTCGCCTTTTTCACCACGGCGAAAACTTCGTCCCATTCTCCTTCGAGGAGGGTAAACATCGCATTCGTTTCATTCGGCAACCCCGACTCACGCACGACGCGCACCGCTTCGGCGACGGCCTCCGACATTTCACCGGTTTCATTCGTGGTGGTAGGTGCAACAGAAAAAGCCACAATCATAGACCCCAGGCTACCCGTTTTCGCGGGGTATCGTACCTGCCGTGTATAGCATCAGCGCCGCTGCCAGCAGTGGGTATGCCAATGCCGTCGATCCTCGCCTTGGCCGCCAGAATCGCGTGGCCACGCCACGATGTGGCTCACCCCGGGCGGTATATCCACGTTGCATCCCGGACAAACATAAAATTTTACGGCTTTCACAGCTGCAATTTGACGGTATTCATAGGGACGTCCAAAATCCCAACTCGGCCCCTCAACAACCTTCGTGCCAAACAACGAACCGCCATCGGTCGGAATACTCGATGGAACGTATTGTGATCGCCGTGCCTTGCCTGCCTTTTTGCCCTTGGCTGCACGTCTTTTCTTCACAGCCATTTAGAACAACCGCAATTCGTTGCTCTCTAGCCCGCGAAGCTCCTGATAGTCCAAAGTCACACAACGGATTCCACGGTCTTGGGCTAAGGTTTTTGCTTGCTCTTTAATCTGCTGTGCCGCAAAGATTCCATGTACCGGGGCCAAAAGGCTGTCGCGGTTGAGCAGCTCTAAATATCTCGTGAGCTGTTCTACACCATCAATACCGCCACGGCGTTTAATTTCGACTGCAACTGTCTCACCGTCTGCATTACGAGCAAGGATGTCTACCGGACCAATTCCGGTGGGGTATTCGCGCCGGACCAAAGTATAGCCATCGCCCAACGTAGCGATGTGTTCCGCAAGTAGCTCTTGCAGGTGGGCTTCCACCCCATCTTTCACCAGTCCGGGATCTTCCCCTAGCTCGTGGCTGGTGTCGTGGTGTATGGAGTGCAAGGTAATACGTAACTGCTCACCCTGTGGGTTTTCAACCACCCAGAGTTTTTCTGAAGTGTCCTCGCCATCAATATCGGTGATGGCAGATTCCTTTAGGGTGCATGGCGAGGTCATCCAATTGAGTGGCTTGTAGGCTTTGTTGTCTGCATGAACAGAGACCGAACCGTCCGCCTTAACCATGATTAGACGGTCGGCTGCGGGCAAATGTGCATCCAATCTCCCCACATAATCAACAGAACACCGGGCAATCACTAAACGCATGCCCACTACCCTAGCGCAGGTGCTGTGGGTTATAACGTTCTTGTCGACTATCTGGAGCGGACTCTAGCCACGATGTCAATGCCATGGCCGTCGAATGGTCAACCGCTAATTCGAAATGATCATCTGAAGTCGATATCTCCAATACCTGAAGGGATGAAGACATAAAAGAACCCTCAGCATCTGTAACCGAACGTTGACGGTGCAGCGTCAATTCTTTTCGTTCGAGTATCACATCTGCAGAGGGTGATAAAGAGCGAAGCTTATACATGTTCAGCTTCTGGCCATCACAAACTATTCTCCCGTGACGCCAACCATGTGTGCCTTTTGCTGGCAGGCGGCGAGCAATAACCGCGTTACCTTTCGAGCGCAGCGTAAAAAACTTCCACGCGGCTAATCCCGCAACAAATGCCAGTGCAAATAAGCCGCACCACGGTAGAAAGCTACCAATAAAACCCTGCATTAAGCTGCCACCTTAAAAAACAGAAGATATTTTTGCTCATTCTAGTGTGCGCAGGTGAGTTTGTGAAATGAAACTACACTCTTTGCGGGGTGAACTATATTCCTAGGCGGTTAGTGTCGGTTGCGCGCGTCTACATACCAACCGACGCAAAAAGGGCTCTCCCCAAACATGGGAAAAGCCCTTTTGTAGCAGGCCATAAATCCGGCCCAGGCCGGTCTCTTAGACCAGCTCAGCGCGACGCTGCGCACGACGTGCTGTGACGCCGTGTGCGCGAACGTACTCGTCATCAGAGTTTTCGAATTCCTCGATCACAGAAGAATTCAGCTCTTCAGAAGTAATCGCCCAGTCAGCCAGAACGGTCACTTTTTCCTTAGAAACGGACAGAAAACCACCCTGCACGCCGAAGACGACGCGGTTGCCGTTGTCGGTAGTGATGGTAACTACACCATTGTCCAACAACTGACCAAGTAGGGGCTGGTGTCCAGGCAACACGCCGAGCTCACCATCGGTGGTCTCAGCAGTGACCATGGTGGCCTGGCCGGACCAAAGCTTACGGTCGACCGCGACGAGTTCCACGGTGAATTCAGCCATGTGTGTCGCCTACTTCCTACTTCTCGTTCATCTTCTTGTACTTTTCCTCGACATCGTCGAGGCCACCCAAACCGTCAAAGGCCATTTCTGGGTAGTGATCAAATTCGCCTTCGCAAATGCGCTCGAACGCATCAATGGTCTCTTCGAGCGGAACGGTCGAACCAGGCAGACCGGTGAACTTCTCAGCAACATAGAAGTTCTGGCCCAAGAAACGCTGGATACGACGGGCACGCTGCACAGTGACCTTGTCTTCTTCAGAAAGCTCGTCCATACCCAGGATGGCGATGATGTCCTGCAGTTCTTTGTTCTTCTGCAGAATGTTGATCACGCGCTGAGCAATGGCATAGTGGCGTTCTCCGACGATTCCTGGCTCGAGAATACGAGAGGTCGACGAAAGTGGGTTCACCGCTGGGTAGATACCCTTCGAAGCGATGGAACGGTCCAACTCAGTCGTTGCGTCCAAGTGGGCGAACGTGGTTGCCGGAGCTGGGTCGGTGTAGTCGTCGGCAGGGACGTAAACAGCCTGCAACGAAGTAATCGACTTACCACGGGTAGAGGTAATACGCTCCTGGAGAACACCCATTTCGTCAGCCAGCGTTGGCTGGTAACCCACGGCAGATGGCATACGGCCGAGCAAGGTTGAGACCTCGGAACCAGCCTGGGTGAAGCGGAAGATGTTGTCGATGAACAACAACACGTCCTGGTTCTGGACGTCGCGGAAGTACTCCGCCATGGTCAAGCCGGACAAGGCAACGCGCATACGCACCCCTGGTGGCTCATCCATTTGGCCGAAGACAAGAGCGGTGTCTTGCAGCACGCCCATCTCTTCCATTTCGAGGAAGAGGTCAGTACCTTCACGGGTACGCTCACCGACGCCGGCGAAAACGGAAGTACCGGAGAAGTTACGGGCAATACGGGTGATCATTTCCTGAATCAGAACCGTCTTACCAACACCTGCACCGCCGAACAGGCCGATCTTACCGCCCTTGACGTACGGGGTAAGCAGGTCAATAACCTTGATTCCAGTTTCCAGAATCTCAGTCTTACCTTCCAATTCGTCAAACGGTGGTGGATCGCGGTGGATACCCCATTGTTCACCGTCACGCCCCAAACCAGGCTCATCCAAGCACTCGCCGAGTGCGTTGAAAACGTGGCCTTTAACGGCATCGCCGACCGGCACGCTGATTGGCTTGCCTGTGTCGGTGACCTCGGCACCACGAACGAGTCCGTCGGTAGGTGCCAAAGCGATAGTACGGATCAGGTTGTCGCCGAGGTGCTGTGCGACCTCGAGCGTGATGGTCTTGGCGACTGCCTCGAGGGTGACCTCGACAGTCAGCGCGTTGTACAGAGCAGGCATCGCACCACGTGGAAACTCCACGTCGACGACCGCACCGGTGACGCGCACGACGCGGCCGACAGCGTTGGTGCTGCCTTCCTGCGTGTTCTGCTCATCAAGAGCTGTAGTCATGATTTAGTCACTTTCTCCGCTGCCGGCAAGCGCACCAGCGCCACCGACGATCTCGTTGATTTCCTGGGTAATCTGTGCCTGACGAGCCTGGTTGGCAACGCGAGACAGGTCATTAACCAGGTCATTTGCGTTGTCAGTCGCTGCCTTCATTGCCGTACGACGTGCGGCAGATTCAGCAGCCGAGGCCTCCAGAAGCATCGCGTACAGAATGCGTGAAACGTACTTCGGCAACAGCGCCTCGAGCAAAGATTCTGGATCTGGCTCGAACTCCATCTGTGCTTCGGTTTCGCCATGTGTGGTGGCAAAGTCTTCATCGATTACTTCTTCATCCTGATACACAGGCTCGATTGGAAGAAGTTGGTGAACGTTGACTTCTTGCACCAGCATCGACACAAATTGAGTGTGAACTACGTGCACTGTGTCAAAACCGAACAGTTCCTCGCCTTCTGAGACGTTGACACCGTCACGGTATGGCGCTGTGCCGTCCGAGCTAGCTTGGAAACCTTCAATGAGATGCTGGCGCATGTCATGAGTGGCTTCCATGCTTGGGTCTTGGGAGAAACCGGTCCATTGCCCTGCGATGTCGACGTCGCGGAATTGATAGAAATCAACGCCCTTGCCGCCGGCGACGTAGCGCTTAACCTCGTAGCCCTTTTCTTCAAGGAGTTTTTCCAACTCATTAGCGCGTTTCAGCACGTTGTAGTTGTAACCACCACACATGCCACGATCAGAAGTAATGACCAACACTGCAGCGGTTTTTACTTTGGCGCGCGGTTGCAGCATTGGGTGTTCCAATGTCGCCGCAGACGCCAAACGCTCCATTACCTCTTTCATCTCGTCAGCATAAGGCTGTGCCTCGTCGACACGTGCCAGAGCTTTGTTGATGCGCGAGGTGGCGATCATCTCCTGAGCTTTGGTGATCTTCTTCGTAGAGTTCACTGACCGGATACGGTCGCGCAATTCGCGAAGAGTAGCCATGGTTTCTTTCCCTCCCTTCTTTCGTGTTCTAGAAAGCGATCAATGTTCGTAACCGTGGTTACTATTTTTTGACGCTTTTACGGGAGACGTTGAGCTGGTTCTTTTCCACTTCGGATTCCTCGAGCGGTTCCTCGTGGTTTTCGATCACAGGCTCACCAGAGGTGGTCTGGAAACCCTTGGCAAATTCTTCATTCGCCTTGCGCAAAGCAGCCTTGGAGTCGTCATCCAATGGCTTGCCGCCCTGAATCTGTTCAAAGACCTGAGGAGCTTCACCGTGCAAGTATTCATGCAGTTCGGTCTCGTAGCGACGTGTATCCTCGACCGGAACATTATCGAATGCACCCTCGGAAGCGAGCCAGATCGAAACGATCTGGAATTCGACGTTCTGTGGACTCGACTCTGGCTGCTTCAATAGCTCAACCAGACGCTGACCGCGTTCCAGCTGCTGTTTAGAGGCTGCGTCAAGGTCAGAAGCGAAGGTCGCGAATGCTTCCAGGTCGCGGTAGGCAGCCAGATCCAGACGGAGGTTACCGGCTACCTTCTTCATTCCCTTGGTCTGTGCTGCACCACCGACGCGGGAGACAGAAATACCCACGTCGATAGCGGGACGGACACCTTGGTTGAAGAGGTCAGACTGCAAGAAGACCTGGCCATCAGTAATGGAAATGACGTTGGTAGGAATGAATGCACCAACATCGTTCGCCTTGGTTTCGATGACCGGCAGCGCCGTCATTGAGCCGGCACCAAGCTCGTCATTGAGCTTAGCTGCGCGTTCCAGCAGACGAGAGTGCAAGTAGAAAACGTCACCTGGGTACGCTTCGCGTCCTGGTGGACGACGCAGCAGCAACGAGATTGCACGGTAAGCTTCTGCCTGCTTGGTCAAGTCATCGTAAATCACCAAGACGTGCTTGCCTTCGTACATCCATTGCTGACCCAAAGCTGCACCGGAGAATGGTGCCAGCCACTTGAAGCCGGCGGCATCAGAAGCTGGTGCAGCAACGATGGTGGTGTATTCCAGTGCGCCGTGCTCTTCAAGCGTACGGCGCACACCAGCAATGGTGGTACCTTTTTGACCGACCGCTACGTAGATGCATCGCACCTGCTTGTCCGGATCTCCGGACTCCCAGTTTTCTTTCTGGTTCAAGATGGTGTCGATACACAGAGCGGTTTTACCGGTCTTACGGTCACCAATAATCAGCTGACGCTGACCACGACCGATTGGGGTCATCGCGTCGATGGCCTTGATGCCGGTCTGCATTGGTTCTTCAACCGGCTGGCGATCCAATACGCCAGCGGCTTGCAGCTCAAGTGCACGCTCTTTGTCGGACTTAATTTCGCCTAGGCCGTCAATTGGCTGACCCAGGGGGTTAATTACGCGGCCAAGAAAATCTTCGCCGACGGGGATGGACAGTACTTCTCCGGTCCGCTTAACCTCATCACCTTCAGCCAGTGATTCGAAGTTACCCAGAACAACAACGCCGATTGAGTCGGTGTCCAAGTTCTGTGCGACGCCAATAACGCCGCCAGGAAACTCCAGGAGCTCATTAGCCATAACGGACGGTAAGCCAGAGACGTTGGCAATACCGTCGGCTGCCGAAATGACCACGCCGACCTCCTCACGGGAGGCCGTCGCGGAATAGCTCGAGGTGTAGTTCGCAATCGCGCTACGGATCTCGTCGGAGGAGATCGTCAGCTCCGCCATGTTCTTCCTGCTCTCGGTTGTATTTTCCAGCAATTACTTAAATTGATCGTCTAAACGTGGCAATGTGCCCGGGACGGCTATCCAGCTGCTAACGCAGAACGCATGCGTTCCAGTTTAGCCTTTGTCGAGCCGTCAATAACCTCATTGCCGACGTGGATGCGCACTCCACCGAGGAGGCTGGGGTCAACCTCATTGTGGATGGACATCCGGTGATCGTAAATCGTACGAAGTTTCTCGGCGAGAGCCGAGCTCTGCTCATCAGTCAAGCTTCCAGCACTGACAATCCGGGCAACTTTGCACCCACGCAGTGCGGCAACCTGATCAACGAGTGCTGCTACGTCGCTACTTGGATCATTCTCGATCCGGCCAACTGCTTGCAACGCCAGTGCTTCGCTGAACATCGTGACGTTTTTGTCTTTGAGAAGACCTGCAAGCAAAGAGCGCCTTTTCGACGCCGGAACGCGTCGATCTGACAACAGCATTGAAAGCTCGCCTTCGCGATCGAGCACACGCGATAAGGTGAACAATTCATGTTCAACTTGTTCCAGCTGGTTCTTGCTCTCTGCTCCGCGCAAAAGAATGCGCCGTGCAGCCAAGATAAGCCCAGACCGTAAATCGCGTGGATTCGACCAAGTCAAGCCCGCAGCCTTCTTGAGGACAGTTAGAGCGCTAACAGAGAGATGTTTCGAAAACACCTCGTCCGCCAATGCGACTCGCTGCTCCGAAGGTGCTGCGTTATCGGCAAGCGTAACTCGCAACGGCCGATCGCCTTCAATCGCTTCGACGACCTCGAAGATTTCCAAACCGGTCTGCGAGTCAACCTCTACGGCGTTATCGGACTGAGACGAGGTCTCGTCGATGGCTGCGTAGAGTTGCTGCAATGCTTCGCGGCTCGCTGCTTTCATGCTTGCCTACTTCCTTGCGGCAGGTGCCACGTTGTCGAGTTCGGACAAGAAGGAATCAACAGTGCCGGACTGCTTAGTTGCATCCGACAGTTCCGTGCCGAGCAAGCGCTCA
Organism: Corynebacterium sp.; assembly: GCF_030826625.1. Lineage (GTDB taxonomy): Bacteria > Actinomycetota > Actinomycetes > Mycobacteriales > Mycobacteriaceae > Corynebacterium. The sequence continues at coordinate 132 of NZ_JAPJNQ010000061.1, read as the reverse complement.
GCCAGCGAGATGGAATTCTGGCCCAAATCCGAGCGCAGATCCGCAACAACTTGCTCCCGGTTAGCAGCGAGTTGCTTGTTACCAGCTTCGACGATACGTGCTGCTTCTTCTTCCGCTTTGGCTTTATACTCA
>NZ_JAPJNQ010000060.1 GCF_030826625.1 Corynebacterium sp. | reverse complement strand
CTCCGAAGCCGAGCCGCCCATGGCGCCTGAGGGTGCCTGGCAGCTGGCATAGGCGAGTCCCACCCGGTCGAAAATACGCCGGTAGGCATCGCGGTGACGCTGGTAGGCAGCATCGAGGCCTTCGTCGGTGAGATCAAAGGAATAAGAATCCTTCATCAAAAATTCGCGGCCACGCAGAATGCCCGCCCGCGGACGCTCTTCGTCGCGGTATTTAGTTTGAATCTGGTACAGGGTGACCGGGAAATCTTTGTAGGAACCAAACATGTCTTTGACCGCGGTGCTGAACATTTCTTCGTGAGTCGGCCCCAACAACAAGTCCGCATTCTTCCGGTCCTTCAAGCGGAACAGGTTGTCGCCGTATTCACGCCAGCGATCAGTAGCCTCGTAGGGTTCGCGCGGCAACAACGCGGGGAACAGTAATTCTTGCCCACCGATGGCATCCATTTCTTCTCGCACGATGCCTTCTAGCCTGCGCAACGCCTTCAGCCCTAACGGCAGCCAGGTGTAAATTCCTGGTGCAACGCGTCGAATATAGCCGGCGCGTACAAGCAGCTTGTGGGAGACAACCTCGGCATCTGCAGGGTCTTCGCGCAACGTGCGCAAAAACAGTGTGGACATACGTGTGATCATGGGACTAGCTTACATACTGTTCCTACTGCTTAGTATGGGGGCATGCTGATAGTTCTTCCCCCTTCCGAAACCAAAGCACGTGGCGGCGACGGCACCCCACTGAATTGGGAAATTCTTGCCGGATTGTCATTTCCAGACTTGCACGCAACCCGTCGCGAGATCGCAGCTGATTTAATGGCACTGCCAATCGAGCAGGCCTTCGACGTCCTGGGCGTATCAGAAAAATTGCGGCCCGAACTCGAGGCAAACCAACAACTTTCTACTGCCGCCACGATGCCAGCGATTTTCCGCTATACCGGTGTGCTTTACGACGCCCTCGATGCCGCAAGCTTGCCTGCGGCCGCGCTGGATTCACTTGCGGTTGGTTCCGCCTTATTTGGCGTCGTTGGTGCTCGGGATCCGATCCCTTATTACCGATTGTCTGGGGGAACGAAGCTACCCCCGCGCAACGGCCAGGAGGCTCCGACAATGAAAAAGCGTTGGGGCACTGCAATCTCCGAAGCTCTCGCGGCCGCCGAGGAGCTGATCGTTGACCTACGCTCTGGAACCTACCAACAATTAGGTCGCGTGCCCGCTGTGACGGTTCGCGTCGAAGCTATTCGTGAGGACGGATCACGCAAGGTAGTCTCCCATTTCAACAAGCATTACAAGGGCGAACTTGCCCGCGTGTTAGCGCTGGCCGCCGCTGACGGTTCACGCCCATCGACTGCCGAGGAGGTCGCCGATATTGCTCGGCAGGCCGGAATGACGGTGGAAGGTCCCGTCGAGAAGCAAAAATGCCGTGAGCTAACCCTGGTGGTTTCTTAAGCTCGACGGTTTGTTCAACGATTTTCCACCTACGAAGCGTTTTCCCGATAAGCTAGGTGAACGTGATCCCTGCTACACTTTCGCTGTCCCTGTTTTGGTGGCAGCCAGCGCAGGGTAAATCGTGTCTATCTGGCACTGTGTTCATCTGGCACTGTGCCCATCTGGCATCGTGTCTAATCAGCACTGTGTCCCTCTAGCAAGGAGATTCGTTCATGACCCAAGAGTTCTTCCACATCGACGCTGCAAAATTGCGCGAGCTCATGAGCCCCAAAAACGCCGCCGATGCCCTGCGGCAGACCATTCTGGATGGTTTTGATCCTGCAGATGACTTCGATAAAACCCGCGCGGTCGTCGACAAGGAAGACAACGCAAAATTCCTGCTGCTGCCAGCGATCAACCCGGATTATTTCGGCGCAAAGCTGATCACCGTGGCCCACATCAACCCCACCCGCGGACGTGAGACCGTACAAGGCACCTATGTGCTGTTTTCTAACACCACCTATGGTCCGTTGTTCTCGATCGATGGTGCCGAACTGACTAATTTGCGCACACCAGCGGTGACCATGGCCGCGTTCAAGGACTTCATCGAATCCCGTGATGAAGACCTCAAAGTCGCCGTATTCGGTTCTGGTGTGCAAGCTCGCGCACACAAAGAAGCAATCGACGATAACTTTGGTGACCGCAACCCGAGCTACACCTTCATCTCCCGCAACAACCCGGGTGACCTGGAAAACTGGGTGCAAATCGGTTCCGAAGAGGCTAAGCAGGCCACAAAAGAAGCAGAGGTCGTGGTGTGTTCGACTTCTGCCCACGAGGCCTATCTCGATATCGACGAAGTACGCAGCGATGCCTTGGTCGTAGCACTCGGTGCCGGTAACCCGAATGACCGCGAGCTGACCACCAACTTCATGGAAAAAGCCCAGATCATTCTGGAAGGCGGCGATGTCACGTTGAAGTACGGCGGTGATGCAGCCCGCGCGCTGAAAGAAGGCGCAGATCTCTCGCACGCTGTTACCCTGCGTGACATCATCACTGGTGATAAAACACTCAACCGCGAATCGCCGATCGTGTTCAAAACCACCGGTATGCCCTGGCTGGATCTCGCCGTCGCCGGCCGCATCGCGAGCCAATTAGGAGTCAAGTAACTAGTGCCCGATACTCGCCTGCCCGAACTGCACGACAGTTTCGCTTCGCACCTGCCCGAGCTTTGCCTCGACTGGCAGGCTGCCGAAACTCCGGACCCGCAGTTGCTGTGCCTCAACGAACCGTTGGCGCAACAACTCGGCTTGGACCCGGAATGGTTGCGAAGCTCAGCAGGCATCAATTTTCTCTGCGGCGCGAATCTTCCGGAGAGCGCGCACCCAGTCGCGATGGGCTACGCCGGGCACCAGTTCGGCCAGCTGTCTCCGCGTCTTGGCGACGGCCGCGCACTGCTATTAGGCGAGGTCACAGATGTCGATGGCACCTTGCGCGATATCCACTTGAAAGGATCGGGGCCGACCAAGTTTTCCCGTGGAGGCGACGGCTGGGGCGCACTCGGCCCAATGCTACGGGAATACCTCCTGTCCGAGGCCATGCACGCCCTGGGCATTCCCACAACACGCGCGCTCGCGGTAATAAGCACCGGTCGCAAAATTGCCCGTGAACGTGTAGTACCGGCAGCGTTATTGGTGCGGGTAGCTAGTTCGCATATTCGCGTCGGTAGCTTCCAGTATGCGCAGCTGATCGGTGGTGGTGACTTGGTTACTCGCCTGTCTGACTACACCCGCCGGCGCCACTACCCCGGTGCTGACGATGCTCGTGCCGTGTTTAGCGGTGCGCTGGATACCCAGCTGGCGACGGTGGCACAGTGGATGCGTATCGGGTTTATCCACGGGGTAATGAACACCGATAACACCACGCTATCGGGTGAAACAATTGACTACGGCCCGTGTGCGTTCATGGATGAATTCGACGAGCAGGCGGTGTTTTCATCAATCGATCATGGAGGGCGTTATCGTTACCGTAATCAGCCGCAGATTATTGGCTGGAATTTTGCCCGGCTCGCCGAAGCAATGTTGCCTGCTTTCAATGACGACCCCGATACAGCCGTCGAATTCGCGCAACAGACCATGGACGGATTCCAGCAGCGTTGGCGTTCTGCCCAGGTCGTTGAACGTTGCCGCGCAATCGGGGTCGATGATGCCGTGCTTGCCGACGAATTCTACAGCTTGGTAGAACAAGCGCGCCCAGATTTAACCTCGGCTCATCGCAGCCTGGTGGCCGTGGCCCGCGCAAACCACGATCAGGCCAGCGAATCAGCTCAGCACCACGCGAAACTCGGTAGCAGCATAGATCAACTCACCCAACACCTTGGAAACTCGGCACAAGCACGAGATTGGATTAGCCGCTGGTTGCGATGCTCCCCCGATGCCGCCGCATTGGCAAGGCTGCACCCGGTTGTCATCCCACGAAACCACCTGGTCGAAAAAGCGTTGCGGGCAGCCAACGACGGCGACATGGGGCCGTTTGAGGAGCTGCTGAGTGTTGTCACCGACCCATTTAATGAACAGCACCCAGAAAGATTCCACCAGCCCGCGCCTGTGGAATTCAACGAGTCCTAACAGACTTTTTGTGGCACTTAACCAGGTTGTGGCACTTTACCAGGCAGATGCCGTCCCGCCCGCTGATGCTGCGGGACGGTCTAAAAAAGACTAATCTTCCAGCTTCAACGTCTTCTGCGTGAATTCCCACAGCTCGTGGTACATCTTCTCGTCCTTGAACAGTTTCGTTCCATAAGACGGAATCATTTCGTAGATCTTGTCAGCCCATTCGATCATCTTCTCACCGAAGCAGCGTTCCAGCAGTTCCAGCATCGCAGCCGGGGCAATAGAAGCGCCTGGGGAAGCACCCAGCAGGCCAGCAATGGAGCCCTCAGTGTTGTTGATCAAGGCGGTACCGAATTCCAGAGAACCGAACCGTGGTGGTGCAGCCGGCTTAATTACCTGCACGCGCTGGCCTGCGGTAACAATCTCCCAGTCCTCATTCTTCGCATCCGGGACGTAGTTACGCAAGTTTTCCATGCGTTTGTCGAAGTCCTGTAAAACCTCAGTGACCAGGTACTTGGTCAGGTTGAATTCCTGCACCGCAACGCCCAGGTACGACGGGATATTATCTGGCCGGATCGACTTGAATAGATCCAGGTAGGAACCCTTCTTCAAGAACTTCGGCGACCAACCACCGTAAGGGCCAAACATCAAGCCCTTCTTGCCGTCGATCACGCGGGTGTCCAGGTGCGGAACCGACATTGGAGGGGCATTCTTCGTCATCGCCTGGCCGTAAACCTTGGCGCTGTGGCGGTCGATCAAGTCTTGATTTGTCGAACGCAGCCACAAACCAGAGACCGGGAAACCAGCAAAACCGTGCACCTCGGACAGACCGGCCTTGCGCAGTAGATCCAATGCGTAGCCACCGGCACCAACGAATACGAAGTTGGCTTTGACGACGCTGGTGTCACCGGTGTGGAGGTTCTTGACGGTTACTTTCCATTTGTTGCCATCTTTAGTGAGATTCTTCACCTCATGGCCGTAGCGCATCTCTGTGCCGGCAGCTTTTGCCGCGGTGAAGAATTGCTTAGTCAAGGCACCGAAGTTGATATCGGTTCCTTTGTCAGTCCACGAAATCGCCACTTTTTCATTATCGTTACGTCCGCTGGCCATCACCGGCAATTTTTCTGCGAACTCGTCGCGATCATCGGTGAATTTCATGTCCGGGAACATGTGGTTATCGCGCAGTGCTTTGTACCGGCGCTCAATATAACCAACCTGATCAGTGCCTTTACCGAAGGAAACGTGCGGAACCTTGTTAATAAACTGCTTTGGATCCGACAAGATGCCATTGTTCAGCTGGTGCGACCAGAATTGCCGCGAAATCTGGAATTTCTCGTTGACACCAACCGCCTTGGACAAGTCGATGGTGCCATTCTTCTCTGGTGTGTAGTTCAATTCACACAGCGCAGAGTGCCCCGTACCAGCGTTATTCCACGGCGAGGAGGATTCCATGGCTGGAGCATCCAGACGCTCAACAACCATTTGTGACCAACTTGGTTCCAATTCACGGAGCATAGCGCCGAGCGTGGCGCTCATGATGCCGCCGCCAATAAGAACAATGTCTACATCATCGGTGGGTTTCGGGTTTGGGTTCTTGGACACCTGACTACCTCTTCGTATTCGATTGCATCACTTCCACTACACGTGCCGGTCCCCGCTGTAACGATGAGCGATTCACGGTACCCACAGTGAAAATTTACTCGCCCTTTACCATACGCCCCGTGTGAGCTAATAGGCGAATAACTGTGGCATGTTTATCCCCCATCACTTTCTCGAGCGCACCTGCCGCGAACGCTACTGCCCCATTCTCTTCAATCGCGCCAAGTTATGCCTAGACTATGACCATGACTACGTCCATGAAGAATTCTTGGAAGACCGATAGCCTACTCGGAGCACCGTTCGAGCAGTTCACTTTTAATTTTGGCACCGAGCCCACCGAGGACACCACCGCCTATGCCACACTCGTGCGCTATACCGGTGCGGCGAAAGGCACCACGGTTAGTAGTCCTGCTGACGAACAGCTCACGCACGATTGGGTGCAGCGGCCAGCACTCCTGTGGATTCATGGTCTGACCGATTATTTCTTCCACAAGCACGTAGCAGAATATTTTCACGAACGCGGCTATGCCTTCTACGCTCTCGATCTACGTAAATGCGGACGCTCACTGCGCGAGGGCCAGACTCCGCACCATTGTTTGGATATTGCCGAATATTTCGAAGAACTCGATGCTGCCGCGGAGTTGATCATCTCCGCGCACACACAAGCGCCAACCAAACGTCTGACACCGTTGGCACATTCAACCGGCGGACTCGTTGCACCAGTGTGGTTGGACTACCTGCGTCGCGAGAAACCCGACTTGCATGCACACTGTGCTGCGCTGGTACTCAATAGCCCTTGGTTGGAATTGCCTGTGCCAGATCGCGTCGCCAAGCTAGCCCGTCCCGTGCTGGCCGGCGTCGGCAAGCTGTTGCCTAGACTGCCCTTTCCCGGTGGCGTCATGGATATTTATGGACGCTCACTGCACAAAAACTACGACGGCGAGTGGGATGTTGACCTCCGGTTCAAACCGTTAGAAAGCTTCAAAAAACACATGGGATGGATCCGCGCGATTATCACCGCACAGCAAAGTATTCACCGCGATGAAATAAACGCGGGTGTTCCGGTGTTGACATTGTCGTCGACGCAATCGGCTGTCGGGACTTCTGTCATGGATAAAGCACACCAGGCAGATATCATCTTGCTCGTTGAGCACATGTGGAAGTGGGCTCCAAACCTATCTGCACAGGTTTCGTTGGCGCCCTTGGATGGTGCCATGCACGACGTGTTTTTATCGCAACCGAAGGTGCGAGCCAACGCATTAGAGACCACTCACAACTGGCTACAGCAGCAACTAACCGACCAACAAGACTGCCGAGACTAGTACAAAAGCTGACCAGACAAGTACAAAAACTATAAGAAGCACGACAACGAAAACTACGACAGCGAAAACTACGACAACGAGAAAGAAACGGAGTAACCACCGCCCCATGACTACATCGAATGCATCCAACACCGATTCCATCGAATCCACTGAATTCACCGAAACCACCGAAACCATCACGTCAAGCAAAGGCGAACCACGGTCACAACACTATGATCTGGTGATCATCGGAACCGGATCAGCCAACTCGATTCCCAGCGAGGACTTCGACAATAAGTCCATCGCGATCATCGAGAAGGGACGCTTTGGCGGCACCTGCCTAAACGTGGGGTGCATCCCGACGAAGATGTTCGTCTACGCTGCGGACATCGCACTAGCAGCCCGTAGCTCCCAGCACTTGGGAGTGCACGGAGAAGTGAACAAGGTGGATTGGCACTCCATCGTGGAAAGGGTCTTTGCCAATCGCATTGATTTGATCGCGCAAGGCGGCGAGGACTATCGCCGGGGCGAACAGTGCCCAAATATCGACGTATATGCAGGACACGCCACGTTTAATGGCCCGAAATCGGTGACCGTAGCCAACGCTGGAGCAGACGGCAACGATTGCATCGTCACCGGTGAAGAATTCGTCATCGCGACTGGTTCCCGCCCAATGATCCCCCGCCCGATCGCCGAATCTGGTGCCCGTTACTACACCAACGAAGACATCATGCGACTGGATAAACAACCGGAATCCATGATCATCGTCGGCGCCGGCTTCATCGCCATGGAATTTGCCCATGTTTTCCATGGCCTGGGCACTAAAGTTACCGTTGCGGTGCGCGGACAAGAACTACTCAAGCACCTCGACGAAGACATCAAATCTCGTTTCAACCGGGATATGACCGCAGCAGTCGATGTACGCTTCGGAAGCAACATCTCCGAAGTAGAAGATACAGCCGACGGTGTGCGCGTGACCTATGACGATGGCACCACCCAGCAGGCAGACATCTTGTTGGTTGCCACTGGACGGATTCCGAATGGCGACCAGATGAATCTGGATGCTGCAGGCATTGAAATGCATGACGACGGACGCATCAAGGTCGATGATTTTGGCCGCACCACGGCAGCTGGTGTGTGGGCGCTCGGCGATGTTTCCTCGCCATACATGCTAAAACACGTCGCAAATGCGGAAACGCGGGCGGTCAAGCACAACTTGCTGCACCCAGAAGATCTACGCGCTATGCCACACGAGCACGTACCATCAGCGATTTTTACTCATCCTCAGATCGCCACGGTTGGTATGACCGAAGCTGCGGCACGCGAAGCTGGCTACGATATCACCGTCAAGGTACAAAATTACGGCGACGTAGCGTACGGCTGGGCGATGAATGACTCGCAGGGAATCTGCAAGCTCATCGCCGATCGCAGCAGCGGACGCCTGCTCGGGGCGCACTTTTATGGTGAACAGGCTTCCACCTTGATCCAGCAGATGATTCAGGTCATGGCCTTCGACCAAGACGTACGCGAGATCGCCACTCAGCAGTACTGGATCCACCCAGCATTGCCAGAGTTGACCGAAAATGCATTGCTCGGCCTGGAGTTTTAACTCGAAGCCGAGCTCCCGGCCCAGCACAATTGGGTCGGGCGGACGTGCCTAAATCGTGGGATTGGTAAGAATTTCGTTGCCATCGTCGGTGATGACGATGGTGTGCTCGAACTGGGCAGTGAACTTGCCGTCTGAGTTTTGGATGGTCCAATCGTCGTCCCAGACGTCATAGTCCAGTGATCCCAGGTTGATCATTGGCTCGATGGTCAGGGTCATGCCTGGTTCCAGGACATCGCGATAGTGGTTGGAATCGTAGTGCAAGATGACCAGCCCATTATGGAAGGTCGGCCCTACCCCGTGGCCGGTGAAATCGCGCACGACGTTATAGCCAAAACGGTTGGCGTAGGATTCGATAACCCGGCCGATCACGTTGACTTCGCGACCTGGCTTGGCAACCTTGATCGCGCGCATCAGTGATTCCTCGGTGCGCTCCACCAACAGACGGTGTTCTTCGGAGACTTCCCCCGCCAGAAAGGTGCGGTTGGTGTCACCGTGGACACCGTTTTTGTATGCGGTGACGTCGATGTTGACGATGTCACCTTCTTTGATCACCGTAGAATCCGGAATGCCGTGGCAGACGATCTCGTTCAAAGAGGTGCAGCAAGATTTCGGGAAGCCCATGTATCCCAGTGGCGACGGGTAGGCGCCGTGATCGCACATGTATTCATGCGCGATGCGGTCGAGTTCGTCGGTGGTAACCCCCGGGGCTACGGCACGGCCTGCGACTTCGAGCGCGTTCGCGGCGATTTCGCATGATTCGCGCATCGCCTCGATGGTTTCTGGTTTCTGGATGAACGGCTCACCGATATTTTCCTGTACGGTGTCCTTCCATACGTATTCCGGACGTTCGATATGGTCCGGAACCGTGCGAATTGGAGTTTGTTTTCCTGGGGAGAGCTTTCCACGTTGAGTCATGGCTCCCCATGGTAATAGCAACGTTTCTTCGGCGTTCATCAGGTCTGATTCTTTGCTGCTTAGCGCAAAGAATTTCCGCTTCTTGCAACCAGACTCATCGCTTGCAACAGAACTTATTGCAGCACGACCTTTTTCAGCTCATCTTCATCTTGTGCAAGGTAGACCTTCGAGCGTAACCAGAAAAATCCCAGCCCCAATATCAGCCAAGCGAACAGCGCATAGAAAGACTCAGTGCTCAGCAATCCTGGTGAACCTGGCACCAGCAGCAGAGCCATGAATCCCAACGATAAAATACAGCCTGCCAAGCTAATCCATTTCTGCGCTGTGCTGCGACCGACCTTCAAATTAACCGACCGCAGCTGCCCGTCGCGTGCGATCTTATACGCGCAATAACACGCATAGAAATAGGCGATCGTAATGCCCACGCTGGTCATATCAACTACCCAGTTCAGCGCCGCACGTCCAAACCACGGGCTGATCAGACACAGCAAGGCGGTCACGATGATTGCTACCACCGGGGTATTGTGCTTGAGGTGGATATGAGCCACCTTGCCAGGCAGCATCTGTGCTTTGCCCATGGTGAACAGAACCCGTGACGTAGCGGTGTAGAAACCGTTGAGTCCGGTCAAGACACCAGCACTGACTGCTACGACCATGAGAATTAGCCCCACTGGCCCCATCACGTCACTAATGGCTGCAGCCGGTGGCCAAGCATCTTCAGCATAATCGGCGTGGCCATCAGCAACCGCGATTGAGGTAGCGATCATCATCGTCATATAGATCAGGGTGGCAATCGACACACCCCAGATCAACAGCCCAAGTGCTTTACGCGGGCTGAAATTGAATTCGCCAGCCAATTGCGGAACGCTATCAAACCCAACGTAAGCCCAAGGAGCGAACGCGACGATTACCGCAATAGCGGCTACCGGTGATTTATCCGTCGGAAAACCTGGTGCCATGGTGATGTCATTGTTGAAGTAATAAACCACCATAGACACAAAGATGATGGCTACGCTGACGATGATCAACACCACCGCATAGAACTGGAACCGGCCCGAAATAGATGCGCCACGATAGTTCAAATATCCGAATACTACGATGAACAATGAAGCGATCAGCACTTCCGGCAGGTATATATCCCACCCCGCGACTTCATAGAGTTTTACCCGCATGAACAAATCAGGCAGCGTCACCCGAAACACCAGTGTGATCGCCGAAGCATTCAACGCGACAATTCCGGCATAGCCCAAGGTCAGCGCCCAACCTGCGATGAATGCATGAACTCTGCCCAATGAAGCGAGGGCGAAAGCAACACCGCCCCCAGTGACTGGCAGCGCACGGACCACGAAGCCATAGCTAAAGGCAACGACCAAAATAGCGAAGCCACCGATAAGAAAGCCCAGCAGCGTTCCCAGCAAACCTCCCTCACTCATCCAATCGAACGGTAGGATGAACGCTCCCCAGCCAATCGCGGAGCCGAGCGCCATGGCGAACACCCATGAAGGCTTAAAAGTTTTATCTAATACGGGCGCGTTCTCTTCTGTCGTTGTCGCCGCTACACCGCCTGCTGTGGCCGGTCCGGCTGTTGATCCATGAGCTGACATGCATTAAGAATAACGTGAATCACATCTTATTGTGTTTTATCCCTCATCTTTATGTGGATTTGCGGGGCTAACATCCCGGTGCCCCCTATCGTTGGGCACTACCTACATCGCGGTCTCGGCCGCATCACCGGGGCCAGCCCGCAATTCATCCAGGCGTTGGAAGAACCGATCGGAAACATTCACCGCCGTGGTCGATCCTCCACCATCGACGATCAGAGTGGCAAACGCTATATCATCATCACGAAAACCGGTGAACCAAGCATGCGAGCCACCGGAATATTCCGCCTCACCGGTTTTGCCATGGATCGTTCCACCAGCTTGCATACCAGCAGCAGTACCCGAAGCCACCACTTCACGCATCATCGCACGTAAACCGTCGATAACTTCGGGGCTCGGCCCGGCGACGTTTTCGCTCGGTGTGGTTTCGTGGCCGACGATCAGCGTCGGCACCGGGCGGTGACCAGCAGCAACGGTCGAAGACACCAACGCGAAACCGAATGGACTTGCCAAATCCAGGCCCTGGCCATAGCCTGCCTCAGTGCGCTCGAAGGCCGTCTCCCCCTCCGGAATTTCACCCGTGACCGTGACAAGACCGGGAATGTTATAGTCGATCCCCAAACCAAACTGCTTGCCTACTTCTTCGAGCTCCCCCGGTGCCAAATTAGTGGACATTTCCGCAAAAGTGGTGTTACACGAGGCTGCAAAAGCTCGCTGCAACGGCACGGTACCCAACGAGAACTGGTTGTAATTAATCACCGTTCGCCCCTGGATATTCATGACGCCAGGGCAGCCCACCGCAGTCGACGGGCTCAAGTCATGTTTGTCAATCCCAGCCGCAGTGGTGATGATCTTGAAGACAGATCCCGGCGGGTAATGCCCATTGAGCGCGATATCGCCATCTTTATCAGCAGCTGGGGTCTGTGCAACGGCAAGGATTTCGCCCGTCGACGGTCGCATCGCCACCAGCATGGTTTGTTTATCTTCTCGCAGCGCCACCGCTTCTTGCGCAGCCCGCTGCACATTGTAATCAATAGCGATTTCCAACGCCGGCGCTGGATCAGCATCATGCACGGCAACGTCGGAAAGCGCAGCCCCATGTGGGTTCACCACGCTGACTTTCCACCCGTTAGCGCCGACGAGATCATCGCCGACGATACGAGTAACCCGCGACATGATATCTGGGGCGAAATCTTTTTCTACCGGCACCATGGCAGGCTCATCATTTAACCGCACCCCAGGCACACCGGCGAGGTCTCCTTCGATAGCTGGTCCCTCGTCCGCGGAATACACTCCAACCGAATAAATGCCTTCGACAGATTCCAGCGCAGCAGCCAAATCACCAGCATCGAGCTTCGAAATTGCAGAATCACGCTGCGCGGCGGCGTTAACCGCACTGGCGATGCGAGCAGCTGCACCGCGAGGATCATCCAACTGCGCGGTATCCACCAACAAGCGATGAGAAATACCTGGAGAGAGCAGTTCCACACCATCGGAAGAGACCACACTGGCACGCGCCGCCTCAATGGCACGCAATTCTAGATGCTGATTAGCACCCAACCGCGGATGAATAATCGTCGGCTTGTAACGCACCGTCCACTCGTCGGAGGCTTTCGTCAACGTCATCTCGGTTTCGTACACCAATTCGCGATCTCGAGGCAGATCCCAGTGCAACGAGTAACGAGCGGTAGCAATAGAATCGTTGACATTAACGTCGGCAAGCGTTGCGGTCAAAGACTCAGCCTGCAGACCAGAAAACGTATCGTCGATAGCCTCATTGGCCAGCGTCGGATTGTCGACGATTTCCGATAAAGCCTCGACATCCCGGTGAGTCATCGCATCCAAAAATTCTTGGGCAACCGGGTCTGCAGAGGCTGGTTTCGGTGTACACGCCGCCATCGTTCCACCGCTAATAACGGCAGTAATCAGCAGCGCAACCGTCTTTTTCATAGCGAAAAGACTAACACGCAACAGCGGTCATTTTAGGAAGTGACGCGCACATCAGCTTTGGCGCCTTCTTGTGCTTCCAAGCCTTGCTCTTCAGCGATGATATTGGCTTGCTCGATCAAGGTTTCCACGATCTTCGATTCCGGTACTGTCTTGACGCT
>NZ_JAPJNQ010000059.1 GCF_030826625.1 Corynebacterium sp. | reverse complement strand
CGGCCAGAAATGGGGCGAAATTCGCTACTCCTATGCTGATCACCGGTGCGGTGGCCAGGGCAATTGCAAGCAGAACGCTCCATCGGAGAAGCGCTCGCGGCTGCCGATCCCAACCTCGCGGAAAATAATCCAGCGAGCCAAAGGCGAAGCTATAGAAGGCAGCAAAAGACCCCACGCAGACGGTGACCCATGCCTTGTCCCCGGTACTGAGCTGTGGAGCGGTGTACACATGCACCATGAGTGGTGACAAAAATAGGAGCGATACCGAAGCAGAGATGAAGTCAGTTCGTCGAAAACTGTCACTACGGTTCATTTAGTTACGCTCCTTGTCGCGGTTGCGCATCAACAGGCAGAAAGTCACAAATACGGCCGTCCATATCGTGATGTTAGCCCAGGAGTACCACATAGGATCGAAGATCATTCCTGTCGGCTGCAGCTGCGCACCTTCGGCCAGAGGCCAGCGCACCAGTGTGACTGCACCGTACATTGGGGTAAATCGAGCGATTTGCAGCAGGGTGCCGCTGAGGCCGATGAACACGTTTCCCGCGAAGGCAAGGATCACGATGGAGGCCGTGGCGATCGCCACTGTGTTTTCTTTCGGAACCACCAAGACCCAAGCTAAGCCGTAAAATCCGAAGGGAATGGCACAGATAACACAAGCGAAGAAACTTATTGCCCACTGAATTGCTTGCAAGTGTGCGTTGGTGAGAGCGCCGGCGATGAATACCGCTGCGATAGGAAGCACCGCACGCACCGTGATGCTGAGTGTATTAGCGAAAGCGAGTTGCCAACTACGCAGTGGAGTAAGAGCCAATTGCCGCCCCCAGCCACTGCGATCATCAGTGAGCGCCGAACCAGCCGCACCGACCGCTCCGACGACGCCCGCGTACAAAGCCATGGCCAGCATGACAAAGGCGGAGACGTTTCCGCCATTCATTTCCTGAGCGCCGTAGGACTGAGATGCGCCAAAAACGAGATAAAAGAAGACCGGCAAAACAACGCTGAAAAACAAGGTGGTCATGTCCCGGCGCAGTCGCAGCAATTCCTGGCCGGTGAATTTTAGTGTAGTGCTCATGGGGTTAGATTTCCTGGTTTTGGTTTGTCAGCTCAAGGAACATGTTTTCTAGGCTGGGATTGGTGATGCTGAGATTGCGGGCATCAGTTTCCGATAACAGGTAGCGGGCCAGAGCATCAGAGTCCTGACTCACCAGACGCAGATGATGGCCGTGAATTTCATTAGCAGTCACGCCCGGTATGTCCGTGAGTTCCGGGATTTCGCCTGGGAACTCAGCGGTGACGATGCGCTCAGAGCTCATATTCTGCAGCTCATAGGTGGTGCCGTCGGCGATGATTTCGCCTTTGTGCATCAGTACGATGCGCTCGGCGAACTCCTCAGCTTCTTTAAGGTAATGGGTGGTGAAGATGATCGTGCGGCCTTGTTCAGACTGGCGCCTCATTGATTGCCAAAACTGGCTGCGCGCGCCTGCGTCCATTCCCGCGGTGGGCTCGTCCAGGATGAGGATGTCCGGGTTACCCAGAATGGCCAATGCGAAGCGTATGCGTTGTTGCTCACCGCCGGAGCATTTGCCGACGCGGCGGGTGTAGATTGGCTCCAGGTTGGCTTGCTTGACAACGTCGTCCAGCGGTAGGTGGCGGGGGAAGGTAGCGGCGATCATCTTTACAGTGTCCTGCACCGTCATTTCGTGCAGTAGCCCACCGGTTTGCATTAGCGCACCGATGTTCTGCCTATAAATTGCGAGTTTGGGGGAGTTGTTCAAGACTTCGACGGTTCCAGCCGTCGGTCTGCTAAGCCCTAAGATGAGGTCCACTAACGTAGTCTTGCCTGCTCCGTTGGTTCCGAGCAACGCGACGATCTCACCACGTTGAACGGAAAGGTCCACGTTCTTTAATGCGTGTACCGGTGAACGAGAGTGTGCGTTGAAGGTTTTACTCGCTCCCGAAACTTCAATGGCTTGTGTTTGCTGCATTGCTTTCATACGGACAACGCTAATGATCTGGGGATTCGTGGCCGTATGGAAATCGTCATGAAATCACCCATGATATTTGTCATGGGGGTACAAAACGTCCGCACTTCCAAGTCTCTATTTATTACGAACCAATGAGCAGCTGGATACTAGCGTGCCTTATCAAACCAGAATCACACCTATCGGCAGAGAGCTTTGGCGGATTCCGGAAGGATTGCCGGGATTCGGATAGTGAGTACGTCTTGCCCAGAACAGGGAAGAGGCAGATAAGGCCAACCTGAAACATTGCCCTGCCAGGGCTTTTGTCGGACTGACAGGATTTGAACCTGCGACCCCCACACCCCCAGTGTGGTGCGCTACCAAACTGCGCTACAGCCCGCCGTTGCCAGTACAACCGATGTGATGGCAACAGTGACACTATAGCGTTAGCTCGTTATTGAGCACCAAAATTCGAGGTCAGCGCAGTTATAAATCACTACCGCCGGCTGCTAGACTTGCTGGTCGTGATTGTTAGCCAAGACCTTGAAGTCCGCGCCGGTGCCCGTACACTTTTGCACGCCCCTGGCCAGCACCTTCGCGTGCAGCCGGGCGATCGTATCGGTTTGATCGGACGTAATGGTGCCGGGAAAACCACCACGATGCGCATCCTGTCTGGCGAAACCGAGCCCTATGGCGGTGAGGTTCATGTTTCCGGCGATATTGGTTACCTTCCGCAGGATTCGCGCGAGGGCAATATCGAGCAGACTGCGCGCGATCGTGTGCTGTCTGCCCGTGGCCTCGATGAGCTGCGTCATTCTCTCGATAAGCAGCAGCAGATCATGGAAACGACGCTGGACGACGACAAGCGCGACAAGGCCATCGCCAAATTCTCGCGCATGGAAGAGCGCTATCACAGCCTTGGCGGCTATGAGGCCGATTCGGAAGCTGCCACCATCTGTGACAACCTTGGGCTGGAACAACGTATTCTCGATCAACCGCTCAAGACCTTGTCGGGTGGCCAGCGACGTCGCGTCGAACTTGCGCAAATTCTGTTCGCCGCCACTAACGGAGCTGGCAAGTCGCAAACCACACTGCTTCTCGACGAGCCGACAAACCACCTGGATGCTGACTCGATTTCCTGGTTGCGGTCATTCTTGGCAAAGCACGAAGGTGGTCTGGTGATGATCAGCCACGACGTGGAATTGCTCCGGGATGTATGTAATAAGATCTGGTTTCTTGATGCCGTTCGCGCCGAAGCAGATGTGTACAACATGGGATACACGAAATATCTCGATGCCCGTGCCACCGACGAAGCCCGCCGTCGTCGGGAGCGTGCGAACGCTGAGAAGAAGGCGTCTGCACTGCAGAAACAAGCCGCAAAGTTGGGTGCGAAAGCTACCAAGGCTGCCGCAGCGAAGCAGATGCTGGCACGCGCGGAACGCATGATGGGCAATTTGGATGAGGTTCGCCAGGACGACAAAGTGGCCTCCATCAAATTCCCCGAGCCTGCGCCATGCGGCAAAACTCCGATGCACGCCACAGGCCTGACCAAAATGTACGGTTCACTGGAGGTTTTCGCCGGCGTCGATCTAGCGATCGATAAAGGCTCCCGGGTGGTCGTGCTGGGCTATAACGGTGCGGGTAAAACAACCTTGCTCAAATTACTTGCCGGTGAAGAACGCACCGATGGCGAAGGCGGAATTGTCACCGGTCACGGCTTGCGCATCGGTTACTTCGCGCAGGAACACGACACCATCGATCCAGACCGCAGCGTGTGGGAAAACACCATCTCCGCATGTCCAGACGCTCATCAACAGGAGCTGCGCAGCTTGTTGGGAGCTTTCATGTTCTCCGGGGATAAGCTCGAACAACCTGCGGGTACGCTATCCGGTGGTGAAAAAACCCGCTTGTCATTGGCGACCCTGGTTTCGTCGCGAGCGAATGTCTTGCTTCTCGACGAGCCGACGAACAACTTGGATCCGATATCACGCGAGCAAGTACTGGATGCATTGGCGACGTACACGGGTGCAGTGGTGCTGGTAACTCACGACCCCGGCGCGGTCAAAGCTCTCGAGCCCGAGCGCGTGATCATCATGCCAGATGGCGATGAAGATATGTGGAGTGATGAGTACATGGAAATCGTCGAACTCGCTTAATTCTCGTCTCGTCGATCGCCATCTCGTCGATTGTCTCGACGAGGGAACCTGAGCGGAGCCGGCACAGTCCATTGGGGGTAGGGCTAGAGAAAGGACTATCCAATGAGCCTTGATAAATACCGCAATCGCATCAAAAACTTGCTCGACCGTGCCGCAGCGTGCGAAGGTACCCCCGAGGGTGATCTGTGCCGAACAAAAGCTTTCGAATTAGCAGCCAAGTATGCACTGGACCCAGATGAAGTACAGCATGCAGGAGATACTGCGGCAGCCGGGCAGACGGCATGGGAATGGAGTCTAACCGGCAGTTATAAGCCACAGCAACGAGAGCTGTTGACTCATATCTCGAATGCGCTGCACTGCCGAGTGCTGTATTCGCAGCAGGGGACAGGCAAGCACAACTCGTATGGCCTCGTTTTCGGGGTGCCGCGCCACCTAGAACGAGTGAAGATGCTGTTTCCCATGTTGAATATCCACATGGCCGCGGGGGCCACGAAATACGCTGCACAACATGGCGGCCACGAAGCTGCGCATACCAAACGGTTAAAAACCTCCTGGATGCTGGGGTTTTCGCGCAGCGTCTATGATTTGTTGGACCAAGCTGATCAAGACACCGCCGTGCAAGTGGGGCGGGGTGCTGCTTTAGCGTTGCTTGACGACGCATCTGCGGCGGAGCAACTGTTGCAGGATTATGTCCACGATGCCGGTCTTGCGCTGCGCAATGGGCGTCGGCAAGCACGCGCAATTGATCGCGCGGCGATGCGCGCCGGCAGCGAAGAAGGCTACCGAGTAGACCTCGGGAATTCTCGGCTGCCGCAACGCCGACAACTGTCTGCGTAATCCCGGCTGCTTAGTCCAGCACACCAGTTTTATTCAGACTGGTGAAATCTGCAGCCGAGACAATGCAGTTGCCTACAAAATGTCCGCCGCGGCGCTTAGTGCCGCGCGTTTAGTGCCGCGCGTTTAGTTACGGAATCCGTGCACTGGCGCCGGGATAAACCCGCCGCGGTGGATGAATTCACGGTTGCCGACGGTGTTCACCGGGATCACCGGCGCATAGCCCAACAGGCCACCGAAGTCGATCTCATCGCCGACTTCTGCGCCTGGTACTGGGATGACGCGCACCGCGGTGGTCTTGTGGTTCATCATGCCAATGGCTGCTTCATCTGCGATCATGCCGGCGATGGTCTCAGCAGAGGTAGCTCCTGGCAGAGCGATCATATCGAAGCCAACCGAACAGATCGCAGTCATCGCTTCCAGCTTGTCCATGCTGATGCTGCCCGAACGTACAGCGTCAATCATGCCTTTGTCCTCAGAAACCGGGATGAAGGAACCAGACAGTCCGCCGACGCGCGAGCACGCCATCATGCCACCCTTTTTCACGGCGTCGTTGAGCAATGCCAACGCCGCGGTGGTTCCATGCGTTCCCACCTGATCGAGGCCCATGTGTTCCAGAATGTGTGCGACACTGTCGCCCAGCTCCGCGGTAGGTGCCAGTGACAAGTCGACGATGCCGAAAGGCACTCCTAGCCGTTGGGAGGCCATGTTGCCCACGAGTTGGCCAGCGCGGGTGATCTTGAATGCCGCCTTCTTAATCTCTTCGGCGACCTGGTCCAGGCTGGCACCTTCGAGGCTACCCAAGGCACGGTCGACGACACCGGGGCCAGAAACACCTACGGAAACAACGCAGTCGGGTTCTTCGACGCCGTGGAATGCACCGGCCATGAAAGGGTTGTCTCCGACGGCATTGGCGAACACCACGAGTTTTGCACAAGCAATCGCTGACTGTTCCTTGCTCAGCTCAGCGGCGGATTTGATGACTTCGCCCATCTTGCGTGCTGCATCCATGTTGATGCCAGCCCGAGACGAGGCAATGTTCACGGAACCACAGACCACATCGGATTGCGACAATGCCTCAGGAATCGAATCAATCAAGCGGCGATCCGCTTCGGTGGCGCCTTTTTCGACGAGTGCGGAATAACCACCGATGAAGTTCACACCGACCTCATTGGCTGCTTTGTTCAAGGCATGTGCGAGCTCAACTGGGTCGCCATCGACGCCAGCTGCGATCAGGGAAATTGGCGTCACCGAGATGCGCTTGTTCACGATCGGGATTCCGAGCTCAGCCTCGATACCTTGGCACACCTCTACCAGACGCGCCGCTTGCGTAGTGATCCGGTCATAGACGGCATCGCAGGTGGCAGACATCGTCGGGCGAGTGCATCCGAGCAAGGAAATACCCATGGTCACCGTACGAATATCGAGACGGTATTTCTCAATCATCTCGATCGTGTCAACGATCTGGGCATTCTTAAAAGAAAAAGGCATGATGGAAGATTATTTCTGCGCTAGGTGATAAGTATTCGAAGTGACTAGATCTCGTTGATCGCGGTAAACAGCGATTCGGCCTGGATCCGAATGATCTGGTGGGTCTGCTTTTCGACGGCTTCCATGCGCTCCTGAATCTCTGGAATCGAAAGCTTTTCGTCATCGAATTCCACGCGCAAAATCATAGTGAAATAGCCCGACATCAATGTCTGGGAAACATCCACGATATTAACGTTCAAATCTGCGAGTGCTGTGCTCACCGCGGCGATAATTCCGGTGTTATCGGCGCCGGTGACGGTCATGATGGCATACATGCTTCTATCTTAACCTCATTGGTTGCAGCGATTAACGCAGGGGCAAAGGGCACACAGTTGAGCTATTGCGGCGAGCAGACAAGGAGGGCCGAAAAAATTGACTATTCGGCGTAGCATGGGCGGCATGGTTGATACACAGCACGTTGGCTCGAAGAAACAAGTGCTCGTCATCGGTGGCTCTGGTCAGGTGGCAAGCATTGCTATTCCTCAGTATTGCAATGATTTCGCGATTACCGCGATGCTGCGTCGGGAAGAAAAAGCCGAGGAAGCCCGCGAAAACGGCGCGACACCGCTGGTGCAGGACGTCACTGAGCTTTCCGCCGATGAGTGGGCAGAATTGATCGGTCAGTTCGACGTAGTCGTGTGGACCGCCGGAAATGGTGGCCGCGCGGGCGCTGAGGTCACCTATGCAGTTGATCGAGATGCCGCTCTGGAATGTATTGCGGGACTGGAGAAAGTTCAGGACGCCGTCGGCAAGCATAAGGCACCAAAGTTCATCATGGTCTCTTATATGGGCTCGCTAGAAAATGAGACCGATGACGACGGTGCGTGGTTGGCGTATGTTGAGTCGAAGAAAACCGTCGACAAGCGCTTGATCGCTTCGGATTTGCGGTTCGTGATTCTAGCGCCGACGCTGTTGACTCTCGAGCCTGCCACTGGCATTAAGGTAACCGAAAACTCGATCAAATTTGTCGATGAGCACACCTCGCGTGAACTCGTTGGCCAGGTGATTTTTGAGCTCGCCGGGCGCGAAAACTTACCAGATGAAGATTTCATCGCCTTCCACGACGGCAACGATGCGATGAGCTCAATTTAAGGAGGCAAGCTAGTGCGCTACCGCATTCGTCGCACAATACCGTACAAAAATCGTGATTAATTTGTTGCTCCAGGTGGTGTCAATCTCCGGCAGGCTGTTGACGATGTCGAGATAATCTTCGGGGGAGAAATAACCGTAGTCATAGAAGAAATCCATGCGGTTTTTCATGGCTACGGCATCCATTTCAGCGTGGAACTGGCTGGCCCACGTCGAATCACCGACGCGCAACAATTGCACTGGGCAGGTGGGGCCGTCGGCAAGCACGGTGACATCATCTGAATCTACGGGGAGGGATTCCACAGCTTCAGTATGCCCGGTCAAACTGGTGAATTCTTGTGGCAAATGGCGCGCCAAAGCATCTTGTGCGGCTTCTGGCGTGAGTCGTACTACCGTCTTGCCGGAGGTCTCCGCGTGAGTATGGCCAACTGTGCCGCCGACATGATGGGCTAGCCAGGAAGCACCGAAGCAGATTAAAAAGACTGGTAGCTCAGCTTCGACAAGAGATGCAAGTTGCTGATGAATATGGTGTTGCCAGTCGCTCCATTCGTCGTTGGTGATGTTGAGCGAGCTGCCACCAACAATGACTCCGTCGAATTGTTTCAGATCCGGAAGCTGCACTTTTGTGGAATCAATGATCAGGTGAGTCGTTTGTTCCTGTGTTAGGCCAGCAGCTTCACAAATATCGCGATACTCGGCGGCGGCTACCGCCGGGGCAGTCTCTCCATAACGCAATGAGACCAATAGAAGATTAACCATAGTGGATACCGTTATACCTTATGGTCGGTTCCGCGGATTAATCAGTCGCAGAATCTTTGTTCTCAGCAATGGCATCGTTGCCATCTCGTCGGATTGCTTGCTCCGCGATATCAAGAACTGCCTCGTCGGTCGCCATGCCCATGGCATTGCGCGTAATCAGGCCGTCCATGACCATTTCCAAGAAGTACTGCAAGGTATCGATCGGCACGTCGACACGCATGCGGCCTTCTGCGGCATTTTTGGCTAAACGATCATGCACTGCTTGGTCTAGGACAGCTTGGTGCTCTTGCCAACGCGCCCGAAACGAAGCATCGGTGCGCAGCATCTTGGAAATTTCAAGCCGCGTGGCCAACCAATCATATTTTTCTGGATGACGCACGATATCTCGCATGACTTCCACGAGTCCTTCCCGCGCCACGACTTCTGCTTGTCGTGCGGCATCTTCCCGCGCCAAGGCGAGGAAGAGATTCTCTTTATCGGAGAAATGGTGGAATATGGCGCCGCGTGATTTCCCGGTCGCTTGTTCTAGACGTCGCACGGTCGCTCCTTCATAGCCGTATTCAGCGAAGCATTTCCGTGCCCCGACCAAGATTTCTTGTCGACGACGGTTGAGCTCATTTTCACTCATTACTGGCATTTTGGGGAACGACCTTTCTGACCGGGAAATGCGAAAACGGGGCTGCAGGGCCCAGCTGCGAGCAACACCCGTGGGTTAGTTACTCACAGCGAGACGTTGTGCAGCCCCGCAGAGCGCGATGGCTTAGGACTTAACCATCTGACGGAGTACGTACTGCAGGATGCCTCCGTGACGGTAGTACTCGGCCTCACCAGGGGTGTCGATGCGAACCTTGGCATCGAATTCGATGGTGTCACCATCTTCCTTGTGAGCGGTGACCTTAACGGTCTTCGGGATGGAACCGCCGTTGAATTCGGTCAGCCCTTCGATGTCGAAGGTTTCGTGGCCGGTCAGTCCGAGCGATTCGTGGGATTCACCGTCAGGGAACTGTAGTGGTGCAACACCCATACCGATCAGGTTCGAACGGTGAATGCGTTCGAAGGATTCGGTGATGACGGCGCGAACGCCCAGCAGCAAAGTTCCCTTTGCAGCCCAGTCACGGGAGGAACCGGTGCCGTATTCTTTACCACCCAGGACGACCAGAGGAGTCTGTTGTTCCTTGTAGTTTTGGGCCGCGTCGTAGATGAATGCCTGAGGCTTGTCGTCCTTGGTGAAGTCCAAGGTGTAGCCACCGGATTCTTCTACGAGCTGGTTGCGCATACGGATGTTAGCGAACGTACCGCGCACCATGACTTCGTGGTTACCACGACGGGAACCGAGGGAGTTGAAGTCCTGACGCTCAACACCATTTTCTTCCAGGTACTGTGCAGCTGGAGTGCCCGGCTTAATAGCGGAAGCAGGGGAGATGTGGTCAGTGGTGACCGAGTCGCCCAACTTCACCAGTACGCGTGCACCCTTGATGTCCTCAACGTCTTCTGGCTCATTCGGCATGTCGTCGAAGTAAGGAGCCTTACGGATGTAGGTGGAAGCATCGTCCCAATCGAAGGTCTCACCCTTCGGAATGTCCAGGTTTTGCCACTGCTCGTCGCCCTTGAAGACGTCAGCGTAGTCAGCTTCGTACATCTCGCGGGAGATCGATGCCTGGATGGTTTCTTCGATCTCTTCGGCGGATGGCCAAATGTCCTTCAAGAAGACATCGTTTCCATCTTTGTCCTGCCCCAGTGGCTGCTCGTCGAAGTCGAAGTCCATGGTGCCCGCGATGGCGTAGGCGATGACCATCATCGGCGAAGCCAAGTAGTTCATCTTGACGTCCGGCGAAATGCGGCCTTCGAAGTTACGGTTACCGGAAAGAACTGCGGTGGCAGCCAGATCTTCGGTGTTAATCGCATCGGAGATCTCTTCTGGCAGTGGGCCGGAGTTACCGATACAAGAGGTGCAGCCGAAGCCGGAGAGGTAGAAGCCAAGAGCCTCGAGGTCCTTCCAAAGGTCGGCACGCTTGTAGTAGCCGTCAACAACCTGAGAGCCGGGGGCACAAATCGTCTTGACCCATGGTTTGGAGGTCAGACCCAGTTCGTTGGCCTTGCGGGCAATCAGGCCAGCGCCGATCATGACCGATGGGTTAGAGGTGTTGGTACACGAGGTGATCGATGCAATCGCCACCATGCCGTGGTCCAAAGTGTATTCACCACCGGCTGGGGACTGCACCAGCGTTGGGTGGGAAGGACGTCCTTCGCTGCCGGCGGAAGCGTCTTCGCCTTCACCTTTACGGGAAACGTTGTGGCCTTCGGTGATATCGGCATCAGCGTAGCTCTGCAAGCCACCTTCAGCGACCATGCGACGAACTTCTGGCTTCTTGCCGTCGGCAAGAACTTCGTCGTCGGTGTAGTTTGGCAGATCCTTACGGAACTGTTCTTTGGCTTTGTCGAGCTCGATGCGGTCCTGTGGGCGCTTTGGACCAGCGATCGAAGGCTTGACGGTAGACAGGTCGAGTTCGATGTATTCGGAGTACTCGGCTTCTTCGTCGTCTTCTTCCAGCCACATGCCCTGAGCCTTGGCATAAGCCTCGACGCGATCGATCTGCTCCTGCGGACGACCGGTCAGCTCCAGGTACTTGGTGGTTTCCTCGTCGATCGGGAAGATCGCGGCGGTGGAACCGAATTCTGGCGACATGTTACCGATGGTTGCGCGGTTTGCCAGAGGAATGGACTTAACACCATTGCCGTAGAACTCGACGATCTTCTGCACAACGCCGTGCTCACGCAGCATATCGGTGATGGTCAACACAACGTCGGTCGCGGTAACGCCGACTGGAATCTCACCGGTCAGCTTGAAGCCAACGATCTTCGGAATCAGCATCGATACTGGCTGCCCCAGCATGGCAGCCTCAGCCTCAATGCCGCCAACGCCCCAACCCAGAATTCCTAGGCCGTTTTCCATGGTGGTGTGGGAGTCGGTACCGATACAAGTGTCTGGATAAGCCAATCCATCATTGTCGAATACGACGCGACCCAGGTATTCGATGTTGACCTGGTGGACAATACCGGTTCCTGGAGGAACAACGCGGAAGTTCGAGAAGTTCTCTGCACCCCAGCGCAAGAACTGGTAGCGCTCTTCGTTGCGTTCGTATTCGATGGCAACGTTTTTGGTCAGCGCGTCTGCATCACCGAAGGCTTCAGTGATAACAGAGTGGTCAATGACCATTTCTGCTGGGTTCAAAGGGTTAACCTGATCAGGGTTACCGCCCAGGTTGGATACGGCCTCACGCATGGTGGCCAAGTCCACAACACATGGCACACCGGTGAAGTCCTGCATCAAAACACGAGCTGGAGTGAACTGGATTTCAGTATCAGGCTCAGCCTTTGGATCCCAGTTTGCAATGGCTTTGATGTGATCTTCATTGACATTTTTGCCGTCTTCGGTGCGAAGAAGGTTTTCTGCCAACACCTTGAGGGCGTAAGGCAGCTTCTTCAGACCGTCTACTGCGTCGAGAGCGAAGTAGTCATAAGACTTGTCTCCGACCTCGAGCTTCTTCTTGGCGTTGAAGGAGTTCAAGCTTTCAGTCACGGGGAGCTCCATTTCCTTGTTTTGCAATATTGTAAGAACTAAAAAGTTCTAGAACACAGGGGTTCGTTATCCCAGTGTAGGTTGACGATCCCTCGTCTTGCCAAAAGTATAACAGTACAACTGTTCTGTTTTAACTTCGCGACACCTATGGCGTGTAATAGCGTGGTAATTGGCGGTCCGCTAGCGTAATCAGAGATAGGATGAACGCTTCCATTGGGGATTATCACCCCCCGGATAGATTAAGCAGAAAGTAGCCGTCATGATCCCCCATGGTGTTGATATAGCTGAGCTCAGTGAGCAATTAGCAGAAGATCGTTTGGCTATCGGCCCGCATGCGGAATTTGGAAGAGTGCAGGAGCCACAGCTGCTCGACGCCGTCTCCACTATTAGCGAGGGTGCCGCCGGGCAGGATATCGGTATCGCGCTTGTCGACATTCCAGTAGACAAGGCTGCAGACTTGCGGGACCTAGCCCAGGAATTGCAGATAGAAACCGGTATCGAAACCGTTATCGTGCGCACCCCAAGCGGCGGCGCGGCGGTGAGTGAAAACTATTCGCGAGCCAGCTTAGAAGCAGCGGAAAGTGCTTTCGCTGACGTCCCCACCAATGTCGGGCTTGTTCAGTTTATGGATGAACTCTCACACCCATTAGTCTCCTGGCCGATTTTTGCCGCGACTTGCGCCTTGGTCATGTTTGTAGCCTTGACTATTTCTTGGCTTTTAGTAACCAAATCGTTACGCAACTGAGTTTATTTTTTGCGTGTCGCTGCAAATGTGACAAATGACATAATTATTATTCGACTCGCTTTTTCCGCTGCGTAGAGCGCCGGTCACGGTTAAGCACTTGACGTAACTGTAGGGAGAATTGTGAAAGTTTGTATCTTTGTTGCGCTCTGTGGCCTATGGTTTGGATATTGGCTCACGGGCCCTAACAGAAAAGTTGGACATGTTGGCGGAAACCCGCCACGGCAATTCAATAAAGTTTTGATTCTTGATTGATCATCAGCACGGGCATGTGGGGAAGCACGCCAGGAGCGACGATGATCACACTAAGGATCAAAACCATTATCTGCATGTTGCGTCCAGGTGGACTGTTGCGTTCGTGTGTCGGTACCCACTGTCGTAGAACTCACCGCGCAGTCAAGTGAGCTTGCTTGACTGTGCATGTCAGGAGTGTGTCGTGCCTTCTTTGTCTCACCGGCGTGCGTTTCGCGTGCGCAGTTTTAGCGCAGCCGTAGCCTGCACCGCGTCATTGTCGCTTTTCGGATCGTCTGCGTTCGCGCAAGCCACCCCGAAAGACTCACTGCAGCCGGCGGT
>NZ_JAPJNQ010000058.1 GCF_030826625.1 Corynebacterium sp. | reverse complement strand
TGGTACATCATTCAGTGCTACTCCGGCTACGAGAACAAGGTGAAAACCAACCTGGATATGCGTATCCAGACCCTCGAGGTGGAAGACTCCATTTTCGACGTGGTTGTTCCGATCGAGAACGTGGTGGAAAGCAAAGACGGCAAGAAGAAGATCGTGAAAAAGAAGCTTCTTCCTGGCTATGTGTTGGTCCGCATGGACATCAATGACCGCGCATGGTCGGTTGTTCGCGACACCCCTGGTGTGACCTCGTTCGTCGGTAACGAAGGAAACGCCACCGTCGTCAAGACCCGTGAAGTTGCCAAGTTCCTGCTTCCAAAGACCACCGAGGCACGCGAGGAAAAACCTGCTCAGGCAGAGCAAGAGCAGGTTGCCGCACCGCAAAAACCTGCAGGATCCGGAATCAACCACGATTACGAGGTTGGCGAGGCCGTCACCATTCTTTCCGGCGCCCTGGCCTCGGTGTCCGCAACGATTTCCGAGATCGATCCGGAGACCGGCAAGATGCAGGCCCTGGTTTCGATCTTTGGTCGTGAAACTCCAGTTGAACTGACCGCGGATCAGGTTGAGCGCATCATGTAGCTAGGTGCATGCGTGTGCCGGTGCTGTGCCGACACCACCATGCGACCTTAGCCACAAAGTATGTACACGGAGTGCGCACCGAGTGCCCGTATGGTGCCCACTGAGTACCTACTGCGTGTCCATTGAGTACCTACTGCGCCGATGGTTTTGGGCAAGCGCTGAACGTACAGTAAGCTAGATCTTCGTGTGTGCGCAGTTGAGGGCACTGTATTGAACCCACTGTGTTGAACTCACCGTGTTGAGCGCACTGTAGTGCGCGGCTGTATGGCCTGCAATGCCCGGCTTAAAAGCACACACCAAAGAATTACACATCCCCGGTTGCCGGCGAAGGTCGGAATCCGGACAGTCGCGCCATTATTCATCGTGGTGGCGCACTGGTATCACGGAATTGAGGTATAACGATGGCTCCAAAGAAGAAAAAGAAGCAAGCAGGCTTCATTAAGCTGCAGATTCAGGCTGGTCAGGCAAACCCTGCACCACCAGTTGGTCCTGCTCTGGGTGCCCACCAGGTCAACATCATGGAATTCTGCAAGGCTTACAACGCTGCCACTGAAGACAAGCGCGGCGAAGTAATCCCTGTAGAAATCACCGTCTACGAGGACCGTTCCTTCGACTTCAAGCTGAAGACTCCACCTGCTGCCAAGCTGCTGCTGAAGGCCGCTGGTGTGCAGAAGGGCTCCGGCGTTCCGCACACCCAGAAGGTCGGCACCGTGACCTGGGAACAGTGCAAGGACATCGGCAAGACCAAGTTCGAGGACCTTAACGCTCGTGACGAGGAAAACGCTGCCCGCATCATCGCTGGTACCGCTCGTTCCATGGGTCTGAACGTCGACGGACACCCAGACGCCTAAGTCGGGCACCTCGCAAGCGTTAAGGCCGGTTCTACCGCAGCCTTGATATATGCCATGGCCGCAATCAGATGCGGCCACATCCACCGTGGCAGAGCCAGCTCCGGCTCGCTGACCACGACAATCCCAACCTCATAAGGAATTGAGAAATGAGCACCAAGTCTAAAGCTTTCAAAGAAGCCGCAACCAAGATCTCCCGCGAGCACCTTTACCGCCCACTCGAGGCAGTAAAGCTGGCCAAGGACACTTCTTCGAAGAACTTCGACGCCACCATCGACGTCGCTATGCGCTTGGGCGTTGACCCACGCAAGGCTGACCAGCTGGTTCGCGGCACCGTCTCCCTGCCAAACGGCACTGGTAAAGACGTTCGCGTTGCTGTTTTCGCTGCCGGCGAAAAGGCCACCGAAGCTGAGCAGGCTGGCGCCGACATCGTTGGCGTTGACGAACTGATCTCCCAGGTCACCGAAGGCAAGATCGATTTCGACGTCGCTATTGCTACCCCTGACCAGATGGCAAAGATCGGCCGTATCGCTCGCGTTCTGGGTCCACGTGGCCTGATGCCAAACCCAAAGACCGGTACTGTCACCAACGACGTCACCAAGGCCATCAAGGAAGTTAAGGGCGGTAAGATCTCCTTCCGCGTCGACAAGGCTTCCAACCTGCACGCTCTGATCGGTAAGGCATCGTTCACCGAGCAGGCTTTGGCTGAGAACTACGGCGCACTGTTGGACGAGGTCCTGCGTCTGAAGCCATCGGCTGCCAAAGGCGTCTACCTGAAGAAGATCACCGTTTCTTCCACCACTGGCCCAGGCGTTCCTGTTGACCCATCGGTACAGAAGAACTACACCGTAGAGGCCTAAGCAGCAAGCTTTCATTCCTCCGGGCACAAGGCCGCTGGCCTGTGCTCGCCTGAATGAGTTTCCTTCACCCACCTTCACTCCTCGATACCCGGGGTAGCGGAGGTGGGTTTTCGCGTTTGCGTGGCGCTGACGACAGCACGCTAGAATTTCCGGAATTGTCCGCGCTCTAACTAATTCTGTCTAATTCTGCTTTGTCCGCGCGCTACCGAACTGTGTTTTATTAGCCTTGCCTGGATAAAGCCCCCGGGCGTGCGTATCCTGGGTGGTGCTATGCGGTATCTAAATTTGGCCTTGGGTCTGCTGTGCATAGGGCTCGGCGTCTTCGGCGCGGTGGTACCTTTGGTCCCCGCGACCCCGTTTGCGTTGCTGGCGTTTTTCTTTTTCACTCGTAGCTCGCGACGCTTGGAATACTATATTCTGCACCGATCACCGCTGCGTAGCTACATTATTGATTTCTACTCCGGATCCTTCAGCCGCCGTCGGCGGATCTATATCATAGCCACCGCGTGGGCATCGATGGCGCTATCGACATTGCTGGTGGGCAAACTGTGGTTCGCTCTCATGATGGTGTGCATCGCGGTAGTCGCTGCGACCGTGATCTGGCGACGGGAACCCAAACCAGAAAAAGTCACCCGTTTTTGGCGTCGATACGAAGAATCTGCGCGTTATTACTTGGCACGCTCTGGCTCATCGAACTCGCGCTGCAGTCACGGAGACGACGACGCCGTTGCCACGACCGAGACGAAACCGCGCAACGTTTAGGTTCCCAGATAGGGTGGGGCCCAAACTTGGCGGGGCCTAGACTTATTACATGACCTCCTCCGCGAATTTTCCCGAGCCGCGTCGTGTTGCGATCATCGGTGCGGGCCCGAATGGCCTGACCGCCGCCGTGATATTGGCCCAAGCGGGCTGCAGGGTGGAGATTTTCGAAGCGGCCGACGACATAGGGGGATCGGCACGCACTCATGCTGTTTTCGGACCGGGTAGTGCTGTCGATTTTGGTGCTGCTGCTCATCCATTTGGCGTTGTCAGCCCAGCATTTCGGCAGCTTGGTCTGGAGAACTACGGCTTGGAGTGGAAGCACCCGGAGTATCCGATGGCGCATCCGCTTGTCGACGCCCCGGCGGCCATCCTGCACCGCGATCTTGCGACCACTGCCTCGCAATTTTCTGCCGACGATCGCCGCATGTGGCATCGCCTGCACGCACCGCTAGCCGATGACGTCGACAAGCTCATCACTTCGGTGTTGCCGGTCAAGATGCGCCATCCGCTCGCGTTGGCACGGCTGGGCGTGCGTGGTGCATGGTCGGCGCAGGCGTTGAGCTCTCGCTTGCTTGCCGACGAATCAGCTCGCGCCTTGTTGGTTGGTTCGTCCCTGCACGCGATTCGTCCGCCTAGTCAGCCGGGCACCGCTGCGTTCGGCTTATTGTTTAATACCCTGGGAATGACAAGCGGCTGGCCTGTTGTTGCAGGCGGAACCGGCCAGCTGTGTCAAGCGCTTGCGTGTGTGGTTAATCAGCATGGCGGGCAGATACATACCGGTAGCAAGATTTCAGACCTATCGGTTTTTGCAAACTTTCACGCCGTGATCAGCACCCAAACTCCACGACAATTGCTGTCGTGGAAGGGCTTGAGGTTGTCCACGATGCGTGGGCGAGGCCTGCGGCGCTGGAAATACGGCACCGCGGTGCACAAGGTCGACTATTTGCTTGCTGGCCCAGTGAAGTGGGATGACCCGCGTGTCGCGGGTGCCGGGACCGTGCATGTTGGCGGATCGGTGGAAGAAATGCATCGTGCAGAAAAGCAAGCCGCGGCAGGGGAATTGCCTTCGCGCCCGTTCGTGATGGTCTGTCAGCAGCAGGCAGCAGATGACAAGCGATACGTCTATAGCAATGGCGCGGGCGTTGGTCCCGAACGCCATATTCTGTGGACGTATGCCCATGTCCCGCACGGTTATCAGGAAAAATACCCAGGAGAAGTCGCGGGTGCTGTGGAAGCGCAGATTGAACGTTTTGCGCCGGGGTTTTCTGGGCAAATAATCGAGCGAAAACAGACCGCTCCGGCAGAGTTGGAGGCGGCAAATGCCAACCTTGTCGGCGGTGATATTGCTGGTGGTGCGATGAGCTTGGGGCAAATGCTGCGGCAGCGCCACACCGTAGGCACACTGACGGCAAACCCAGCGGCGCCGGTGCTGCTGGCCAGCGGGGCAGTGTTGCCAGGGGCTGGGGTGCATGGGATGGCAGGCTGGCGTGCAGCACAAACGCTATTAGGAAAATTTGGCGCGAATCATAATGCATGGTAGGCTTCCCCGTGAAGTTTGAACGGCTATATTGCCGTGCTCAAGTTTCACCGAAGACCGTCGGTTATCCGCTGCGCGGATCGAAGGTCAAAGCGCACCACAAGGTGTGACTGAGACGACCTACGCAGGAGACACTTGTGCATCCCAACCTGGAAGGTTGTGTGCGCCCTGTGCTCTTGCACGGGGCTTTTTTGTTGTCGGAGTGCTAACCCGAAAAGGGATGGCAAAGTCCGAGGGCAGGGAAGTCTCGTGGTGACACCACTAGGATGTATCGAAAGGAGGCGTGAGTAACCATGGCAAACCCGAAGAATACTGCGGAGCTTGCAAAGCTGAAGAACAAGTTGGCTGAGGCTGATTCGGTTGTTCTGACCGAATACCGCGGTCTGACCGTTCCGCAGATTTCCGAGCTGCGTGACCAGCTGGGTTTCGATGTTGAATACTCCGTCGCCAAGAACACCCTTCTGAAGATTGCCGCTAACGACGCGGGAATCACTGACCTTGACGAATACTTCCAGGGCCCAACCGCTATCGCCTTCATCAAGGGCGAGGCTGTTGATGCCGCGAAGGTATTCAAGAAGTTCGGCTCCGAGCACGACGCTCTCGTCGTCAAGGCCGGCTACATGGACGGTGGCGCACTGAACGCCGACCAAGTCAAGGCACTGGCTGACCTGGACAGCCGCGAGACCACTCTCGCGAAGCTGGCAGGCGCTATGAAGGGCAACTTGGCAAAGGCTGCAGCCGTGTTCAACGCACCTGCAACCAAGATGGCTCGCCTCGGCGCTGCTCTCGAAGAGAAGAAGCAGAACGAAGGCTAAAAACCACCAGGATCTGGCCGTCGCACTTGCACAACAAGTTGTGCTTGCCGACGACGCGCCGGAACCAACGACACATTGTGCACTGTTACGCGCATGAAGCGCAGAACACGCAACTATAGAAAGGAAGCCTGACATGGCTAAGCTCTCCAAGGACGAGCTCATTGAAGCGTTCAAGGAAATGACCCTGATCGAACTTTCCGATTTCGTTAAGGAATTCGAGGAAGTATTCGACGTTGAAGCTGCTGCTCCTGCAGCTGTCGCTGCTGCTCCAGCCGCTGGTGCTGGCGAGGGCGCTGCTGAAGAGAAGGACGAGTTCGACGTTGTCCTGACCGACGCTGGCGCTAAGAAGATCGGCGTTATTAAGGCTGTTCGCGAGATCGTTTCCGGTCTGGGCCTGAAGGAAGCAAAGGAACTCGTAGAGTCCGCTCCAAAGGCTATCCTGGAAGGCGCTTCCAAGGACGACGCCGAGGCTGCAAAGACCAAGCTGGAAGAAGCTGGCGCTTCTGTCGAGCTGAAGTAGTCTTTACTACCTCACGCATTCCTAATACCGTCGCGAGCCGGTAAAAGCTCGCAGCATACGTTAACCCGCGGGTGCACCAAATTGGTGCCCCGCGGGTTTCGTTATGTGCCAAACTCTGTGCATGGGCGCAACATAACGGGCACAACGATGCGGGCGGTAGATCGTGGAGCCAGATCGTGGAGCCAGATCGTGGAGCCAGATTGTGGGCGTCAGATTGCAGCGCCAGATCGCGTGCGTCAGATCATGTTCGTCACAATCATGCTTTTGGATGATATTTGGCCGTCAAAAGGGGTAATTTAGGGAATATGGATGCCACCTATCACGGAGGCATCGTGGGCGAAGATGTGCCCTGCAGACCCGTAAGGCGAAAGGATTCCCATGACTAACGGCTCGAAAAACACCCCGAATAACGCGCTGCTCGTGTTCTTTTCCCGCGCAGGTGAAAACCTCTGGAATGACGGCACCCGCACACTGGAGAAGGGAAATACACACCGCCTAGCAGAGATGATCGCCGAACGCATCGAATGCGATGATTATGAAATCGTGCCGGCTGAGCTCTATGCGGAGGATTTCGCTACCGTCGATGCCGTGAGCGCCAAAGAAATGCGTGACGGTGCCCGCCCAACAATTGCAGGTGAATTACCGAACGTCGACAAGTACGACCGCATCATCATCGGCAGCCCGGTGTGGCATGCTGAATTGCCAATGATCATGCATACCTTTTTCGAAGCCACAGGTGGCCTCGCGGGCAAAGAGGTATACCCGTTCGTGACTTTCACGGGCGGTTCAGGAGCGGCCTTTTCCGTCGTCGAAAACGCTTGCCCGGAAGCCAATGTCCACCAAGGATTAGGTGTGCGTGGTGAAGACGTCGTAGATTCTGTCGAAGATGTTGAAGAGAATCTCGATGCTTGGGTTGCGATCGAATATCGCGGAGAAGATATCTAGTCACTCCGGGCTGCTGCGAACTCTATTCGTTGGCAAACGCAGCAAGCCACAAGGTCCCGGCCCCTAATGATGATGCGGTAAACTGCCATACATGCTGCCTGCCTCACGCGTTTTATCTGCCATTGCCATCGGCATCGGTTTAGCGCTGCTGGTGGGCGCTGGGTTGGCACCCCGTTATCTGCATATTGATTCCAGACTTCCGCTCGACGTGGAACATACTACTTTTCGGCTAGTTGACGAACAGACCGGCTACCAACACCAATTGCACTGGGATCTGCTTGAGCCAGCGGATGCGGAATCGGTGGCCGTCCGGGTCGGTTCATCCCTCGTGCGGGAAACTGAGCCGGGCGAGCCCACCGAGCTTGTCGACGCTGATGTCTGGGCTTTTGACCTTGACCGAATCACCGGGCAGGCATTAAGCACCGCACAGCTATCGCACACATTGGTTACTCCCGCGACCCATGTGGATATCGCAGGGCAGTGGCTGAAATTCCCGGTGGATGCAGAAAAGACATCCTACGACGTTTTTGACCCTACGCTGCGCGAATCAGCGCCGGCGGCCTTTCAGGAAGTCGTGAGTGTCGACGGTATTGAGTTGTATCGTTACCGGCAGGTGATTGATCCAGTGAATGTTGCGACGAAGTATGCGGATCAGCGCAATACCAAGCGCGAGTTAGTTCCTGCACCCGAAGAGCAAGAAGAAAACCTGGAAGCTGAAACTGCGGTAGGACAGGCAGATGAAGGCACCGTGATGGTTCCGGGACGCCAACTGTTTTTGCATCACGCGGCTACCCGTGACTATTTCGTGCATCCGCGCACTGGCATGATCGTCGACTGGCATGAGGAGATTGATGATTTCTATGCCACTGCCGATGGTGAGCGTGTGGAAGACGCTGTGGTCTACCAGGCTCGCTTGGATGCAGATGACGTCGACAAGCTCATTGCACAAGCGGAATCGTTTGCCGACGCGGACACAGTGACCACGATTCGCTATATTGTTTTGGCAGTGGGGGCAGTGATCACGGTTGTGGCACTGGTTGGGGTCTTTGGCGGTTTCCGGCGGCGCCGGGAAGCCCAATAGCACATGACTTTACAAAATAAGCAAATTGCAATAAACTGCTAGGTTGCGCTGGATCCTCTGGACAGGTGTGCATTTGAGCCTTGTTAATTTTCGTGAAAACGTTCACTTGACAAGGTGATTTTATGCTATCTGATCACGGGAATCCACAGCAATAAAAGATGCTAAAAAATACCAGTGGTTGTGGGGCAGTCACATGCCAGAGTGGCTGAATCCCGCTTCCGCGTGAGGTGCTGGAAGGACCCATCTTGGCAGTCTCCCGCCAGACCAGTTCAGTGGCTAATATTCCTGGAGCCCCGCAACGGTACTCGTTCGCGAAGATTAACGAACCGATCGCCGTCCCGGGGCTTTTAGACCTACAACGAGACTCTTATGATTGGCTCATCGGTACGCCGGAATGGCGTGAGCGCGAGCAAGAACGCCGCGGTGCCGATGCGCAGATTACTTCAGGGCTCGAGGATATCCTGAATGAGCTTTCGCCGATTGAGGATTACTCCGGCAACATGTCTCTTTCTTTGTCTGAGCCACGTTTCGAGCCGGTAAAGAACACCGTCGACGAGGCGAAAGAAAAAGACATTAACTACTCCGCACCACTGTATGTGACTGCGGAATTCATTAATTCTGATACCCAGGAGATTAAGTCCCAGACTGTCTTCATTGGCGATTTCCCAATGATGACGGAAAAGGGCACTTTTATCGTCAACGGTACCGAGCGCGTGATTGTTTCCCAGCTCGTGCGTTCGCCTGGTGTCTACTTTGACCGCTCTATCGACAAGTCCACCGAGCGTCCGCTGCACGCCGTCAAGGTTATCCCGTCCCGCGGTGCGTGGCTGGAATTCGACGTCGACAAGCGCGATACCGTCGGCGTTCGTATCGACCGCAAACGTCGCCAGCCGGTAACTGTTTTGCTCAAGGCTTTGGGCTGGACAGAGGAAAAGATCCGGGAGCGTTTTGGCTTCTCGGAGCTGATGATGTCCACCTTGGAAGCCGACGGTGTTGCTAACACCGACGAGGCTTTGCTGGAGATTTACCGCAAGCAGCGTCCAGGTGAGCAGCCTACCCGGGATCTGGCACAGTCGCTGCTGGATAACTCCTTCTTTAACCCGAAGCGCTACGACCTCGCACGCGTCGGTCGCTACAAGATTAACCGTAAACTCGGCTTGGGCGGCGACCATGATGGTCTGATGACGCTGACTGAAGAAGACATCGCCACCACCTTGGAATACTTGGTGCGTCTGCACACCGGCGAGCGGGAGATGCAATCGCCGGATGGTCAGCACTTGCTGCTCGATACCGACGATATCGACCACTTCGGCAACCGTCGTTTGCGTACCGTGGGTGAACTGATCCAGAACCAGGTGCGTGTGGGTCTGTCCCGCATGGAGCGTGTCGTGCGTGAGCGCATGACCACCCAGGACGCGGAATCGATCACACCAACCTCACTGATCAACGTTCGTCCGGTTTCTGCTTCGATCCGCGAGTTCTTCGGTACCTCCCAGCTCTCGCAGTTCATGGACCAGAACAACTCGCTGTCGGGTCTGACCCACAAGCGCCGTTTGTCCGCGCTGGGCCCAGGTGGTCTGTCGCGTGAACGCGCCGGCATTGAGGTTCGTGACGTCCACCCTTCGCACTACGGCCGTATGTGTCCGATTGAAACCCCCGAAGGTCCAAACATTGGTCTGATCGGCTCGCTGGCGTCCTACGCGCGC
This sequence comes from Corynebacterium sp., assembly GCF_030826625.1. GTDB lineage: Bacteria > Actinomycetota > Actinomycetes > Mycobacteriales > Mycobacteriaceae > Corynebacterium. Next base: position 3,717 of record NZ_JAPJNQ010000058.1, on the reverse strand, counting down.
GTGAACTCCTTCGGCTTCATCGAAACGCCATACCGCAAGGTCGTCGATGGTCGCGTCACCAACGAGGTTGAATACCTGCCAGCGGATGCAGAAGATCGTTTCTCCATTGCGCAGGCCGAGGTCCCGACCGCTGAAGACGGCACCATCACCAGCGACCGTATCGAGGTTCGCCAGAAGGACGGCGATATCGCAGTCACCACTGCCGACGGTGTGGATTACGTCGACGTCTCTCCACGCCAGATGGTCTCGGTCGCTACCGCGATGATTCCGTTCTTGGAGCACGACGACGCTAACCGTGCACTGATGGGTGCCAACATGCAGCGCCAGGCGGTCCCTCTGGTCCGCTCCGAAGCGCCATACGTCGGTACCGGCATGGAGCTGCGTGCAGCTTACGATGCTGGCGACGTCGTAATCACCCCGAAGGCTGGTGTCGTCGAAAACGTTTCGGCTGACCTGATCACCATCATGGATGATGATGGCATCCGCGATACCTACATGCTGCGCAAGTTCGAGCGCACTAACCAGGGCACCAACTACAACCAGACGCCACTGGTCAACATCGGCGATCGCGTCGAGGCTGGCCAGGTGCTTGCCGACGGCCCAGGTACCCACAACGGTGAAATGTCGCTGGGTCGTAACATGCTGGTTGCGTTCATGCCATGGGAAGGCCACAACTACGAGGACGCGATCATCCTGAATCAGTCCATCGTGGAAGACGATTCCCTGACCTCGGTGCACATTGAAGAGCACGAGATCGACGCCCGCGACACCAAGCTGGGTGCTGAAGAAATCACCCGCGAGATCCCGAACGTCTCGGAAGATGTTCTGCGTGACCTCGACGAGCGCGGCATCATCCGCATCGGTGCTGACGTGCGCCCAGGTGACATCCTGGTCGGTAAGGTCACCCCGAAGGGTGAAACCGAGCTGACCCCAGAAGAGCGCCTGCTGCGCGCCATCTTCGGTGAAAAAGCCCGCGAGGTTCGTGATACCTCGATGAAGGTTCCGCACGGTGAAACCGGCAAGGTCATCGGCGTGGCACGCTTCTCCCGCGAAGACGACGACGACCTGTCGCCAGGCGTTAACGAGATGATTCGTGTCTACGTCGCACAGAAGCGCAAGATCCAGGACGGCGATAAGCTCGCCGGCCGCCACGGCAACAAGGGTGTCGTCGGCAAGATCTTGCCACCAGAAGACATGCCGTTCATGGAAGACGGCACCCCGGTCGACGTCATCCTGAACACCCACGGTGTTCCACGTCGTATGAACATCGGTCAGGTTTTGGAGATTCACTTGGGCTGGCTGGCACACGCCGGCTGGAAGGTTGATCCAAACGATCCGCAGAACGAACAGCTGATCAAGACCCTGCCGAAGGAGCTGTACGACGTTCCGGCTAACTCGCTGACCGCGACCCCGGTCTTCGACGGTGCTTCCAACGACGAGGTCTCCGGCCTGCTGGCTAACTCCCGTCCGAACCGCGATGGCGACGTCATGGTTGATCGCCACGGTAAGGCCCGGTTGTTCGATGGCCGCTCCGGTGAGCCATTCGAGCACCCAATTTCGGTCGGCTACATGTACATCCTGAAGCTGCACCACTTGATCGACGAGAAGATTCACGCTCGTTCGACTGGTCCTTATTCCATGATTACTCAGCAGCCACTGGGTGGTAAGGCACAGTTCGGTGGCCAGCGCTTCGGTGAGATGGAGGTGTGGGCAATGCAGGCATACGGTGCCGCCTACACCCTGCAGGAGCTTCTGACGATCAAGTCCGACGATGTGGTTGGACGCGTGAAGGTCTACGAGGCGATCGTGAAGGGCGACAATATCCCAGATCCGGGTATTCCAGAATCCTTCAAGGTCTTGCTCAAGGAGCTGCAGTCGCTGTGTCTGAACGTCGAAGTTCTTTCTTCCGACGGCACCCCGATGGAGCTGTCTGGCTCTGACGAGGACGACGAAGCTGGACCATCGCTGGGCATCAACCTGTCCCGCGATGAAGGTGCAGCTGCAGACATCTCCTAAACGGCAAACCAACGCCGAAATACCTAGTAAGTCCTTAATAGTCATTGCAATCCCTCCTTCATCGGAGGGGAAAGGGCATTTACGTGTTTGACGTAAACCTCTTCGAAGAACTCCGCATTGGTCTTGCCACTGCCGACGATATCCGCCGTTGGTCTAAAGGCGAGGTCAAGAAGCCGGAAACAATCAACTACCGCACCCTGAAGCCAGAGCGTGACGGCTTGTTCTGTGAGCGCATCTTCGGACCAACTCGCGACTGGGAATGCGCCTGCGGCAAGTACAAGCGTGTCCGCTACAAGGGCATCATTTGTGAACGCTGTGGTGTCGAAGTCACCAAGTCGAAGGTTCGCCGTGAGCGCATGGGCCACATCGAGCTCGCTGCCCCGGTAACCCACATCTGGTACTTCAAGGGTGTTCCATCCCGTCTGGGCTACCTGCTGGACTTGGCGCCGAAAGACCTCGAGCGCATCATCTACTTCGCGGCGAACATCATCACCTCGGTGGATGAGGAAGCTCGCCACAACGACCTTTCCACTCTGGAAGCAGAGATGCTTTTGGAAAAGAAGGACGTTGAGGACGACACCAACTCCGAGATCGCTGAGCGTGCGCAGAAGCTCGAGCAGGACCTCGCCGAGCTGGAAGAAGCCGGTGCCAAGGCTGACGCCCGCCGCAAGGTGCAAAACGCTGCCGAAAAGGAAATGCAGCACATGCGCGAGCGCGGCGAGCGCGAGGTGGACCGTCTGGACGAGATTTGGAACCACTTCGTGAAGCTGGCTCCAAAGCAGATGATCATCGACGAGACCATCTATGAAGAACTCGTCGATCGTTATGAGGACTACTTCACCGGCGGCATGGGTGCAGAAGCCATCCAGACTCTGATCCGGAACTTCGACCTGGAAGCCGAAGCGGAAGAGCTGCGCGGCATCATCAACGAAGGCAAGGGCCAGAAGAAGATGCGGGCGCTCAAGCGCCTGAAGGTCGTCGCTGCTTTCTTGAACTCCGGCAATGACCCTGCCGGCATGGTGCTGGATTCCATTCCAGTTATTCCGCCAGAACTGCGCCCAATGGTGCAGCTGGACGGTGGCCGATTTGCGACCTCCGACTTGAACGACCTCTACCGTCGCGTCATCAACCGCAACAACCGCTTGAAGCGCATGTTGGATCTCGGTGCTCCTGAGATCATCGTGAACAACGAAAAGCGTATGCTGCAGGAATCGGTGGACGCGCTGTTCGATAACGGTCGTCGTGGCCGCCCAGTCGCAGGCCCAGGTAACCGTCCGCTGAAGTCCCTGTCTGACTTGCTGAAGGGTAAGTCGGGTCGTTTCCGTCAGAACCTGCTGGGTAAGCGTGTGGACTACTCCGGCCGTTCGGTTATTATCGTCGGTCCGCAGCTGAAGCTGCACGAATGTGGTCTGCCGAAGCTGATGGCGTTGGAGCTGTTCAAGCCATTCGTCATGAAGCGCCTGGTAGAAAACGATTACGCGCAGAACATCAAATCTGCTAAGCGCATGGTTGAACGCCAGCGCCCAGAGGTCTGGGACGTGCTGGAAGAAGCCATTTCCGAACACCCAGTTCTGCTGAACCGTGCTCCAACCCTGCACCGTCTGGGTATCCAGGCATTCGAACCGAAACTGGTCGAAGGTAAAGCTATTCAGCTGCACCCACTGGCTTGTGAGGCTTTCAACGCCGACTTCGACGGTGACC
>NZ_JAPJNQ010000057.1 GCF_030826625.1 Corynebacterium sp. | reverse complement strand
TACTCCCCACTAGTCAGAAACTGATTTTTCAGTCCAACTAATGGGGAGCACTTCACGCAAGCAGTCCTCCGGAATATGAGTTGCACGCAATGGAGGGAACTACGATGAAAAATGCTGCAACTGCGATAAACGGCCAATACTGAGAAAATACAAGAAGCAACAAATACCACAGTAGCTCCCAAAACATCGTTGCTCGGATGATGTTTCTTCCTGGCAATTGCTTGATGAGGCGGTCTTGAAGAAGCCCTCCAACAATCATTCCAAGGGCGAACATGGCTGAGGTGAGGCCGATTATCCAACCATCAACTTTGAGGTATGCCAGCCATAGGTCAATGGATGCGATGAGGAAAAAGTTGGCGAAGTTGGAGAAGATATCGATGCTGAAGATTGTTCGAAGCCTCGGATATTTCCAAATCCAAGCCAAAGAATATTTACTATCGGACCAGAACTGTCTAAACGAATACCGTTGCTCACTGTTTTTCTTCCCCAGGTCCGTACTGATGGTTCTTGAAGCATAAAGCGGACCCAACCCACACAACGTTTGTGCAATGAAGGGAATAACCGGGGCTAGGCCGTAGAGAAAGCCTCCTAAAGGGAGTCCGAGCATCCAGATAATGTTGTCTCGAGTTTGGTTACGGCCTTGCGCTTGAACAAGCAAATTCTCAGGAATGATGAATCTCAAAATGGCGTTGGTCAAGCCTCCGAACGTGCCTGTAATCATTCCTGCAAACAGGCTAAAGAAGAACAAAAGCATGAAAGTGAATTTGCCCAAGTAAAGCAGTAGCGAGAAGGTTGACCAGATACCAATTTGGCTCAGCCCGTAGAAGAGAAGTAATTTCTTCTTGTTAAAACGATCGATGATCATCCCGGCTGGGATCGTCATGATCATCGAGCCTGCCGAGCTTGCGGCTCCGATCACTCCCGCTTGACTTAGGCTTCCAGTGAGGTAGTAGCTCGCAAGTGAAATAGGGATAGCCACGAGGGATGCCCCCAAGGCGCTTGCTGTATCAGCGAAGAACCACCGTAGATAGTCAGGATGATTCTTGCGTACGATGGTCCAAAATTTTTGATCAGAAGTCTTATAATCCTGCATCGTGTCTCTCAATCTTTGGCAACCGCGACTGAAAGCTCATGCGCGCAGCATGAACCCAGCGTTGGAATTCCGAAATGGGTAATTCTCACGGGTCAACCTCTTGACCCGCCGCAACTTGCGGTGTGTCAAATGAGATCTATTGATGCAGTAATGTGAACATGATGTGCTCCAGGTGCTATGTCATTAATTTTGGATCAGTGCCGATAGACTTCCGCGCAATAAGCTCGCTAATTCTCTTGGGGTAGGAGCTTGCTCTTGAAAGACTGGATGGAGACCATAATAGCTGGTCCCCCGTTCATCACTAATGATTTCGAAATCTATGGCTTTAATCTCTAGTTTGTTGTTGATGAGAATGTTTGAGGGAGATACGTCTATCCACTGTACGCCTGAGTTTGCGATGGTTTTGATAAGCGACTCTACTTTTGAGCAGATAATGTCGAGGAATTCTGTACTTAGATTCTGTGCGAATTCTTGAAGAGGCACAAACCCGGCAGGTGGAGTGTCCCAGGTTTTGTTCCGCTGGAATAGATGGGAATCTGGGCTGTCCTAAAACAGGATGTGAAGGGCTGTGGCGTTCATTTAGTTGAGGTTCGTATTCTGGCGAGCAGCATGTCGATGCACTCCGCATGCCAGGGGTAACAGAAAAATGCGGCGTTTCGTGCGCACATGGCAAGTTTTTTCGCGCGAGGTCTAGCGGTCACGCTGGGCTTATCGTTCTAGATCGCGACCTATATAAGCTCCGGTTCTGCTGCAGCATGCCAGTATCTTTAGGATGCAAGTATGCGCATCGCCATGATCTCTATGCACACCTCACCCATCGAGCAGCCGGGAATCGGCGATGCCGGGGGCATGAACGTCTACGTCTTAAATATTGCCCGCCAGCTCGCGAAACAGGGCATTGGCGTCGATATCTTCACCCGCGCCACCCGATCCTCCCAGCCGGAGGTCATGCAGCTTGCCGATAATCTCCGCGTTATCAACATCATCGCGGGCCCTTATGTCGGGCTGGAAAAAGAATCGTTGCCGACGCAGCTCGTTGCTTTCACCGGGGGCATCGTGCAGTTCGTCAACAAGGAATCCCAATCGGGGGCCCAGCAGGAATCCCGTACTGGCTACGCTCCCTGCCACGCACCGTACGATGCCATCCACTCCCACTATTGGCTCTCCGGCCAGGTTGGCTGGTTGCTGCGCGACCTGTGGGGCATCAGCCTCGTCCACACCGCCCACACCCTCGCGGCGGTGAAAAACGCCTACCGTTCGGCCGACGACACCGCTGAATCCGAGGCCCGCCGCATCTGCGAACAACAGCTCGTCGACAACGCCGACACTCTCGTCGTCAACACCGACGAAGAAGCCCGCGACCTCATCGGCCATTATGATGCCGAACCATCCAAGATCGTGGTGGTCCCGCCAGGTGCCGACCTAGAACTGTTTACCCCGGGCACAGACCGCAACACCGAGCGCTCCCGACGCGAATTGGGCATCCCACTACACACCAAGGTCGTGGCTTTCGTCGGCCGGCTCCAGAAATTCAAAGGCCCCGAGGTGCTCATCCGCGCTACCGCCGAGCTCTTCCGCCGCGAGCCTGACCGGTGCCTGCGAGTGGTGATCTGCGGTGGCCCGTCGGGAAGCGCAGCCAGCCCGGATCATTACCACAATCTTGCCCGTGAACTGGGCGTTGGCAAGTGCATCCGGTTCATCGATACCCGTCCGCCGGAGGAGCTGGTGGCGGTGTATCAAGCTGCCGACCTGATTGCGGTGCCGAGTTACAACGAATCATTCGGGCTCGTTCCCATGGAGGCGCAGGCTTGCGGCACCCCGGTGGTGGCCGCGCGGGTCGGTGGCCTGCCGATTGCCGTTGCAGATGGGCAGACGGGTGTGCTTGTCGACGGGCACGACCCCGCCGACTGGGCCGATGCGTTGGCAGATTTGCTGGACGACGACGAACGCCGCGTCCAGATGGGGCAGGCCGCGGTGGGTCATGCTGCGCAGTTTTCGTGGGCGGCGGCTGCCGACCGGCTAGTGGGGGTATTTCAGGATGCGATTGCGAGTACTGACGGTGTATCCGGGCTGCGGAATCGGCAAGCCAGCGGCAATTAGTGGGTTGTCCGTGGCATGCTAGAAGGCATGACTGGATCTAATTCTGCTTCTAATACTGACCCGAATTCCGACCCGCATTTTGACATCGCACCGAGCGCACCAAACGGGGCGAACGCGTCGGCACGCGGCAATGACGCCGGCAACGGCAAGCTCATCTTGCTGCGCCACGGCCAATCCACCTGGAACGAATCCAACCAGTTCACCGGCTGGGTGGATGTGGATCTGACCGCCCGCGGAGAGAACGAAGCGCGCCGGGCCGGCGAGCTGATCGCTGCTGCCGGACTGAAACCCGAGGTTGTCTACACCTCGTTGCTGCGTCGTGCGATCCGTTCGGCGAACATTGCGCTGTCGGCGGCTGATCGCCATTGGATCCCGGTTGTCCGCAACTGGCGCATCAACGAGCGCCACTACGGTGCCCTGCAGGGGTTGAACAAGGCGGAAACTCGCGATAAGTACGGCGAAGATCAGTTCATGTCGTGGCGTCGTTCCTACGACACTCCACCGCCAGAGCTTGCCGACGACTCCCAGTACTCCCAAGCTGGTGATCCGCGCTATGCCGACGTGGAGAACCCGCCGCGCACCGAATGCCTGAAAGACGTCGTTGCCCGTGCGATTCCGTATTTCGAAGCCGAGATCTTGCCACGCCTGCGTGCGGGACAAACCGTTCTGCTGGCCGCACACGGCAACTCGCTGCGCGCGCTGGTCAAACATCTCGACCAGATCTCTGACGAAGACATCGCCGGCCTAAACATCCCGACCGGCATGCCATTGGTTTACGAGTTCGCCGCCGATGGCACCATCGCCAACCCTGGTGGGCGTTACCTTGACCCAGAGGCAGCCGAAGCCGGTGCCGCCGCCGTGGCCAACCAGGGGCAGGCTAGCGGCGAAGCTGGCGCAGCAAAGTAGTACACGTGACGACGACGCAGATTGTTGCTCTCACCGTCGTGGTGACGGTGCTGGTCATCGCGGCGGTCGTTGCTGTGGGGGTCGCAGTGTTGCGTGCGACGCGGCCCCGCGGGCGTGTTAAACGCGGCGGACGCGCTGCGGTGGGGGCCGTTGCGATGGGGGCGGGTCATTGGGAAGATAGCCGCGATGACGTCCACAGTGACGTTCATCGGGGCGTCCACAGTGACGTTCATCGGGGCGTCCACAGTGGCGTCCACAGTGACACCCATAATGGCAATCCCGCTAGTGCGAATGATGGTGCCCGGCACGACTTGCGTCCTGGGCAGTCGCAGCGGAGAAAAACCATGGAATCAAACCAGGTTGTCACCGTCGGCCAAATGTTGCACCTGGTGATCCAGAGCTCGCCCACAGGTATCGTGGTTTTGGATCGCAACGGAGATGTCATGCTGTCGAATGCTCCGGCCCACGACATGGCCCTGGTGCATGCCCGCACCGTCGACCAGCAAGTGTGGCGGGTGGCTGCCAGCGTGTTTGACGACGAAGAAAAAGAAAATCGGGTGCTCGAACTGGAAATCCCGAAACGTCGTACCGGGAACCGGATTTCAAACGTGCGTGCGCTGGTGAAGCCTCTGACGCTTGTCGACGATAGGTTCGTGATCGTCTACGGCACCGATGAGTCCGAAAACGTGCGCATGGAATCGGCGCGTCGGGATTTCGTCGCCAACGTGTCCCATGAGCTAAAGACGCCTGTTGGAGGTATGGCTCTGCTGGCTGAGGCTTTGTTGGGATCGCCGGATGATCCCGAACACGTCGAACATTTTGGTAAGCAGCTGCAGCGTGAGGCCAATCGCATGGCCGATATGGTCCACGAGCTGATCTCCTTATCCAAGTTGCAAGGCGCTGAAGCGCTGCCGGAGATTGAGCCGGTCTCGGTGGATGATGTGGTCAGCGCTGCGATCGTGCGCAATCAGATGGCTGCGGAGAATCACGGAATTGAATTGCGCGCCCTGGTCGGGGGCAAGGGTGATGCTGTCGCGTCGACAAGCACCGCGCAAGCGAGATCGGAATTGTTCGTCGTCGGAAACCGGAATTTGCTGGTGACCGCTGTCTCGAACTTGGTCTCCAACGCGATCAATTATTCACCCGACGCGACCCCGGTGACCGTCAGCTATGAGGCCGTATCAGCAGAAGAAGTGCGCATCTACGTGGCTGACCAGGGGATTGGTATTGCAGAAGACGACCAAGAAAGGGTCTTCGAGCGCTTTTTCCGGGTAGATAAGGCACGTTCCCGCCAGACCGGTGGTACCGGATTGGGTTTGGCGATTGTTAAACATGTAGTCGCGAATCACGGCGGCAATATCAGTTTGCGTTCAGAGCTCGGCGAAGGCACGACCTTCACTCTGGCATTGCCGCGATATCGTGATCATGACAGTGAACGGGGCGTGCTATAGAATTAGCCCTGCGACCGCAACCATGTTTTGCATGGTCACGGCGTTACGCAGGACTGGCTCGCACCGGATGCACCAAAACACAACGACAAAAGGATCCAGCCCTATGGCTACTGTATTGATCGTGGAAGACGAAGAGTCGCTGGCCGACCCATTGGCATTCTTATTGCGCAAGGAAGGCTTCGACACGCTCGTCGCTACCGATGGCCCCAGTGCCTTGTCGACGTTCCAGTCCCACCCCGTTGATATTGTGCTGCTCGACCTTATGCTGCCCGGCATGTCCGGCACCGAGGTATGCAAAAAGATCCGGGTGACGTCGCAGGTGCCGATCATTATGGTCACTGCACGCGATTCGGAGATCGACAAAGTGCTTGGACTCGAACTCGGTGCGGATGACTACGTGACGAAACCGTACTCCGCTCGCGAACTGACTGCCCGCATCAGGGCCGTCCTTCGCCGTGGCGGCGAGCCCAGCGAACCAGAAGCCGACGGTGATTCGGAGAATATTCTGGAAGGCGGGCGCGTGCGCATGGATGTCGGCCGGCATATCGTCTACGTCGACGGCGAAGCCGTGCCGATGCCGCTGAAAGAATTCCACTTGCTGGAGTACCTGCTGGAAAACGCTGGCCGTGTGCTTACCCGAGGGCAGCTGATTGACCGGATTTGGGGCTCGGACTACATCGGAGATACCAAAACCATCGACGTTCACGTCAAACGATTGCGCTCCAAGATCGAACCGGAGCCGTCACGGCCTTCGCATGTGGTTACCGTGCGCGGGCTGGGCTATAAATTCGACGCCTGACCAGGTGCTGACTTTGGCATCTAATCAGGACTTGATCGGATGCCGCCCTGCCTAGTTTCCGCGCTGCGCCTGCCGGGTGGCTGGATGTTGTGGAAGCTCCACGCCTGCTTCGCGAGCTTGCTGGCGCACCTGGCAGTGATTCACCAGGATCTCGTAATTGCGTTTTCCCATCACGGCGGTGAGCTCTTCCCGGTGCGATTGCCACAGTGGTTCGTTCGTGGTGTGGCATTGTGGCGCTGACGAACACCACCAATCGAAATCTTCACCCCCGTTGCCCCAGGCGCGTCGGTCTTATTCGCCAATCACCGTGCGCAGAATTTCCACGCCATCGGTGCGTGTCTCGTAATCCTCATGCCGACGAATCGGCACCTGCCAACACACTTCCGGCTTGACGACGGTTAAGTCCTCACCTTCCGCCATCGCCCACTGGTGCAGGGCGCAACCTGCACCAGTTTCCCAACCGTGGCGATTTGCGAAAATACACCCGCCGTCGACCGTACGGGTTTTCAATGACGGTTCCATCTCGCCATCGTCGTTTTCTTCCTCGTCCCAAACCAGCCACGGCTCCAACTCGCCAGCTGGCGCAACTCCAGAAAGGTGTTCGTCGGTGTTCTTCGGGCGCAATTGCCAATACTTCGCGGGCATCTCGGCGACGGCGTCGAAAAGCTGGTCCTGGTCGGTTTCGTCCGCAAGAAAAGCCCCGTGGGTGCAGCACGCCACGTCGGTGATGCCTTCCCGAATGCCAAAGCACTCCGGCGTACCAAAACGGCAACTGTAGTGGGATTCTACCCAAGTCAGGTCGACGGAAAATACGTGTTCCGGATCGTCTGGGTTGGTGAATTCGAACCATTCCCGAGGGAAATCCGGGGCGGTTTCGCGGCCAGCACGAATGGACTTCCCGGCCGGCGACATTGCGGGAAAACCAAGTAAAACAGAAGAAGAGTGTGCGTGATTCACACCTAGACACCGTAGACCGTTTAGGCTAGGAGTGTGCGATTAGGTGTAATTGACGTGGGCAGCAACACTGTCCACCTAGTAGCAGTAGATGTCCGCGACGGTGGTCGACCAACCCCAATGAGTGATTGGAAGACCTCGCTGAAGCTGGTGGAGCAGCTCGATTCCGACGGCAATATCCACGACCGTGGGCTGAAGAAGCTGATTGCGGCGGTTAAGGAAGCCAAAGAGCTGGCCAATAAGCTCGGGTGTGACGAGTTCATGCCCTTTGCGACGTCTGCAATTCGGTCTGCCACCAACTCGGCTTATGTCTTGGACGAGGTGGAAAAGCACACTGGAGTGCGTCTGGAGATCCTGTCGGGTGAGGACGAAGGCCGGCTGACGTTTTTGGCCGTACGCCGGTGGTATGGCTGGTCAGCGGGGCGCATCACCAACATCGATATTGGTGGTGGCTCGCTGGAGCTGTGCACCGGGACCCATGAGCACCCAGATGTTGCGAGTTCGTTGGATTTGGGTGCTGGACGCTTGACCTACAACTGGTTCGACACTGATCCGCCGGGCAAGAAGAAGATCAATACTCTGCGTGATTACATCGACGCCGAGTTGAAGGACGTTGCTACCGAGATCCGCGCCTATGGTGACCCCGGAATCGCGGTGGGTACCTCGAAGACGATTCGTTCGCTGGCGCGCTTGACCGGTGCGGCGCCGTCGTCAGCAGGCCCTTATGTGCGGCGCAGTCTAACCGCTCCTGGTTTGCGCCAACTCATTGCTTTTATCTCCCGCATGACGGCTGCAGACCGAGCCGAACTTGAGGGAGTGAGCAACGATCGTTCTCACCAAATCGTTGCCGGTGCTTTGGTTGCGGAAGCTAGTATGCGAGCATTAGGAATCGACGAACTCGAAATCTGCCCGTGGGCACTGCGCGAAGGCGTGATTCTGCGTCGCATCGATAAAGGACTGGAGTAGGGAGAGACAGCATGTCTGACGACAAACAATTAACAGTCGCGGAATTGTTGGCTCGCGCCGGCAAAGAGAAAAAGGATGCTGATGGAGCGCGGGGCGGGCGAGGCAGTTCCGACAAGGATGCTGCGGAGAAACCACGTCGCCGTCGGCGCCGCAGCATGGAAGATGGTGGGGTCTCCGTCGCGGAGCTGACGGGATCCTTCCCGAAGGTCAAGGCTAAGCCAAAGGAATCTAAGCACGGTTCGCCGATTGACGAGCCTTCAGTGGGGCAGACGACGGATGCAGGCGCACCGGCCGGGAAGTCTGCGGGTGGCAAGTCTGCGGCCGGGAAGACTGAGGCCGGGAAACCTGAGACCGGGCAATCTCCAGCCGAGAAGCTTTCAGGCAGCGGAAAGCCTGCCACGAACGCCGGCGGAGTTGAGAAACCAGCCACAAAGCAGCAGGTAACCCGGACGAGAACGAAATCGTTCACGGTTAACCGGAAAACTAGTGACGCGACAGCGGATGGACGTGCGGATAAGTCCGCGACCGCTGGTGCTATAACTAACCCAGGGGCTGGTGCGGTAGCAAATGCTGACAGGAACAGCCGTGAAGATGTCGCTGCGAAACCAGCCTCTAATGTGACTGCGAAACCAGCCTCTAATGTGACTGCGAAACCAGCCTCTAAGCCTGCGGCGAAGGCAAAAACCGAGAGCACTGCAACCACAGAATCCGGAACACCGGGGCAGACTGGGCTGAATGGGCAAACTGGGCAGACTGGGAAGACTGGGCAAGGCGAGCCTGCTGCAACGTCGCCTGCCGCAAAAGCTGCTGAGAAGCCAAGCCCGGCGGCCGATGAAACTGCAGAAATTTCGCGAGTCACCGATGCACACACGGGTCAAGAGAAGAAAGACGCGTCTGGGAAAACCCGTGGCGATGCTGAAACCACGGGCGAAATCCCCAAGGTAAACACCACCAGCCAGGTCAAAGAATCTTCGAACCAGGCCAAAACTGCCACACAGCAGATTGGCCAGCGGGCAGTTGACGATACTTCTGAAATTCAGAAGGTGAGCGGTGCGGCTGCCGCGAGCGCACAACAAAGCAAGCCACAACCTCGTGCGCGCGGTGACCAACAGCTGTTCACGCCAGGACAAAGCGACCAGCAGTCCCCGGTTCATGCAGGCGCAGATGCTGAGCAAGAAAAACCAGCAGCTGAAGGCGAGGGCATGAACCCGATTGCGGTTATTCTGCTGGCACTCGTCGGCATAGTTCTTGGCGTAGTCGTGTTCAAGGGCTTCGAGATGCTCTGGGGCTCGCTCAACAATTTCCTGGTTGCAGCCCTGGCAGTTGGTGTAACCGGTGTGATGGCAGGCGTCGTGCATGCGTTGCGCACGGAGCGAGATGGCTTATCGATGAGCCTGGCGGTAATCGTTGGTCTGCTACTGACTTTCGGTCCGGCAGTTTTGGTGGTGCTATAACGTCGGCAAGTGCTTGTCGACGGTGTCTTCGGTGCAAAATTACCCGCCGGCAGCGTACTTTATTGCCTACCTTATTGCGTGCTTTATTGTGAGCCTGATTGCGCACCGGTCAGCCGACAGCAGGCTTTGACGCGATGATCTGCAAGGTTTGCGAAACCCCTAGTCCAACCCAATGTGGTGGCTAGGGGTTTCGCTTTCTGGCATCGTAGAAGTCATGACTAACATTGCTGTATTAGGTGGAGGCCAGATCGGTGAAGCTCTCGTTTCCGGTCTTGTAGCCTCCGATTACGACCCAAAGTCCATCACCGTAACCAACCGTAGCGCGGATAAGTCCAAGTATTTCGAGGACAATTACGGCGTGAATACAACGTCGGATAACGTGGCCGCGATCCAAGAAGCAGACTATGCGTTTCTTTGCGTGAAGCCGTATCACATTATCGACCTGTTGGAAGAAGTATCCGAGGGTTTACAGACTCGTTCAGGTAAGACCGTTGTCGTGTCGATGGCTGCAGGGCTCACGCTCGACGCGATGGAAAAGGCTGCAGGCGATGGAGTGCCGGTCGTACGAGTGATGCCGAATACCCCGATGCTGGTGGGTAAGGGCACAAATGCTGCAGCGCCTGGAACAAATGTCACTGATAAGCAGATGTCCGGCGTGTCCGAGTTGTTGGAGGCCGTCGGTGAAGTCGTCATCGTGGAAGAAAGCAATATGGATGCGGTCACTGCGATGTCGGGATCCTCACCGGCCTACTATTTCCTCGTGACCGAAGCGCTTATCGACGCTGGTGTACAGCTTGGTCTGAAGCGCGATGTGGCCGAAAAACTTGCTACAAATGCGGCACATGGCGCCGGTAAGATGCTGACCGATTCTGGTCGTGACCCAGCAACGCTGCGTCAAAACGTATCCTCACCTGGAGGCACCACGGTGCATGCGCTGCGTGAACTGGAAGAATCCGGGATTCGAGGCATGTTTTTCCGTGCGGCCGAAGCTTGCGCTAACCGCTCCAAAGAATTGGGCTAGCGAGTGGAGCTTGATGGCGGAGTTAGTTCCGTATAAAAGCTGAGCTAGCTTCATAAAAGCAGAGCTAGCTTCGTCTCAATGGCGAGAGCTTGGTTGCTTATTTTTCAGCGTTCTTGCCTTCTAGCTGCCACCGTACCGCCTCTTTACTGCATTCCCGGTGTATCCCCGCTGCATTCCCACTGCCTTCGTATTTTGAAGGCAGCCTTGTGTGCAGTGGGGATTTGGATTTTTCGGGCAGGCAATCCTTTTCCGCCCACCGTTTGTTTGCCATCGCGGTGCGAATGCAGGCGGGAGTTACATCGGTGTGATTTGTGGAGGACAAAATGGCCGCAGCTGACCGGAATTTTAGCTTTTTGTAAACGCATGAACAGTTGCGTTTCAGGTGGTATTGCCGATGTTTGAAGCGAATTTTGGGATTAATGTGCAGGGCGGGTCGCAATAGTCACAAGTGACACGCTAGACTAGTTTGAGCACGTGCGTGTGAAGTCCTGCGGGAGGGGAAGCCTGCAGCGCACTACGAGCTGAAGGGTGAGATTTATATGGCACATGAAGATAAGGGAACGTTCCTGACCATCGCCGAGGTCGCTGAAATGATGCGGGTCTCGAAGATGACGGTATACCGCCTCGTACACGCTGGTGATCTACCGGCCGTGCGCGTAGGACGTTCTTTCCGCGTTCACGAAGAAGCCGTGAGTGAATATCTGAACTCTTCAATCTACGAGGTCGGGTAACACACGGTCTCAACACCGGCCACCACATCAGAACTGGGCTCTCACGAGCTCGGGTTTTAAATCTCGAGTTTATGGCGCCTGGAACATCGTCGATAGACTCGACTTGCCGGTGGGGTGTTTCCCAGTGAAGACCCTAATTTGGGTAAGCTTCTGGGGAATCGCTAAAGTGTTGAGCATTAGTGTCGGTAGTTTTGTACAGATATCAACGAAGAATTGAGGGTACTGACCATGGGATCAGTGATTAAGAAGCGCCGTAAGCGCATGTCCAAGAAGAAGCACCGTAAGATGCTGCGTCGCACTCGCGTTCAGCGTCGTAAATTGGGTAAGTAAACTACTCAATTTTATTCAGCGACCGCCAAATCATCAGAGATTTGGTTGTCAGCACGCACCCTGTGGGCCTGAATGGATCTTGCCGACTTGTTTCGACACAGTTATGGCAGAGTTTCAGACGGGCACACAGGGATTTTGTGTGTCTTAGGTCAACCAAGCACACGCTTAAATGGCGAGAGAATCATCCCAGATCAGGCAGCTCGTCGGGAATCTTCGGTCCTGGTATCACCGTTCATGACGCCGTCCTTCGCCATTAATCGGCGGCCTGGTGCCTTTTTCGCTACCACGGACTCATTGATTTCGGTGCGTCCAGTTCTAGGATCGAATCGGCCTACCAAGTGGCTGCGCCCCTCATGAGTGATGTACCCCTTGTTATTGTTGCCGGTGCGCTGGTCATCGTTCGCCCGGTGGTGGTACGGGCATAACAGCGCTAGGTTGTCGATCTCCGTTTTTCCACCTTGCGAAAAAGCGACGATATGGTGACCTTCGCAATTTGCCGCTGGTTCGCTGCACCCTGGGTAACTGCAGACCAACTGCATTGCAGTCAGGAACGCGCGTTGAATCTGCGACATATTTCGTACTCTCCCGGCGTCGAGAATCTCAGCTCGCCCGTTATCTGTTATGCCAAGGTGACATTCCGAAATACCCAGCTGCATGATCTCTCGTGGCGTAAGCGTGATCCCCGTGTCAGTCTGGAATTTCGATGATGGCCCCATGTTGAGGTAATCATCGAGCGTGCCGACGATCACTAGTTGTGCGCTCACCCGGCTCCGATCGGATCGGCTGGCTGCAGGACTGACTTCCTGCTTAGTCGTTTTAGCCGCCTGAGTGGTTTGATCTTGGGATGGTGTTTTGGGGGTTTCGCCGGGATTATTCGCCGCTGTAGGCGATTCTCCTGTTAGGTTGATGCCACCCTCTGAAGAATAGGGGACCGGCCCGAGGATCGTATCCATGAAATAGTCGTGCACAAACTGCGGCAGAGTGCGGTTTTCAGCAACAGTGGCATCAGCCTGGCGCGCCTTCCATACACGTGTGGCTTGTGCGCGTATCGCCTCTATGCGGGCAGAAAACGTGGGATCAGTGGTAATGCCAAAATTCATCATCCCGTTTGGAAGCTCACGCGGTCTGGTCACAGCACGCTTCGCGCGCGCCGATTGTTGCGAGGCGCGTGATTTTTCCGGGGTTGAATGCGCATCCGGGTGGTTATTGGCATCGCGAATGCGGTCGCGACACCAATGAGCCAGGTCAGCGCAGTCGCGACCTGCAACCGCCTGCTGGATCGACTCCATACGAACACGATGCCTTCCGGGCACCGCAGTGTCGTTGAGATGGCGTAGTTGGTGATCAATCGCATCGAGCTGGTCGGGCGAGATTTGCAGTGCTAGACGACGGCTTTCAGACTGAGCAAATTTCTCTTGGCTGAGCTTATTTTTCGCTACCCTGAGGCGACGCGAACGCTGGTTACTGGATTCGTCGGCGAGCAGTTCATCGTCGGGATCGTATTCGGGAATATAAATCGACCCATAGGCCGTTTTTGCGCTGGCTTTTAGAGAATTCGCATGGGAGGTAGAAAAACCCAGGCGCTTAGTATAAAAACCACGCGCCGTTGTCGTACCTACCAACCTGCCGATCTTGCTTCGCTCCGCACACCATGCGAGCGCAACGTCGCTGGACCTACGGTACGAAGAAGCCTGCGCAAGGTGCTGTAAGGCCGCAGCACTCGGGGAGTACTGAGCGAGGGGTTTGCTCGTGGATC
>NZ_JAPJNQ010000056.1 GCF_030826625.1 Corynebacterium sp. | reverse complement strand
CTCGAGTGCTGCGGGGTGGGGTACCGGGTTATCGCTACGCCGCGCACATTGGCGCGCTTAACACGTGGCGAGGATGCATTTATCTTGACGACGTTGGCCGTCAAAGAAGATTCAATGACCTTGTATGGGTTCACTGAATCGAGCGACCAAGAAATGTTTACGGTGCTGCAAAAAGTCTCGGGGTTTGGACCAAAACTCGCGATGACGGCACTTTCTGTGCTCAATGCACAAGAACTTGCTTCAGCGATCGCGAACGGCGAATCGAAGAGTTTGCAACGAATTCCCGGGATCGGAAAACGGGTGGCAGAACGGATTATCGTTGAACTCAAAGATAAAGTAGCAGCGTGGCAACCGGCGGAGGCAGAACTAGAATTCGCTGGCACACAAACCAGTGTTGGGGAAGCCGCTGATTTTGGAGCATTGGGTGTCGCTGAGCATGTCGTGGAGGCGCTGGTTGGCCTTGGATTCAGCGACAAACAGGCTAAGGTCACCGTCGATCGCGTATTGGCGGAAGACCCGGAGGCGAATTCTTCACAGACGCTGCGTGCGGCTTTGGCGAAGCTGGGACCACAATAAGATGCTGCAGGTAACTGTGGAGATTGAGCTTCTGAAAATGAGCTATCGAGAATGAACTATCAAATATGTCAGATTTAGAGCGCACAGAGTTTGAATTGCCGGCAGACTATATCGCCAACACTGGGAAAAATCCCGCACATCAACCAGGCTCGGGGCGTAATGGTCGTTCACACGACGCTGCTGTCGACCCGCACCGGCAATACGGCGAGCAAGATATCGAACGTTCCCTCCGACCGAAAAATCTTGGTGAGTTCATTGGACAACCAAAGGTGCGTCAGCAGCTTTCGCTGGTATTAGACGGTGCACGTGGACGCAACGTCACTCCGGACCACGTGCTGCTTTCCGGACCCCCAGGGCTGGGGAAGACGACGATGGCGATGATCATCGCCGGTGAGCTTGGATCTAGCTTGCGAATGACCTCGGGGCCAGCATTGGAGCGAGCTGGCGACCTAGCCGCGATGTTGTCTAACCTGATCGAAGGCGACGTGCTATTCATTGATGAAATCCATCGAATGGCGCGCTCAGCTGAAGAAATGCTTTATATGGCGATGGAAGATTTTCGCATCGACGTCATCGTTGGCAAAGGTCCCGGGGCCACCTCAATTCCATTGGAAATTCCTCCATTCACTTTGGTTGGTGCGACTACTCGCGCTGGCATGCTTACTGGGCCGTTGCGTGATCGCTTTGGCTTTAACGCGCAAATGGAGTTTTATGACACTGCTGATCTCACCGAGGTAATCGAACGCACCGCTAAAATCCTGCAGGTAGAGATTGACCACGATGCAGCAGTGGAAATCGGTTCGCGTTCACGCGGTACCCCGCGTATTGCGAATCGTTTGTTGCGCCGTGTGCGTGACTACGCTGATGTACATGGCACAGGCCGCATCGATCTAGCTTCAGCCCAAGGCGCTCTAGAAGTCTTTGACGTTGACAATCTCGGACTCGACCGCTTGGACAGGGCGGTTCTGGGAGCACTCGTGAAAGGTCATGCCGGAGGTCCGGTTGGTGTGAACACATTGGCGGTTGCGGTTGGTGAGGAGGCTGCAACCGTCGAAGAAGTCTGTGAACCATTTTTAGTGCGTGCTGGATTGTTAGCACGCACCGGGCGGGGACGCGTTGCTACTGCGCGAGCTTGGGCGCACCTTGGCCTGCAAGCCCCAGAGCATGCGCCAGGTCAAATTGATGATTAATCGAAATTTAGGTCTAGTAGCGCCACCAAACGATCGTTCCGTCGGACCTAAGTAGCATTGCCTTAGCCCGGTCTGGCACACTATGGGGCATGGATATTCTTCTCATTTTTGGCCTCTTGGCATTATTCTTGCTGCCATCGTTTTTCATGATGCGTAAGCAGCGTAAACAGCAAGACGAGATGCGTAGTTTCCAGCAAGCGTTGCAGCCCGGGGATCGCGTAATTTCGGCTGGCGGTATCCACTTGGTGCTGACCGAGATCGGTGAAACCAGTGTGACTGGTGAGGTGGCCAGTGGCGTAGAAGTCACCATGGAAAAAATCGCGATTTTGCGTCCAGCAGACCAAGTGAGCCCGGCGCAGAATTCACCGGCCGTTCCAGAATCAGTCAATGATGGAGTTAATACAGACTCGGGCAACAATGGTGAGCAGGAGTTTCCTAATCACCCAGAAAATGACAACCGTAATAGCTAACTAGCGCCTATACTGCAACAGCGACCGATTGCCGTATGCATTCACGTTTTGCAGTATGCGTTCACGTTTTCAGGAGAAACACCCTTGCCGGAACCAAATACAAAGGCCAAACGCGTCGGAAACGCGCGAAGCTGGCCTGCCAAGGCGCTAGCCTGGTTTATTGTCGTCACCGTGGCGCTATTTTCGCTAATTCTGTTTACGGGTGACCGTCAAGCAACGCCGCGACTGGGTATTGACCTACAGGGCGGCACCCGCGTCACGCTGGTTCCGCAGGGGGATGAGCCCACGCAGGATCAGCTTGATCAGGCGCGCGCAATTCTGGAACAGCGCGTTAACGGTATGGGCGTATCAGGCGCACAAGTTGTAGCCGATGGTAATACGCTGGTCATCACTGTGCCAGGCGAAGACACCGCACAGGCTCGCGCCGTCGGACAGACTTCGCAGCTACTCTTCCGTCCCGTTGCGCAACAACCGACGCCAAATCCTTCAGCTCTTGCTGAAACGCTCGGAGAAATGGCGAACCGATGGGTTGAATATGATCTGACCACAAAAGAGCAAGCTGAAGAGACGATCGATCGGATCTACGCGGCATTCGCTGAGCACAACGACTCAGCTGCGCACAACGACGAAACTGCGAGTGAAGAATCTTCAGCACTTGGGGAGAAACCAAAAATTACCGCAAAGGTAAAACCTGAGCCGTCTAATTCTTTGGAGCAAGCTGAGCGCCGTGAAGAAGTTACGAAGTTGTTGATTGCGGACCGACAGTCCGAAGACCCCACCACGCAAGCTGCTGCGAGCGCGTTGATGACCTGTCAAGGTGATATTGATCCATTGTCTGGTGCCGACGATCCAGCATTACCTCTGGTGACGTGTGATTATGAGCAGGGACAGCCTTACTTATTACAGCCGGCACCGCTGCTTAATGGAGTTACCGATCCAGAGGGGCCACGCCTGACGGGTAATGAAATTGATACTGATAGCCCGATCAACGGTGGTTTCAATCAGCACAGCGGGCAAATGGAAATTTCGTTCGCTTTTAAGCCGGGTTCTGGCCCGTCTGGTGCGCAGACCTGGGCTGATCTCACGCAGGAGTATCTACAGCAACAAATCGCTATCACTTTGGACTCCAACGTGATTTCTGCGCCGGTGATTCAGGGAGTTACCCCGTATGGTTCAACTACCTCAATCACGGGTCAATTCAGCCAGGAAGAGGCGCAGGAACTAGCGAATAATCTTCGCTACGGAGCGTTGCCTCTGTCATTCGTCGGTGAAGACGGAACACCTGGAGGCACAGCCGAAACGGTTCCGCCATCGCTGGGACAGGCGGCATTGAAAGCTGGCCTGATTGCAGGGTTGGTGGGTATCGCTCTGATCGCGATTTATGTTTTCTATTACTATCGATTGCTCGCGTTGATATCTTTGGTCTCGTTAGCGGCCGCAGGTGTCATTACCTACGCTGCGATCGTGCTCTTGGGACGCTGGATCGGCTATTCTCTTGATCTTTCCGGAATCGCGGGTCTGATCATTGGTATCGCTACCGCGGCTGACTCTTTCGTCGTTCTCTATGAACGTATAAAAGATGAACTTTTGCAGGGACGTACGTTCCGTTCTGCAGCACCGCGGGCATGGGATCGCGCGAAGCGAACTATCGTTACCGGTAACGTCGTCACGCTCATCGGCTCCGTCGTGGTTTATTTCTTGGCGGTCGGTGATGTCAAAGGCTTCGCGTTCACACTGGGTATTACCACGGTATTCGACATCGTCGTTTCGTTCTTGGTTACTGCTCCGTTGATGATTCTTGTCGCACGTAAACCTTTCTGGGCTAAGCCACAGGTCAACGGGCTGGGTAAAGTCTACGATCTTATCGAAGAGCGCCGAGCTGAAGCTGATAACGCGGATGAGGAGAAAATCCATGGCTAAACAATCACTAGTCAACCGCTTAACCACCGGTGATGGCGGCATCGATTTCATCGGCCGCACGAAGCTGTTTTATATCATCACAGCGGCTTTGATCCTTATCAGCTTGGCGTCGATGCTATTCCGTGGATTCTCCATGTCTATCGACTTTGAAGGCGGCACTCGTATGACGATGCCAGCGGGTGATCTCGTCGCGGAAGAAGTCGAAGAGACCTTTGTTGAAGCGACTGGTGTGGAACCAGAGCTCACACAGATTGTGGGTTCCGGTGACTCCGAGACTCTAGAGATTACCTCGCAGCACCTTTCGCCTGAGCAAATTGGTGAAGCTCGTCTGGCGATTTTTGAGGAGCACCAGCCGGTCGATCACACTGGTAAGCCATCACCGGATGCCATCGGTGATTCCACGGTCTCCGAGTCGTGGGGCGACACGATCACTCAGCGCATGCTGTTGTCTATGATCGTCTTCCTGGTATTTGCGACCATTTATGTCGCTTTCAGGCTGCAGAAATTCATGGCGGTTGCAGCGATGGGGGCGCTCGTTGTTGATGGCGTGCTCATCGCCGGGATTTATTCCCTGTTCGGTTTCGAAGTTTCGCCAGCGGTCATCATCGGTTTGTTGACAGTGCTGACATTCTCGATTTACGACACCGTTATTGTCTTCGATAAGGTCAACGAAAATACTGAAGGCATCACCGCATCGCGCCGCGCAACGTATTCCGAGGAAGCGAATCGCGCAATCAATCAAACCGTCATGCGTTCTATTTCGACTTCGGTGATTTCTGCATTGCCAATCATTGCGTTGTTCGTCGTCGCCGTGTGGTTGATGGGTATCGGTACACTGCGCGACCTTGCATTGGTGCAGCTGATTGGAGTTATCGAAGGTATTTTCTCTTCGATTTTCTTGGCGACGCCATTGCTTGTTTCATTGGTCAACCGAAGCAAGAAGATCAAAAAGCACAACCAAGAGGTCGCTGATTATAGGGCACGAGGATCCGAAGACACCGATCTTGCCGTGAACGATGATGAGATCGAACACCGAACCTTCGCTGCGCCAGAAAGTGCACCCGTCAACGCCCCGACGCCCGAGAACCATCACGGTGCACAAAAAACAACGGGCAGTACCTGGCGGCCTGAATAGTCGAGCCGGTGGCCGATGTAAATGCTATAGCCGCCTATGATTGCGCATCCAATATTTGTTGCCTGAAATATCGCCCGAGACAATTGCAAGAAACGAGCACGCTATGACGGCATCTTCAAAATCGGCCTCATCAAAGGTGCGGATGATTCTCCGCCACTGTGGAATCATTGCATGCTCACTAGCACTGGCTGGTGGGCTGGTTTCTTGTGCTGAAGATCCCGAACCCGTGGCGGATGATCATCCCGGCTGGATTAGCACGGTTGCTGATGGCGCAATAGAGCTCAACTATCAGTCTTCCTCGCCGTTAACGACGACGAATGCTGCATCGGCAAAGGGCAGTGCAACCGCAGCACAACAGCTCTCGGCACGGCTGTATCCAGGGGTGCACGTGGCGGGACCTCACGGCCAAATGATTCAAAATAGCGACTTGATCAGTGTCCGTTTCTTGCCGGGCGTTGAACCGCAAGTCATCTATACCATCGCTGAGGGTGCACAATTTTCGGATGGAGCTGCAATAACCTGTACGGATTACTTGCTCGCCTATACCGCCGGAGTAATGCCAGAATTGTTCGATTCGCAGCTTCCCTTGATGCAACACATCGAGCATTTTGAATGCCAACCTGGTTCATTACGTTTTGTGGTGAAGTTTAATGAAGGTGCAGGGGATCGATGGCGAGAACTTTTTGCGCCGGGAACCGTGCTACCAGCACATGCGATTGCTTCGCGCGCGGGGATGTCGAAATATGATTTGTATCAAGCGCTCGTACACCGCGACGCAGAATTGCTTGCCGAACCCGCTCGCATTTGGTCGGAAGGTTTTAACTTAGAGAACTTCGATCCACTGCTGCAAGTTTCTTTCGGGCCATTTCTCATCGATCATGTGACTGATCAAGGAGCTGCCGTTTTAGCCCGCAACGCTGCCTATTATGGGGATGATGCGCAATTGGCTAGCTTAGCGCTCTGGCCTGCGCGTGCTGACTCAGCAGCATTACTTCAACGTGGGCACCTTGATATTGCTGATATCAGCCAGGTTGATCCTGAATGGTTGGACCGAGATATCGCCAACCAAAATTTTGAGGTTGTACCCGAAGTTGGCGAACTCACGGATGCTCTGTTGCTTGCAGATTCTGGAATTTTCGCAGACGTCGAAAACAGACATGCTTTTGCCGCCTGCATCGATCAAGCAGCTGTTGCAGCGACCTCTTCACACTCTTCTGGGGTAGACGTAGAACCAGTCCTGTGGCAGAGCATTGAACATGAAGACCCTGTTCGAGCAGACCTGCGTGATATTGCAGAGCCACACGCTGGCGTTGACATTAACAAAGCGCGAGCGCTTCAAGGCCAGACAATCCGGATCGGATATCGAGGGCAAGACCAACGGTTGCGACAGATGGTGGAAACTATCGCGACTGAATGCCGCAACGCTGGCATAGAAATAGTGGATGCTGCGCACGCAGAAACAACCGCGGATGATCTGTATCGGGATGACCAGCCGAATGAAGCTGGAATCGATGCTTACCTGGGGGCAGTCTATCCACCGAATTTAGATACTCGGGCAGCTGCACAAGTCAATGACATAGCAGGGCTTCGAGACGCCGAAGAAAAGATGTGGGCTGAAATGCATGTTATTCCACTCGCAGCACAACCACGAGTCTTCGTGATTAACCGAAACGTCAATCATGCAGTGCCTTATACTGGTGAATCGGGAATAGGCTGGAATATGGATCGCTGGCAGCAAAGCAGATAAAACATCTGTGTTAGTGCAATCCTTAGTACACCTCGCTGTCATTGATTTAACGCACTGATCGCCAACAATGGGAAAATATACTGTGACTGAATTCGCTAAAACCATGACTCTTGTCGGAGCCCAGAACGTATTGGAGGATAAAATACGTCGGGTCCATGACTTCCCGCAGCCAGGAATAGTTTTTGAGGACCTCACACCGGTTCTCGCGGATCCGAAATCTTTTGCGGTACTTGTCGATGCTTTGGCAGAACAATGTCAACAAGCTGGTGCTGAAATTATTGGAGGCCTGGATGCTCGTGGATTCCTGTTGGGATCTGCGGTTGCATACAAACTGGGGCTCGGGATTCTGGCAATACGTAAGAAGGGTAAGTTGCCGCCCCCGGTCCACAGCCAGGACTACAGCTTAGAATACGGTAACGCTGCGCTCGAGGTCCCCGCGGATGGCATAGACCTTGAGGGGAAAAATGTCGCCCTTGTTGATGATATTCTCGCCACCGGTGGAACACTAGGGGCTGCCAAAAAACTGCTCGCAGCTTGTGGGGCTAATGTTGTCGCCAATGTTGTGATTTTGGAGATTCCAGGTTTGGACGGGCGGGAAAAGCTAGGGGACGATAATCTGGTTGTAATATATCCGAATTCAGCGCGCTAGAGTGCGGAGATGCAATTATGCCTGATAATAAAGCAGTAAAGCGATCATCACCGAGTGTGCGCAGCATGTCGGCACGGCTTGCGCGGTCTCTGACCTCCGGCAAGGTGAAGATTAAGCCGGTACTTGAACCACTCATGTCGATTCACCGTGAGTTTCATCCGAAAGCTGATGCCGATCTCATCAATCGTGCCTATGAGACGGCCGAACGGTTGCATGAAGGCGTTACTCGAAACTCAGGCGATCCATATATTACGCATCCGTTGGCGGTAGCAACGATTGCTGCAGAAATCGGAATGGATTCTACGACGGTGGTTGCTGCATTATTGCACGACACTGTCGAAGACACTGATTATTCATTAGACGACCTCACCCGTGATTTTGGTGCCGAGGTTGCCCGGCTAGTCGACGGTGTGACAAAGCTGGACAAGTTGGCATTCGGCAGCGGGGCAGAAGCAGAAACGATCCGGAAGATGATCGTCGCGATGTCCAAGGACCCTCGGGTGTTAGTAATCAAGGTTTCGGACCGCTTGCACAATATGCGCACGATGCGCTTTTTGCCACCTGAAAAGCAGGCGAAAAAAGCTCGTGAGACTATCGAGATCATCGCGCCGTTGGCGCATCGATTGGGAATGGCTTCCGTCAAATGGGAACTTGAAGACCTCGCGTTTGCCATCTTGTACCCGAAAAAATACGACGAAATCGTCCGCATGATCGCCGACCGTGCACCGCAACGTGATCGCGTGCTGGCGCAAATCATCGATGAAGTGACGTCGACGCTGAAAGAAAACGGCATCGATGCCGAAGTTCGTGGGCGACCAAAACATTATTGGTCTGTTTATCAAAAGATGATTGTCCGTGGTCGTGATTTTGCCGAAATCTTTGACCTGGTGGGAATCCGGATCCTCGTCAACGATATCAATAGCTGCTATGCCGCGATCGGTGTCGTTCATGGCCTCTATTCAGCTCTCCCAGGACGATTCAAAGACTATATCGCGCAGCCACGATTCGGCGTTTATCAATCGTTACACACCACGGTGATTTCGGGAGCAGGGAAACCACTGGAGGTGCAGGTCCGTACGCACGAGATGCACCATAACGCCGAATACGGGGTAGCTGCTCACTGGCGCTACAAAGAGTTGAAAGGCAAAAACAGCGAAAAGGACGCTGAAGTAGACCAGATGGCATGGATGCGTCAGCTGTTGGATTGGCAGAAAGAAGCCGCTGACCCCAACGAGTTCCTAGATTCGTTGCGCTATGATCTCACGTCTAACCAAATTTTCGCCTTCACCCCGAAAGGCGACGTAATCACTCTTCCGGCAGGGTCAACACCGGTTGATTTTGCTTATACTGTCCATACTGAGGTCGGCCACCGTTGCATCGGCGCCAAAGTTAACGGCAAGCTGGTGGCGCTGGAATCTCAGCTCAACTCGGGCGACCGCGTTGAGATATTTACGTCGAAAGATCCGAACGCTGGTCCGTCCCGCGACTGGCAGAATTTTGTGGTGTCTCCACGAGCGCGCGCGAACATCCGACAGTGGTTCGCGAAAGAGATGCGCGAGGTGCACCTGGAAGCAGGCCGCGATGCCTTGGCAGCGGAGATCCAGAGGGGCGGACTCCCACTGCATCGACTGTTCACGACGACATCAATGAAGCAGGTAGCTACGCAGCTGCATTACCCTGATATTGATGCACTGTATACGGCAATTGGGGCCGGGCATGTGTCCGCACAACACGTGTCTAATCAACTGATGGCAATGTTCGGCGACCAAGAAGATGCCGTTGATGCCCTGGCTGATCGGACTCCGTGGAGCCAATTACTGGAATCTAAGCAGCAGGCAGCGGGACAGGAAAAGGGCGGTAGCGCTATTCTTGTCGAAGGCAACCCTGATGTTATGGCTAAGATCGCTAAATGCTGTCAGCCGGTGCCTGGGGACGAGATTTTTGGGTTCGTCACCCGCGGCGGTGGTGTTTCGGTCCACCGTGCAGATTGCACGAATGCCACGAAGTTACGCGACGAGCCTGAACGCGTACTTGATGTCAGTTGGGCGAATAACGTTGATACTGAAGGTGCTTTTAGTGCCACATTGCAATTAGAAGCACTTGACCGCCAGGGTCTGTTGTATGAGCTGACTGGTATCTTCCAACAGTCAAGTTTGTCGGTGCTGTCGATGAACTCGCATTGTTCAGAGGATCATGTCGCGACTGTCCGTTTTACTTTCACCGTATCTGGGAGCAAACAGCTAGGTGCGTTGATGAATACGTTACGCAACACGGAAGGTGTGTTTGACGTTTACCGTGTCACTGCTTAGGGACGCCGGTAGACGAACAAGACCACCTGATTAGCATCATTTACTGTGCTTGTCGGGTGGTCTCGTATTGGCTAATTAATTTCGAAAAGCCGAAGGCGGGCAACTCCACTTGAAAAGTGGAGTTGCCCGCCGGATCGAAGTATAGATGCTGTTCTTAGACCAGCTTCAGGGACTTCAGGAAAGCGAAGATGGTGCTGGCAACGCCAACAACACCGCTGATAGCCTTCAGAATGTCGTTGAACTTCTTGAAGTTGAATGCACTGTCTTTGTTCTCGGTTGCTTTGCCAGGTTCAGCTTGCTTAGAAGGCTGCGCATTGTCATTGCTGGAAGAGCCGAACAGTTCCTTAGCCTCGGAGCTCAACGGAGCGGACGCAGCAGGGTTAGCGTCAGCGGCGAAAGCTGGAGCTGCAGTCAGAGCCGAAGCGGACAGGGCGATTGCAGTGGCGCCGGCGAGCGCAGCTTTGCGAGGGGAAAACTTCATATTGCCTGAATTCCTTAGAACGATATGTGCAGAACGGGTTCAGCATAACCGATCCATATCTTGCCACGCAACCGTTTATTGCAATTTTATTAAGAATTTCTAAGAATTCTTCACACTTGCCGTTTTGATGCGAACTTCTTCGGCCGGAGCGCCATCACCTGAACCGTCCTCGGTGCCTGCCTCGGCGATACTGTCGAGTGTCTTCAGGCCTTCGTCATTAATTTGACCGAAGTAAGTGTAGTTTGCTTGCAACGGCGAATCATCGTAATTCAAGAAGAATTGCGAGCCATTCGTGCCCGCTCCAGCGTTAGCCATCGCGATGGAACCGCGTGGATAAATCACCTGGGTGGTGGCAGCTTCGTCGCCCAGCTCATCCGTTGGATACTCGTTAGCGAATTGGAAGCCCGGACCGCCAGAACCCTTGCCGGTCGGATCGCCACACTGAAGAACGTGGATTCCTTCGGTGGTCAGACGGTGGCACACGGTGTCATCGTAATAGCCTTCGCTGGCTAAATGTTCGATTGCGTTGACGGTGCACGGTGCAACTTCACGATCAAGTTCCATCCCGATTTCACCCTGGGAGGTTTCCAAGGTGACCGTGGCGGTTCCACGAGCGGACACGTCCTCAGTCTTCGGCTTTCCAGCATCGGATGCGCCGGCTTCACCCTCGCGTTCTTCATAAGTGCAGGAGACAGTCTCTGCCAGCTGCTCTTTACGTTCCATTGCCAACGGCTCAATCTCAGGAGTCTCAGTCGTGGTTGTCTCTTCTTCGGCGGTGAGTTCGGCGTCATCGCCGTCCCGCGTTGCCAATAGCCAAATTCCGCCGACGAGTGCGACGATAGCCAGAGCAGCTACTGATGCGATCCCCAAAGGGCGCGTCTTTTCTTTGCGCTCACGAGATTTTAGCGCTTTGTCCAGTTCATCGAGAGCATCGGTGCCTCGTTGTTTGTTATCGCTGTTCTGATTGTCCACGGTTATTCTTTCTGGTTGTGGTGACGTTTCCGGTCTTGGCATGGCCGGGCCGGTCCTAGCATCTCTAGCATCTTGAAAGATTGTAACTAATGTGGCGGGAGAGCGCAGTAGTCATTAGTCTGGGGGACATGGCTAATACAAAATTTCATGGTGAAGACACCAAAACGGTAGGCGAGTTGCCACAGGTCGGCGATAAGCTGCCAGATTTCACGGTTGTCGGTTCTGATCTGCAAGAGTTCTCCGCTGCCGATTTTGCTGACAAGAAGCTAGTTCTCAATATTTTCCCATCGCTTGACACTGGTGTGTGCGCGACTTCGGTGCGTCGTTTCAACGAGGAAGCCACTGGTTTGGACAACACCGTGGTCTTGGGAATCTCTAACGATTTGCCGATGGCACATGGTCGTTTCACGGATGCCGAGGGTATTGAGAACGTGAAGACCGGTTCTGCATTCCGCTCCAGCTTTGGCGACGATTACGGTGTAAAGCTCGCTGGATCGCCGCTGAAAGGTTTGCTGGCACGCACAGTCATCGTTGCGGACGAGAACCACACCATCACCCACGTGGAGCTTGTCGACGAGATCACTTCTGAGCCAAATTACGAGGCTGCATTGGAAGCCCTGAACAACTAATCAACTAGGGGTAGGTGGCCTGGCGGATCGTCATCACTGTGTAGAATCCCTGCATGGAGATTTCCGGATTCCCAGCAGGCCCTTACCAGACCAATTGCTATGTTGTCTCCGATAACGGCCACGCTTTTGTGGTCGATCCGGGGATGCATTCTTTCGACCGCGTCGTCGCCGCAACTAATTCGTTGCAGATCGACGCGGTTTTTCTGACGCACGGACATTTTGACCACACTCGCTGCGCCGGCAATCTCGCGAAGGAATTTGATATACCGGTCTATATTCACGCCGCCGACGAATTTTGGCTAGGCGATACCAAGGGCTTGCCGCCGCAAATGCAGATGCTTTTCGACGTTGACAACATGGTCCCGATCGCTGATTTGCGAACGCTGGGTACCGTCGGCAAGCGCAATGAACCCGGCACGGTCGAATTATTGGGCCGGGAATTTTCAACTTTTCACGCTCCGGGGCACTCACCGGGGTGCTTGATGCTGCAGGCTGAGAACATCCTTTTCTCTGGAGACGTATTATTTCGGGGTGCGATTGGGCGGACGGACTTACCGTTTTCTGATCCTCAGGCCATGGATGCAACACTGCGGGAAGTAGTTATGAACCTTCCAGACGAACTTCAAGTTTTGCCTGGCCACGGCCCGACGACCACTGTGCGCTACGAGAAAGCCACCAATCCGTTCTTGGCGCAGTTGAACGGCTAGACTAGTTGCCTGTGAGTACTTCGAAATTCAAAGCAGTAGCCCCGAAGGGGATTCCTGATTACATTCCACCGCAATCGGCGACGTTTGTGAAGGTGCGCGATACGCTGGTTCATCACGCGCGTTTGTCTGGTTTCGAGCACATCGAGCTACCGATCTTTGAAGATACCCAGTTGTTTGCACGTGGAGTGGGCGAATCGACTGACGTGGTGTCCAAGGAAATGTACACATTCGCTGATCGTGGTGATCGCTCCGTCACTCTGCGCCCAGAAGGTACCGCAGGCGTTGTTCGTGCCGTGATTCAGCATGGCATTGATCGCGGACCGTTGCCTGCAAAGCTGGTTTACAATGGCCCGTTTTTCCGGTATGAGCGTCCGCAGGCTGGGCGCTACCGCCAACTCCAGCAGGTTGGGGTGGAGGCGATCGGGGTGGACGATCCAGCCTTGGATGCGGAGGTAATTGCGATTGCCGATCGCGCCTACCGCGCCCTGGGGTTGAGCGGTTATCGCCTGGAGATTAATAGTTTGGGCGATCAGAATTGTCGCCCTGTGTATCGCAAAAAATTGCAGGATTTCTTGTTGCAGCTCGATCTTGACGACGAGACTCGTCGTCGTGCAGAGATTAATCCATTGCGTGTTTTAGACGATAAGCGCGAGGAGGTGCAGAGTCAGCTCGTCGATGCACCGCTGATGATCGACCATCTCAATGATGATTGCCGAGAACACTTTGAGACAGTCATTGGATTGCTCGACGATATGGGGATCGAATACACGCTGAACCCACGCATGGTGCGCGGACTGGATTATTACACCAAGACATGTTTTGAATTTGTCCACGATGGCCTGGGGGCGCAGTCAGGAATCGGTGGCGGCGGTCGATACGACGGCCTGATGGCGCAGTTGGGTGGTCAGGAGCTGTCTGGAATTGGCTTCGGCCTGGGGGTCGATCGCGCGGTCCTAGCCCTGGAGGCTGAAGGTATCGAGCTACCCGGCGTCGAGCAGCGCGTAGAAGTTTTCGGTGTACCACTAGGCGAAGCCGCGGCCGCCCGGATGCCGGTGTTGATTAACTCTCTGCGCCAGGCCGGAATCTCAGCAGATATGGCCTTTGGTGGAAAGGGCATGAAAGGTGCGATGAAGGCGGCAAACCGTTCAGGTGCCGCTTATGCGCTGGTTTTGGGAGAGTCCGAGCTTGCCGACGGCATCGTCTCAGTCAAAGACCTGGCAGCGCATGAGCAAACCGAGGTTGCAGCTGACGAGTTGGAGCAGTACCTGCTCACGAAACTACGCTAATCTGCTCGCTTTGATTCCGTTTGGTGGCTTAACATTCAACTTGGCTGACCGTGAAGCCGAGAGTTTTGGCTAAGCCACCGATGGATGTTTCTTTGTATTTCGACAGCATATCGCGGCCAGTTTCGGCCATAGTGTCGATGGCGTTATCAAGGGTGACGTGGTGGGTACCTTCTCCGATCTTCGCCAGGAGGGCGGCGTTAATGGC
>NZ_JAPJNQ010000055.1 GCF_030826625.1 Corynebacterium sp. | reverse complement strand
GACTTATACGATCCCGGCGGTAGGAGAGACGAAGCACCGAATCGTTGCCTTCGATATGGGCATCAAGACCGCTACTCCGCGGAATTTTGCGCAGCGAGGCATCGAAACCGTGGTTGTTCCGGCCGGTACCAGCTTTGCTGAGGTCCAAGAACTCCGTCCGGATGGGGTCTTTATTTCGAACGGGCCGGGCGACCCAGCTACCGCCGACGAGATGGTTGCGGTATTGCGCGAAATCTTGGCAGCCAAGATCCCATTTTTCGGGATTTGTTTCGGTAACCAGCTTCTGGGACGTGCGCTGGGCCTGGAAACCTACAAAATGAAGTTCGGCCACCGTGGCATCAACGTTCCCGTGATCCACCACGAAACCGGAAAAATTGATATTACCTCGCAAAATCACGGATTTGCGCTGGCAGCGCCAGGCAATGTGACCACCGTCGCCGTAGACAGTGGAGATGCTGACCGTTCCTTTTCTACGGACTTTGGCCCCGCGATCATCACCCATACGTGCCTGAATGATGGCACCGTTGAAGGCGTGGCGCTGCGCAGCGGCTTGGCTTATTCGGTGCAATACCACCCGGAATCTGCTGCGGGACCACACGATGCACACCCACTATTTGACCAATTTCTTCACCTGCTCGATGAGCACAGCCAGGAAAGGAAAGCTTAATTATGCCCAAGCGCTCTGATATTCATCACGTCCTGGTTATCGGTTCCGGACCTATCGTGATCGGCCAAGCCTGCGAATTTGATTATTCGGGCACCCAGGCTTGCCGAGTTTTGAAGTCGGAAGGGTTGCGGGTGACCTTGGTCAACTCGAACCCGGCGACGATTATGACCGATCCTGAGTTCGCGGATGCCACTTATGTGGAACCGATTGAAACTGAGTACATCGAGAAGATTATCGAGAAAGAACGTGCTGGCGGCCATCCTATCGATGCCGTGCTCGCGACCCTTGGTGGCCAAACTGCGTTGAATGCTGCCATTCAATTGGACCGTGCTGGTGTATTGGATAAGTACGGCATTGAGCTGATCGGTGCGGATATCGACGCGATCGAACGCGGAGAAGACCGACAGAAATTCAAAGACATCGTAGAAAAGGTCGGAGGCGAGTCTGCTCGTTCCGAGGTCTGTTACACAATGGACGAGGTCCATGCCTGCGTCGAACGACTCGGCTTGCCGGTTGTTGTACGCCCGTCTTTCACGATGGGTGGATTAGGCTCGGGTCTGGCCGATAACTACGAAGACCTTGATCGCATCGCCGGTGGCGGTATTGCTGCTTCACCCGATGCGAACGTGTTGATTGAAGAATCCATCTTGGGGTGGAAAGAATTCGAGCTCGAGTTGATGCGCGACGGTGACGATAACGTTGTGGTTATCGCATCGATCGAAAACGTTGATGCACTGGGCGTGCACACTGGTGACTCGGTTACCGTAGCGCCAGCGTTGACACTGACTGACCGCGAATTCCAAAAGATGCGCGATTTAGGCATCGACATCATCCGTGAGGTTGGCGTCGACACCGGTGGATGTAATATCCAGTTCGCCATTAATCCTGACGACGGACGCATCATCGTCATCGAAATGAATCCCCGCGTGTCTCGCTCGTCGGCTTTGGCGTCGAAAGCCACAGGTTTCCCAATTGCGAAGTTGGCGGCGAAGTTGGCTATTGGGTACTCACTCGATGAAGTCACCAACGACATCACCGGAACTACCCCGGCAGCCTTCGAACCGACGCTGGACTATGTCATCGTCAAGGCCCCACGCTTTGCCTTTGAAAAATTCCCGGGTGCTGACGACACCTTGACTACCACCATGAAATCGGTGGGTGAGGCCATGGGAATTGGCCGCAACTACATTCAAGGCTTGAACAAAGTCATGCGTTCGTTGGAGTCGAAGCCTTTCGGACTGTGGACGGTGCCGGATGAGGTCATAGCCGGTGATGCCGAAAATGTTTCTGAGGTGCTGGATCGGCTGCGACGCCCAACCAACGGACGTATGTACGACGTCGAACTGGCTTTGCGCTGGGGTGCAAGCGTTGATGCGGTGCATGAGGCCTCAGAAATTGATCCGTGGTTTATCGCTGAGTTAGCGCACCTGGTGGAGTTTGGAAACTTCTTGCGCACCGCGCCGGTCCTAGATGAACAACTGCTGCGCCAAGCGAAAGTCATGGGCCTATCGGATGCCCAGATTGCTGCGTTGCGCCCAGAATTTGCAGGTGAAGACGGTGTGCGGTCACTGCGCTGGAGCCTGGGAATTCGTCCGGTGTATAAGACTGTGGACACTTGTGCTGGCGAATTCGAAGCCCACACTCCGTATCACTACTCTGCCTATGAATACGACCCGAACGCGGAATCCGAAGTTTCGGAGCAGCGAGACAGAGACAAAGTCATTATTCTGGGCTCCGGCCCGAACCGCATCGGACAGGGAATCGAGTTTGACTACTCCTGCGTTCATGCGGCCCTCGAGTTGTCGCGCATCGGCTACGAGACCGTCATGGTCAACTGCAACCCAGAGACTGTGTCTACGGACTACGACACCGCTGACCGTCTCTATTTCGAACCATTGACCTTCGAAGACGTCATGGAGGTTTACCACGCAGAATCGCAGTCTGGAAACGTTGCCGGTGTGATCGTGCAACTCGGTGGACAGACCCCGCTTGGTTTGGCTGAGCGGCTCGAAGCGGCTGGCGTACCAGTGGTCGGAACCAGCCCCGAAGCCATCAATAACGCAGAGGACCGCGGAGTATTCGGAAAGGTTTTGGCTAAAGCACAGCTGCCGGCGCCAGACTTCGGTACGGCTACTTCCTATGCTGAGGCTCGTGAAGTGGCCTCGCAGATTGGTTACCCAGTTTTGGTGCGCCCGTCGTATGTCCTCGGTGGCCGTGGCATGGAAATCGTCTATGACGAAAACAGCCTGGAAAACTACATTGAGCGCGCAACCGAACTGAGTGAGGACCACCCAGTGTTGGTCGACCGGTTCTTGGACTCTGCAATCGAAATCGACGTCGATGCGCTGTGCGATGGCGAAGAAGTTTATTTAGCTGGCGTCATGGAACACATCGAAGAAGCCGGTATTCACTCCGGCGATTCATCATGCGCACTGCCTCCGATGACGCTGGGGCCTGAAGACATCGATAAAGTTCGCGAATCTACGAAGGCACTAGCTCACGGCATCGGTGTCAAAGGACTGATCAATGTCCAATTCGCGCTGAAGGACGATATCCTCTACGTCATCGAGGCAAACCCACGGGCTTCCCGTACGGTCCCGTTCGTCTCCAAGGCGACAGGCGTGCCGCTGGCTAAGGCTGCCGCGCGCATCATGCTCGGTGCTAGCTTGCAGGATTTGCGCGCCGAAAAAATGATTCCGACGACCTATGATGGTGGTTCTTTGCCGTTGGATCACCCGATCGCGGTGAAAGAGGCCGTGATGCCGTTCAAGCGCTTCCGACGCCCAGACGGAACTCCGCTGGATACTCTGCTCTCTCCAGAAATGAAGTCGACCGGTGAGGTCATGGGCTTGGCTGACAATTTTGGTGCCGCTTATGCCAAGGCCGAAACGGCAGCGTTTGGATGCCCACCTCGCCAGGGCACCGTGTTCGTTTCGGTTGCCAACCGAGATAAGCGCACATTGATCGTGCCAATTCAGCGTCTGGCATCGCTTGGTTTCGATCTCGTTGCCACTGCTGGTACAGCGCAGATGCTGCGACGTAATGGCATCGAGTGTGAGGTTGCACACAAGGCGTCAGAGATCCGGCAGGGCAATGTCGAAGGCAAATCGATTGTTGATCTCATCACTGACGGCCATATTGATTTGATCTTGAACACTCCGGCTGGCTCTGCTGGCGCACGCCATGATGGCTATGACATCCGAACAGCAGCTATTTCGGTAGGCATTCCGGCGGTGACCACCGTGCAGGGAATAACCGCAGCGGTACAAGGCATAGAAGCCTTGCGCGGAGATGAGCTGACTGTACGTAGCCTGCAGGAACTCAATCATGGCGAATAACTTGCAGCAGGACGCCCGGAAGCCAAGCTTTGGCGCGCGATTAAGGCAGCGGGCTGCAGAACGTGGCAGGTTGTGTGTCGGAATTGATCCGCATGCCAGCTTGCTGCGGGACTGGGGGCTTGACGACGACGTCGCTGGACTGCGTGAGTTCTCACGTCGTTGCGTCGACGCTTTCGCCGATACTGCGTGCGCCGTCAAGCCCCAGGTGGCTTTCTACGAACGTTTTGGCTCAGCTGGCTTCGCTGTATTGGAAGAGTCATTGCGTGAGCTTCGCGAGGCCGGAGCATTGGTGATTGCGGATGCTAAACGTGGCGATATTGGCTCGACGATGGCAGGCTATGCCTCGGCTTGGCTGGACCCTGAATCACCTCTG
Organism: Corynebacterium sp.; assembly: GCF_030826625.1. Lineage (GTDB taxonomy): Bacteria > Actinomycetota > Actinomycetes > Mycobacteriales > Mycobacteriaceae > Corynebacterium. The sequence continues at coordinate 9,957 of NZ_JAPJNQ010000055.1, read as the reverse complement.
CGCGCCGATGCCGTGACTGTTGCACCGTATCTCGGCCTGGGTTCGTTGGAGCCTGCAATTACAGTCGCAGAAGAAACCGGGGCGGGTGTCTTTGTCCTCGCCGCGACGTCCAACCCCGAGGCCGTGGAGTTACAGAGCTTCCAACGCGGCGGGACGAGCCTCGCACAGCACGTGGTGAGTTATTGCCGGGATTTTAATGCCGACCGTGATAGTGCCGTGCTCGGCATTGTCGTGGGAGCGACGCTGGATAGCTCGCCGGATTTACGGGGATTCAATGGTCCTGTGTTGATGCCGGGCGTCGGGGCGCAAGGAGGCACTGTGGCTGATATCGCACGGATCGCCATGGATGCTGAGAGCTGGGCGTTTCCGAATGTCTCGCGCAGCGTGCTTTCTGCTGGTCCAGAAGTTTCTGACCTGCGCAAAGCGGTGCTTGAGCAGGCGGGCCAGTTTCCCGCCAAATAACTCAATGAGCAAAATATCTGTAGGCTCGATGTCGCTATAATCGGGCAGACCGCCGTAAAGCTGTAGTGCTGTGACGTGGAAAAACTCTCAGCGCAACAATGCCTGAAATCGCGGAATGCCTGGTTACGGTGTTAAGATATGCGAAAAGCAAACGTTGCCGTGTGTGGGGCCGTGCGAGAAGAAGGTCGCAGCTTCACAGGTAGCGTTGACGCTCTATAATTCCCATTCGGGCGGTGGCTGCTACAGTTGCCGTTGATAAGAACCATAAACCCACATTGAATCGGAGGAATCCACGTGGCCCTTCCACAGTTGACCGATGAGCAGCGTAAAGAAGCCCTAGCGAAGGCCGCTGAGGCCCGCAAGGCACGCGCTGAGCTCAAAGCTGAATTGAAGCGTGGCGGAACCAACCTTAAGGAAGTTCTCGACAAGGCTGAAACCGATGAGATCATCGGCAAGACCAAGGTCGCAGCACTTTTGGAGGCTCTGCCGAAGGTAGGCAAGGTCAAGGCTCGTGAAATCATGGAGGACCTGGAGATCGCCCAGACCCGCCGTCTGCGTGGCCTTGGTGAACGCCAGCGTCGTGCTTTGCTGGACCGTTTCGGTTACTCCGAAAACTAAAAACTATGCCCGTCGTGACACCACGTGGTCGCTTAGTTGTGCTCGCTGGCCCCACAGCTGTCGGAAAATCCACGGTTGTGAAGCAGCTGCGCAACACCGTCCACGACCTTTATTTTTCGGTCTCGATGACTACTCGGGACCCTCGTCCTGGGGAAACAGACGGAATCGACTATTATTTCGTCACTCCAGAGAAATTCCAACAAACCATTGATAATGGTGAGATGTTGGAATGGGCAGAAGTTCATTCCGGCTTGCAACGTTCGGGTACACCAGCGCAGCCAGTCAACGAAGCCTTGGAAAAAGGTCGCCCCGTGCTGGTGGAGGTGGACTTGGAAGGTGCACGCAACGTCAAGGCAAAAATGCCTGAAGCGACGACGCTATTTTTAGCACCACCATCCTGGGAAGTGCTCTGTGATCGCTTAAGCAATCGTGGTACCGAGCCTGATGACGTCGTTCGACGGAGGTTAGAAACCGCCCGGGTCGAATTGGATGCCCAAGGTGAATTCGATCATGTTGTGGTCAATGATGATCTCGATAAAGCGGTAGAGGCTATTAGCAATTTTTTCCGCAGCTAGCTGCGACACAGCACTGTGACCACACGGACGATACGCACCGAGTGAACCATAATTTTTCATACAATCAACGCGAAAAGGGGTTGGTCTCGTAGTGACTACCGAGTCCACGAAAACTGACAGCGTCTTCGATACGCCCGAAGGCATCACGGATCCACCGATCGACGAGCTGCTCAACAAGGTATCGTCGAAGTACGCTTTGGTGATTTTTGCTGCCAAGCGTGCCCGCCAGATCAACAGCTACTACCAAGAACAAGACGAAGGCGTCTTCGAATTCGTTGGTCCTTTGGTCACCCCAGAGCCTGGCGAGAAGCCACTGTCGCTGTCTTTGCGTGAGATTCAGGAAGGCCTGCTTGACCACGAAGAAGCACGCTAAGTGAAAAATTGATTACCGCTCCGAGTCGGAGCGTCATCATGGTGAACCCACCTTCCATTTTTTGGAACGGTGGGTTTTTCTGTTCCCAAGTTCCACCACACGCAGCTTTGCAGCACCGTGGTTTTGCCGATTTACCCCCCCCCTGATTACCAGCAGTCTTAACTGAAGGTGTGAAAAACCTGACAAAAAACGTAAATTACGCTAGGCTCTCAGTGTTTTGTACGTCCAGTGTTTTTATGAACAGTTGTTGAATGGAGTGATGAATGCTCGAACTGCTATTTCCCAGCATTTTGCACATCGTGGTGTTTAGTATCGGACTTGGCTTGGCCTATTGGAAACTAAATTCTGAGCTGAAAAACGCCCAGCGCACCGCTGAAGAGAAGGGGGAGGCTGAGAAATAGTGGATACGTTTACGATCACAGTTATTCTTTCGTTCATCGGATTTCTGGTCGTCGGAATTTGGGTGAGCCGCGGCATTAGTAACAAGAACGATTATTTCGTCGCCGGTCGTAACGTCGGCGTTTTGTTCATCGTCGGCACGCTAGTCGCGTCATTCTTGTCGACGGTTGCGCTGATGGGTGAGGCCGGTATGGCTTATGACGGCTTCCCATGGCCAATTCTGCTGCTCGGTGTGATGTCTAAGATGGGCTACCTCGCCGGTGTAGTGCTGTTTGGCCGCTACTTGCGCGATTCAGAAGCACTAACGATCCCAGAATTCTTCGGCAAACGTTTTAATTCATCTCGCCTGCGCGGATTGGCCGGAGCTTCGGTGCTGATCGGGATGGGGCTGTATTTAGTCACGGTTACCCGTGGTCTTGCGGTGGTTATTGAGGCGATTCTGGGGATCGACGGTTTTTGGGCTGTATTCATCACCTGGGTTGCGTTCACGATCTTCACGGTGTTGTCGGGCTCCAAGGGTGTGATCATCACCGATACGATGATGTTCTTCTTCTTCATCATTGGTGGTGTTTTGGGCTCGATCGCGATTTTCCGGGAAGCAGGTGGCGTACGTCAGGCCTTTAGCAACCTCGCAGCTGATCCGACGCTTCGGGAAGGATTGTTGTGGCATGGCCAGGTCGAAGGACCAGGAGAGCGCTTAAATTCGATTGGTGAGGCACTCATTTACATCTTCACCTTTGGTTTGGTGTGGGCGTTTGTGACGGCCGTGAGTCCATGGCAAGCCTCGCGCTACATGATGGCGAAATCTAGCCACACCGCGATTCGCGCGGGCATTATCACCTTGTTGATTATCCCAGCGTTCTATCTCTTCATCATGTTTGCTGCTTATGCTGTAAACCTGATCAACCCTGACATTGAGCCTAATTCGCAGGTGTTCATTTGGGCGGCTTATAACGTCATGCCGACCGCCGTTGGAGTCATCTTGGTGACGGGTATCGTCGCTGCTGGTTTGTCGTCTGCATCGACGTTTTTGTCCTTGGTCGGTTTCAGCGCCGCCCACGACGTTGGGCCGCTTTTCCAGCGCGGTGAAGGACTGGATGGCGATGAAACCAAGACCGATAATGTGCGCAGTGCGCGGTGGGCGATGCTTATTGTTGGTGCGATCGCGTTGCTGTTGGCTTATGTCGCAACCCCGAGCGTGCTGGATATTGGCTACATGGCGGCATCGTTTTTTGCAGCCTCGTGGGGAATTGTTGCTTTCGCCTCGACCCAGTCGAAACGAATTTCAGAAGCTGGTGCGTTCTGGGGAATGCTGCTCGGAGGCCTGATTACCTTGGTTCTGGAAAGCATCAAAACTTTCGGTGGGGTCGAATGGCCAATGGCTTTCCACCCAGTTCTGTTTGGTCTGGCAGCGAGCCTTATCGCCGTGCTTGTCGGATCAAAGGTCAAACCAGTAGAAGAAAGCTCTTGGCAGTATATTTCTGACTTGAAGCAGCGGGTCGAATCTGATGTCACGGTCGCCGAAGTCAAGCGCACCAACTTGTATATTTACGGCGCGATCGGCTTTATTGCGATCCTGTTCACCGCGGTAGGGTTATTCTACGTCCCAATCATGAGCTAGCTTTATTGCGAGCTGCCCAGCGGCAGAACTAGCCGCATTAGAGCACGCAACTCATCCGAACGAACAGGAGAGTTCTCGATGACGCCAGCATCGTCAGAGTCCTTCACAGATACCGTACTGAGCCAGAAGCCTGCCACACGCAACATCGTCGTGGGGGTCTGTGGTGGCATTGCTGCGTATAAGGCCTGCCAGATCATCCGAGATTTCAGTGAAGCTGGCGATGATGTACGCGTAATTCCGACGAATGCGGCACTGCGTTTCGTTGGTGCCGCGACGTTTGAAGCGCTATCGGGAAACCCAGTCTCGACCACTGTGTTTGATGATGTGGACGAGGTAGCTCATGTGCGGCTGGGGCAAGAAGCCGACGGCATCGTGATCGCCCCGGCGACTGCGGATTTTATGGCGCGGATTGCCAGTGGTCTAGCCGATGATCTCCTCGCGGCCACCGTGTTGATAGCGACGTGCCCGGTCGTTTTGGCACCAGCGATGCACACTGAAATGTGGAACAACCCTGCGACACAAGCGAATGTGGCCTTGTTGCGCGAGCGCGGCATTGTCGTGCTGAATCCCGACGTGGGTCGTTTGACCGGGACTGACTCTGGGGCGGGCCGCTTGCCAGAGCCAGCCCATATCGCAGAACTTGCCCGTACTGTGTTTGCCGGTGTCAACATGGAGCATAATCTCGAAGGCGTTAATGTGCTCATCAGCGCTGGTGGAACGCAAGAAATTATTGACCCGGTACGCTTTATCGGCAATCGTTCCTCCGGGCGACAAGGATTTGCTCTGGCAGACATCGCAGTCCAACGCGGCGCTACTGTGACTTTAGTTGCAGCGAATAATGCCACGCTGCCGAACCCACCAGGTGCCAAGGTCATCGGTGTAGAAACCACGCAAGAACTACAGCAGGCTATGCACGATCACGCAGACGGAGCTGACGTCATAATTATGGCTGCGGCTGTCTCGGATTATCGTCCGACGACACCAGCGGAATACAAGATGAAAAAATCTAATGCGGAATCCGGCTTGAGCCGCTTGGAGATGACGGAGAATCCAGATGTTTTGGCCGGATTAGTGGCCGCTCGTGCACGGGGTACGTTGGCGTCAAAACCGGTAATCATGGGGTTTGCCGCCGAAACTGGTGATAGTGAGAGTTCGATTTTGGACTATGCCCAACAGAAACTCGCCCGCAAGGGCTGTGATGTTTTGATGTGTAATGAAGTTGGCCCGGGTAAAGTTTTCGGGCAAGCGAGCAATCAGGGCTATTTGCTTGATAAAGACGGTGGTGTCACTGAGATTGCTGCTGGCCCAAAGCATGTGGTCGCCGCACAGATCTTGGATAAATTGGCGCTACAGCTCTAAAAGCTTTCAACGCTTTACTGAACTGTTGGAGCACGTTCGGCCTAAGTCATCTGCGCAAAGTTGCGGTTTCGAGTCGTGGCGTTAAAAGCGTCGTATATGCCAGTGCGATGAACTTAAGCCACCGATGAATATTAGCTCAGCTCTTCATTGCGCTTCTAGACCGCTTTGTCTATACTAAGTGAAGTTCCGGTGCGGGTTGTCGCACCGTTCAGTATGCTCGAATGGCCAACTAGCGTATCGCCAGTTACCGCATACTTCATGTACGTCGTCATCCCCAGCTGTCTAAGGAATTTTCGTGGCTGCACCAGTTCGCGCGAGCGCCGCCGGTTTGCGCTTGTTTACCTCCGAATCCGTGACCGAAGGTCACCCAGACAAAATCTGTGACGCTATCTCAGATAGCATCCTGGATGCACTGTTGGCGAAGGATCAACATGCACGAGTCGCTGTCGAAACGCTCGTAACAACCGGACAGGTCCATGTGGCCGGCGAAGTACGCACGAGTGCCTACGTGGAAATCCCGCAATTGGTGCGCAAGACTTTGCTTGATATCGGTTTCACCAGTTCCGATGTCGGATTCGACGGGCGCACCTGTGGCGTTAACATCGCGATTGGTGAGCAGTCCCAGGAAATCGGCGATGGTGTGGACCGTTCTCACGAGGCACGTTCGGGCTCTCAGCTTGATGACGATGACCTCGCCGGTGCCGGCGACCAAGGCCTGATGTTTGGTTATGCGACCAACGAAACTCCAGAGTTTATGCCGCTGCCCATTGCCTTGGCACACCGTTTGTCCCGTCGTCTCACGGAAGTCCGTAAACAGGGGATCGTTGAGCACTTGCGTCCGGATGGCAAAACCCAGGTGACATTCGCGTATAGCGGTCAGACTCCGTCGCATATCGATACCATCGTGATTTCCACGCAGCATGATCCCGAAGTTAGCCAGCAGTGGCTGGAAGACCAGCTGCGTACCCACGTTATCGAGCACGTGATCGCAGAAGCAGGGCTGGAAGATTTCTATACCGATAATGTCACTTTGCTCATCAACCCTTCCGGTTCGTTCATTCTTGGTGGACCGATGGGTGATGCGGGATTGACTGGACGCAAAATCATCGTCGATACCTATGGTGGCATGGCTCGGCACGGCGGTGGAGCATTTTCCGGCAAGGACCCGTCGAAAGTCGACCGCTCTGCTGCGTATGCAATGCGTTGGGTCGCCAAGAATATCGTCGCGGCGGGGCTTGCAGACCGCGCAGAAGTGCAAGTGGCTTACGCGATCGGTCGAGCCAATCCTGTCGGATTGTATGTCGAAACTTTTGGCACCGCCCACCACGGTCTTGACGACGAGTCTATTCAGGCCGCAGTTGCACAAACGTTTGATCTGCGTCCAGCCGTAATTATTCGTGAGCTAGATTTGCTGCGTCCCATCTATCGTCCTACTGCAGCCTATGGGCACTTTGGCCGCGATGATGTCAATCTGCCGTGGGAGCAGACGAACCGTGTGGAACAATTGCGCATAGCCGCCGGGGTCGCCTAAAACCCGATGGAGTTCGCTCGACCGGTAGCCCATGTGTTGCCACTATTAGGTTTGGCACATTTGGATCGTGGCTTCGATTATTTGGTGGCTGAACGTGATGACGAAGACGCCCAGCCGGGAACGCGAGTACGGATTCGGTTCCACGGCAGACTGGTCGACGGAATTGTTGTGGAACGCCGTGCGCACTCGGACCATGCCGGGAAACTGCGATATCTCGAACGAGTGTATTCTTCGCAGGTGGTTTATCCGCCTCGCACTGCGCAACTGGTAGAAGCACTAGCTCAGCGTTACGGCGGAACCCGGGCGGATATCATCCGCAACGCAATCCCACCGAGACACGCGCAAGCTGAAAACGCAGATTTTGACAGCGCTTGGGAGGATCTCGGAAACACCGATGAACCGGATCTTTCGGCATGGTCGCGCTATGTCTATGGGCAATCGTTCGTCGATGCTGTTTTGTCCGAGAAACCGGCCCGTGCAGCGTGGCAGATTTGCGCAGGAGAATCCTGGACGCGCACGCTTGCTGCACTAGCTGCCAAGGTAGCCATTGATGGCGGCGGCGTGTTGCTCGTGGTTCCCGATCAACGTGATCTTGACCGTCTCGAGCAGGCGCTGCGAGAATACTTGGGCCCGAAGCAGGTGACGGTGCTCAATGCACAATTGGGGGCACAAGCGCGTTACCGTCGCTTTTTATCTGTGCTCAACGGGCAGTCACGCATCGTGATCGGTACTCGGAACGCGGCTTTTGCGCCGGTACAGAACTTGCGGTTGGCGGCGATCATTGATGATGGTGACGAGAATCTGATTGACCCACGTGCCCCGTATCCGCATGCGCGCGAAGTGCTGACCACGCGGGCGGGTCTCGAATCGTGCGCGCTGTTGATCGGTGCGTACTCGCGCACTGCAGAAACGCAATTATTGGTGGAATCTGGATGGATGCACAGCCTAACTGCTTCGCGTGAGCGGATACGTGAATCTGCACCGTTGATTCGCGCGGCCGCGGATACTGATTTCGAGCGTGAAAAAGACCCAGTTGCAGCACAAGCACGGATACCGGGGCTGGCATTTTCGGCTGCCCGGCGCGCACTTGCCGCTGGAAAACCGGTGCTGATCCAGGTACCGCGGAAAGGCTATATTCCCACTTTGTCCTGTAGAAAATGCCGTCATCCGGCGCGGTGCAGGATTTGTAATGGGCCTTTGGGGTTACCGGGGCAGGATCCTGCGTTTGGGGCTTCGCAGCAAGCAGGGGACCACCAGCAATCGCGTTATGTGAGGCCAGGATCTGGTGACGATGCCAGGGAGGCTTCCGTTCCGACCTGTCGTTGGTGCGGTGCGATTCATTCTGCGTTTCGGTGTGGCGAATGTGGTTCGCAGCAGCTGCGCGCGGTGGTGCTCGGCGCAGATCGCACGGCAGAAGAGCTAGGGCGTGCTTTTCCTTCCACCCGGGTGATTACCTCGGGCGGCTCTCGTGTGCTCGATTCCGTGCGCCACGCACCGGCGTTAGTGGTGGCCACTCCAGGGGCAGAGCCGCAAGTTGAAGGTGGGAATTATGGTGCGGCATTATTGCTGGATACGTGGGCTCTGCTGGGCCGACAGGATTTGCGGGCGGCAGAGGATACGCTGTCGACGTGGATGCACGCCGCCGCGCTTGTCGACGGACGTGACGACGGTGGTGCGGTGGTTGTCGTTGCCGATGCTAGCTTGCCGACGGTGCAGTATTTAATTCGGTGGGATCCAGTTTCTGCTGCCGCGGCGGAACTCGAAGGACGTCGAGAGACGAAATTTCCGCCGGCGGTGCATATGGCTGCGATCGATGGCGCAGATGCGAGCCTGGATATGTTTCTTGATCTCGTCGAACTGCCTAAGGACGCGGAAGTATTGGGTCCTGTGGACTTGCCATATTCCACTCGGCTGCCTGGTGAGTATGACGAGCAGCGTTTCGGCCCGCCGCAGAGAATTTTGGTGCGTAGCCCGTTGGGGCCACGTGCTGAGCTTGGTTCGGCGTTGCGGGTGGCTGCTGCTGCTCGTAATTTACGGAAAGATGAGTTGCCGTTACGTATTCAGGTGGACCCAATCCATATCGGTTAGGCTGAATTCTTAGTTAAGTGGTTGCCTGCACGCAGCGACCGCAATCAAGGAAGTTGGAGGACTATGCGGATTGTTTTTGCTGGCACCCCGGAGCCAGCCGTGGTTGCCCTAGAAGCGTTATTGGATTCGGACCACGAAGTCGTCGGGGTATTGACGCGGCCGGATGCACGCAAAGGACGCGGCCGTAGCTTGGCTCCGTCGCCTGTGGCCGCTGTGGCCGGTGAGCGAGGGATTGAGGTCTTGAAGCCGACGACCTTGCGTGCCGACAGCAGCGATGGCCAGCAGGTACGCGCGTGGTTAGCTGAGTTAGCTCCTGAAGCGATCGCTGTGGTTGCTTATGGCAAGTTAATCAGTGCTGATTTATTGTCTGTTGCTCGCCACGGGTGGATTAATCTGCATTTCTCTTTGCTTCCACAGTGGCGCGGTGCCGCGCCTGTGCAAGCAGCTATTGCCCATGGCGATGACATCACAGGTGCGAGCACGTTCCGCATCGAAGAGGGGCTAGACACCGGCGATGTATTGGGCACCGTCACCGAAGCGATTCGTGGCGATGATACTGCGGATGATTTGCTTACCCGCCTGGCTTATTCGGGTTCTAAGCTGTTGGTTGCGACCATGGACGGGCTTGCCGACGATCGCCTGGAGGCCCGGCCGCAAACTGGTGAGGCAAGCTATGCTCCGAAGATTTCGCCGGAGCAGGCGCATATTGATTGGTCACAACCAGACTTTGCAGTGGATCGCCATATCCGCGCGTATACCCCCGGTCCCGGTGCTTGGGCGATGTTAGGCGAGCAGCGGCTGAAAATTTCACCGATCACGTTGGTGGAAGCGGATTCGAAAGCAGCGCTCCTTATCGGTGATGTTGAGCTTGCCCCAGGGCAGTTGCATGTGTGCAAAAACGACGTCTTCGTTGGCACTGCCACAACGCCAG
>NZ_JAPJNQ010000054.1 GCF_030826625.1 Corynebacterium sp. | reverse complement strand
CCCCAGGCCACGCTGACTTCGGTGGCGAGGTTGAGCGCGGAATCTCGATGGTCGATGGTGTGGTCTTGCTCGTCGATGCTGCCGAAGGCCCATTGCCGCAGACTCGCTTCGTGTTGACTAAAGCCTTGGAAGCCAAGCTTCCTGTGATCATCGCCGTCAACAAGACTGATCGCCCGGATGCTCGCATTGACGAAGTCGTTCAGGAATCCCAGGATCTGTTGCTCGAGATTGCCGCAGGGCTGGAAGACGAGGACGCTGCGGCTGCGGCCGAAGAATTGCTGGAACTGCCGGTACTCTACGCTTCGGGCCGTGAAGGTAAGGCGTCGACCGAGGATCCGGGTGATGGCAACGTTCCAGATTCGGACGATCTGCAGCCGCTTTTCGACGTCATCTATGATGTGTTGCCAGAGCCATCCGCCAACGTTGATGGTCCGTTGCAAGCACACGTGACCAACCTTGACTCCTCAGACTTCTTAGGGCGTCTGGCCCTACTGCGCGTGTACGCAGGCAAGATCATCAAAGGACAGCAAGTTGCCTGGATTCATTACGACGAAGAGGGCAACCAGAAGATCAGTAACGTCAAAGTTGCTGAATTGCTGCGCACCGAAGGCTTTGAGCGTCAACCGGCGAAAGAAGCCATCGCCGGCGATATCGTTGCAATTTCAGGTATTCCAGAAATTATGATTGGCGATACGGTTGCTGATACCGAAGAGCCAAAGGCTTTGCCGCGCATCGCCGTCGACGAGCCAGCAATTTCGATGACCATCGGAGTGAACACCTCGCCTTTGGCTGGCCGTGGTGGCGGTGACAAGATGACCGCACGCCTGCTGAAAAACCGTTTGGATCAAGAGCTGATCGGTAACGTTTCCTTGCGCGTTCTGCCTACTGAGAAGCCAGATGCTTGGGAAGTGCAAGGCCGCGGTGAAATGGCGTTGTCGGTGTTGATTGAATCGATGCGACGTGAAGGCTTTGAGCTGACAGTCGGCAAGCCAGAAGTTGTCACCCAGACGATTGATGGACAGTTGCATGAGCCATACGAGATCATCACCATCGATGTGCCAAGCGAGTTCCAGGGTGCAGTAACTCAGTTGCTTGCTGGCCGCAAGGGGCAAATGCAATCCATGGATATTAAGGAAGGCGACTGGGTTCGTATGGTCTTCCGTATCCCAGCTCGTGGCCTGATTGGCTTCCGCACGCAGTTCATGACTGAAACCCGTGGTACGGGTATCGCTAACTCGATGTCTGATGGCATGGACGTATGGGCAGGACAGATTAAGTCGCGCCCGACCGGATCGTTGGTTGCTGACCGCTCCGGTAAGATCACCCAGTTCGCTTTGATGTCGCTGGCTGATCGCGGCAACTTCTTCGTAGAACCAGGCGCAGAAGCCTATGAAGGCATGGTCGTTGGCGCAAATAACCGTGATGAAGATATGGACATCAACATCACCAAGGAAAAGAAGCTAACCAACATGCGTGCGGCTTCAGCTGATACGACCGTGACCTTGGCTAAAGCGAAGACGCTGTCGTTGGAAGAAGCACTGGAATTCTGTGGCAACGATGAGTGCGTCGAGGTCGCACCAGAGGTTTTGCGTGTGCGCAAGGTAGAGCTCAACGCTTCCGAACGTCGCCGTGCAGCTTCCCGCGCGAAAAACCAGAAGTAGCTCACCAACCGACCTTGGCGTCTTTTATGAAAACTCGACGACGCGCAGTCGCTGTTGCATTGGTGGCTGTGTGCGGCCTGCTGGCTTCATGTGTGGCTAATCCCGGTCCGCCACCGATTGAGACTGGCCAGGAAGCTGAGTCGAGCGCAGCTGACGTTGCTGGTGCCCATGGGCGCTCCGGTGACGGTCACTCTGCTGAGCCTGAGGACGCGGCTCAGGCGAACCGACCGGGCGAAGTTAACGGACGTAAGGTTAGTCCGCACTCTGCGTCCAAGGTCGGGGTGGGCATTGACCCGATACATTTTGGTTTGAACCCGCATGTGCAAGCTAACCAACAAGCCGTCGTCGATGATATTGCGGCGTTGGTGCTGCCTTCGGCTTTTCGTGGTGATGAAATCACCGAGCTTTTAGAATCGGCAGAAGAGATCCCAGTGCCTGAAGCCGCTGGGGCTCAGGCCAGTGATTTAGGTGCTGCTAGCGATTTTGCGGATGTCGCTGACACTCCTGTAGTGCAGCGAGTGCGTTATACCATCGCACCGCAGGCGCAATGGTCGGATGGCACCCCCATCACCGGAGAAGATTTTATCTATCTTTGGGACAAAATGATCACCACACCAGGGGTCGTAGGGGCAGCGGGATATTTCGCGATTTCGGAGATCTCCAGCTCTGCAGGAGGACGCATTGTAGATGTGGATTTCTCGCAGCGAGTCGCTGACTGGCAGGGCCTATTCCGATATTTGCTGCCCGCACACTTGATGAACACCCCGTTTGCCAGTGCCCGCGAACTGCCAGCTGGGGCAGGACGCTATCAAATAGATAGCATTGATTGGGGTCGGGGAAAAGTGACTTTGCATCGCAACGATCGCTATTGGGGTGCAGACCCAGCGTCTATCGACGTCGTGGAATTGACTGAAATTCGTAGTCCTGCGCAGGGGCTTGATTTGCTGCGCTCTGGTCAACTTTCGTTCGCGGATATCACCCCGCAAGAAACCACGTTCGCAGCGTATAGTGCACTGCCGGGCACTGAGGTATTTCGCTTCAATACGCCCCGCCAACTGCGCATTGATCTCACGACGCGATCATCTATTTTTGCCAGTCCCGAAGCCCGTGCAGAATTCATGTCGTCATTGAATATTCCTGAACTCGCTGTCTTTGCTTCGGGTCGACGCACGGATGTACGGATTCCAGGATTTTCCGACGATGCTGCACAGGCGGTGGGTAGTGCTTCGGTGTCAACACCGCAATCCACGGCACCGCAGGGCTCGACGAACAATGACGAGATTTCGAATGAAAACGATGTTGCATTGTTGGACACAGAAACCTCTGCTGCACGTCCATTGCGTATTGCGGCAGATCCAGCAGATACTGTTGCCAGTGCAGCTGCTGCTTTCCTGGTGGACCGGATGGTTACGCTCGGTGTGCATGCAGAAGTCGTCGCAGATGGTTTTGCAACAATTAGTTCCGACTTGGTTCCCGCAGGCGAAGTTGATGCTGTGATCAGCTGGGATGATACTACTTCGTCGGCTCTTGCTATCGCCGATGATCTGCTGTGCCGCGCTCCTGAATCAAGCACAGCACAGGCTAGTTGGCTTCCGCATTGCCTGCCTAATCATGCTGATCTGTGGACCGAAGTATTGAGCGGCGAGATTGACCAGGCAGGTGGACAACAGCTCGTCGAGAACTTGCGTGAAGAACACGCCCTATTCGTGCCCCTGATCGATGAGCGACGAATCCGCGCTCTTGGCCGCGGTATCATCGGACCGAACGAGGGACTGGAAACGTGGCCTGCGGGATTAAAAACAGTGCCACAGTGGAAATTGACGGGCAAAGACGCTATGACAAACGTGCCGGAATAGTTTTTCGGCTTGCAGCTTCAGCAATCGTATTCAGCGCTGGGGCTGGACGGTTTAGCTGAGAAGTTACGCGACTCAATCTCAATCTAGCGCCTAATTTGGAAGGTAGATGCAATGAAAGTACTGGCAGTCCACGCCCACCCGGATGATGAATCAATCTGGACCGGGGGAGCTTTAACCCGGTTTGCTCGACAAGGCGCCCAAGTCACGGTGCTGACATGCACAGGCGGTGAAGAGGGCGAAATTATTGGACGGGAGGAAATCGTCGCTGATTTGGCAGAGTTCCGCCAGGCAGAATTAGACAAAGCGTTGGCGGTGTTGCAGGTTCGCGGGTTAAACCTTAGTTTTCGTGACTCTGGGATGGCAGGCTCTGCTGCTTCACAACACCCGGGGGCTTTGGTTAATAATGTGTCAGCCGCAGCCTCTGCCATCGAAAACCACTTGCGTGCGGAACAGCCCGACCTGGTGATTACCTACGGCCCGGATGGTGGTTACGGGCATCCCGACCACATTGCTGCCCATGAGGCCACGCATCAGGCGCTTTCGCGAGTGCACGCTGGTGGCATCGATCCTGAACTATGGTGGACAGTGCTTTATCGTCCTGCTGTGGTTGAGGGGCAACAGCAATTTGTGTTGCCAGAAGGTTGGCAGTGGCCCAGCCAAGAATATTTATTCAATGGTACAGACGAGTTCGCAGATATTGGTTTGGTGCTTGACGACGACGAAAGCACGGCTAAACGAGAGGCAATGGCGGCCCATGCCACGCAGGTGTGGATCGCCGATGGTCGGACGTCGAGAGTTAACCCGCAAGCGGTGCAGACTGAATATGACGATACGTTGGTAGGCGTCTACGCCCTATCGAATTTGTATGCCTACCCGATTTCTCGCACAGAGCACTACCAGGTGCCCTTCGGGCTTGGGGAACATGCACGTGCACAAGAAATCCAGTTTTCCAACACTACGAATGCCGCCGAATAGTGGTAATGAGGCAACATCACCGTGGGCGTAGCGTATACCCGAACTGATTTTAGCCGCGGCGAGGTGATAGGTGCGCTGGTGTGGCTTAGTATTTTCGCTGCCGCCGCTGCAGTTTTTTGTCTGCAGTATCTGCCCGCTACCATCGAGCTAAAGGTGACGAGCCTACCGTGGACTATCCCAATGGCCTTCGGTGGGTGCTCGGTTTTGGTGAAAACCGCCACGTTATGGTCGCAGAACTACCTCATTCAGGTCATACCAGCGGTAGTCTGGTTGGGTGTAGTTGCACTGATGTTGCCCACGTCAGCTGCGTTCGCGTCCGTGGTGGGTTTGGTGTGCGCCGTCCTCGCAGGAGCAGCGTGGGCGGTCATCGCCAGCCGGAAAAGAAACCATCGTGCCGCACAGCGAAAGTAAATAGGAGAGCCCATGACTTATATCATTGCCCAGCCATGCGTCGATGTGATGGACCGTGCATGTGTAGAAGAGTGCCCAGTGGATTGTATCTATGAGGGCAAACGCATGCTTTATATTCATCCAGATGAGTGCGTTGACTGTGGCGCCTGCGAGCCAGCTTGCCCTGTCGAAGCTATTTTCTATGAAGACGATACCCCTGATGAGTGGGAAGAATATTACGACGCGAATGTCGGTTTCTTCGATGATCTGGGATCGCCAGGTGGGGCAGCAGGACTTGGCGTGCAAGATTTCGATCATCCGATGATTGCTGCATTGCCACCACAAAACCAGGACGTAGAAACCTAAACCGCCGAATAAACACGGTCGAACGAATACGGCCGATTAAACGAGGACACAATGTTGCGCACACCTCCGCTCCCGGATTTCCCATGGGATAGCCTAGAAACAGCGAAGAAGACGGCCGAAGAGCATGCCGACGGCATCGTTAATCTTTCCGTCGGCACGCCGGTTGACCCTGTCGCACCAGGTATTCAGCTGGCTTTGGCTGAATCTGGTGCAGCGCCTGGGTATCCACAGACTGCTGGAACTTCGGAGCTACGGGAAGCGATAGCCTCTGCGCTGCAGCGACGCTATCGAATGCAAGCGTCGGCTGATGCGGTGTTGCCTGTAGTTGGTACGAAGGAAGCCATTGCCTGGTTGCCGACGTTGCTGGGTGCGAAATCGGTGGTGATCCCAGAGCTGGCCTATCCCACTTACGAGGTTTCTGCGCGTTTAGCCGGGGCGAATATTTTGCGTGCAGATTCTTTGACGCAAATTGGACCTGGGCGGCCTGATCTGCTTTACATCAACAGTCCGTCGAACCCGACCGGCAAAGTATTAGGCATTGAGCATTTGCGCAAAGTTGTTGGCTGGGCGCAATCGCGTGGGGTCATCGTAGCCTCCGATGAGTGCTACTTGGGCTTAGGCTGGCAAGGCGAAAACGAAGCCGAGCCACTGTCCATCTTGGATCCGCGCGTGTGCGACGGCGATACCACGAATCTTCTAGCGATTCATTCGCTATCGAAAACTTCAAATCTAGCTTCTTATCGTGCCGGCTACTTCGCCGGTGACCCGGAGATCGTCAACGCTTTGTTGCAGGCACGAAAGCATGCTGGGCTGATTGTTCCAGGACCAATCCAAGCGGCCATGGTGGCGGCGTTGGAAGACGACGCCCACGAACTGGAACAAAAGCAGCGCTATGCTGCACGACGTGCGGCGCTCCTCGGGGCAGTGTTGGATGCTGGTTTCCGGGTGGATAACTCAGAAGCCGGGTTGTATTTGTGGGCAACGCGTGATGAACCATGTCGTGACAGTGTTGACTGGTTTGCTCGCCGGGGGATTCTTGTTGCGCCAGGGGAATTCTACGGCCCGAAAGGTAAAAACCACGTGCGAATTTCGTTGACGGAAACCGACGAACGTGTTGCTGCTGCAGTGACGCGACTGCGGGAAAACCAGTAGCCGCAGGGGCTACGGGATATTGCTTGGCTAGTTGGCGAAAGGGACCGTGTGGCAGAAGCTTCCTCGAAGATGGTACAGGCACTAGCGAACCTGCGTCAGTTCATCCAATTTGGCGTGGTGGGTGGGTCTGGCGTGATTGTGAACCTGACCGTAGTGTATATCTGCAAGAAGTTTGCAGAAGTGGTTTTTGCGTTAAACGAACGAGAAGTGTTTCTGCCACTGTTCAGTACTGATTACAATATTCGCTGGTACAACGTCTTCACGGTACTGGCATTCATTGTGGCGAATATTTGGAATTACCAGCTTAATCGTGCGTGGACTTTTAAAGATGCGTCCTCGGTAGGCTGGTTTCGTGGGCTGGTGCCATTCATGCTGACAGGGCTCGGTGCACTGGTTGTTTCACAGATTGTTCTAGTGCTGCTGATGAACCCTGGATCGCCGATTGCGTTACCGGAGGATGTCTTCGATGATTCAACTGGCCTGCGCACAAAATTTTATTGGGCGAGTGCGATTTCGATCTTGGTGTCGATGCCGGTGAATTTTTTGATTAATAAATTCTGGACTTTCCGAAAAAGCCCGAAGGGGAGCCGCGTGGTTTACGACTCCCCAGCATCGTAGCTCGCTTGGCTTGCTGCCGGTGATTGTTACCAGCAGTGTGGCCTAAGCGGCTGCGTAAGCGGCCACGGGGCTTTAGTTTTTGTGCAGTTCCTCATTGAGCTGCACAGCAGAAGCTTTCCATTCGGTGGCTTCTACCGAGCCAGAAACCGAATTGCGGCGGTACAAAATGCCGCTGGCACCGCTAAGCGCACTTGCTTTGACTGTCGATCCCTTGGAGACACCAATGGCTTCTGCCACGGAACCGAATACTGTGAGTTTGGTTCCGCCGGTGATGTACAAGCCCGCCTCGACTACGCAATCATCACCCAGAGAGATACCGATTCCGGCGTTGGCGCCGAGAAGGCAGCGCTTGCCGACAGAGATGACTTCTTTACCGCCACCGGATAGGGTGCCCATGATGGAAGCACCACCACCGACGTCGGAGCCATCATCGACGACAACACCAGCAGAAATGCGTCCTTCGACCATTCCAGAGCCGAGCGTACCGGCATTGAAGTTCACGAAACCTTCGTGCATGACTGTGGTGCCTTCTGCCAGGTAAGCGCCGAGACGGACACGGTCGGCATCGCCGATGCGCACGCCAGAAGGTACGACATAGTCAACCATGCGTGGGAACTTGTCGACTGAATAGACGGTGACTGGGCCTCGGCTTGCCAAACGTCCACGTACCATTTGGAAGTCTTCCACGGCGCAAGGGCCGTAGTTCGTCCATACTACGTTCGCCAGCAGACCGAATAAGCCCTCGAGGTTTTGTTCGTGGGGCTTGACCAAACGGTGCGAAAGCAGGTGCAGGCGCAGGTAAGCGTCGTAGGTATCTTGTGGTGCCTGGTCTAAGTCGGCAATGTCGGTGCGTACGGCGATGCGCGCAACTCCACGCTCTTCATCTGGGCCAACCAGGTCTGCGAATTGCTGTGGAACGTCATCCAATTTGCTGGTGGTGCTGTTAGTGACGGATTCTCCGAGCTTAGGGGCTGGGAACCAGACGTCGAGAACAGTGCCATCGTGTGTGACGGTTGCGAGTCCGCGTGCCGATGCTGAAGTCATAGAAAAGCTATTACCTATCCTGTTTCGGGTACTGTCGTTGTTCGCGATTAATCATTAAAGACTAATCCTAATGACAGGCCACACCGCGACTGTGAATCAAGTTGTGATTCAAGTTACGTATGTGACTGGCCTATGCTGCTCCGAGCATACCCGAAATGGTCGACGTTTATTGTGCTGCAGTGATTATTGCTTGACGACGTTCGACAAGCCTTTGCGTTTCCTGTTTTGGCCCACGAAAACTGAGGCGATCAACAGGACTATCAACAGTGCGCCGACTGCGGTGAGCTGTCCACGGGAACCGGGATCAGTCAACATCAGTACGATGATGCCCGCTAGCGCCGCTAACGAAATATAGGCATCCCATGGATAAAAGCCAGATTTCAGCTCCGCCAATTCGCCTTTTCGCTGCATGACTGGATGCAACTTCAAATACGACAGGATGGTGAGGATCCAAATCACAAGCAGGCAGCCGCCGACGGCGTTGAACAAGAAAGCCAACAGTCCTGGTGGATTCCACCACTGCAGTGCCACCGAACCGAAGGCGAAGATTACGGACAAGATGACCGCATTTTGGGGTGAGCCGGCGTTGTTGGTCTTGGAGAACACCGCTGGGGCGTTTCCATCGCGGCTCATGTTGAACACCAGGCGTGAGGTGGCGTAGATCTGTGCGTTGAACGCTGAAAGCAACGCGATGACGATGATCAGTTCCATGAAGCCCGCGGCACCAGGGATATTAGCTAGGGCGAGGATCTGGGTAAAAGGAGATTCAGCAGCGACATCGGCATCTTGAATGGAATCAAAGGGCAACAGCAGCGTGATGACGAGGACTGAGCCAATGTAGAAGAACAAGATACGGAAAATGATGGCGTTGACCGCGGTTTTTACGTTTTTCGCTGGATCTTCGGACTCTGCAGCGGCGATGGTTACCAGCTCGATGCCGCCGAAGGCGAAAGCGACTGCCAATAACCCAGCTGCGATACCGGAAATTCCGTTAGGAGCAAAGTTTTCGATGAATTCGCCCGGGTTAGCGCCGTCCGCACCCGGCCACAAGCCAAAGATCATCAGCAGGCCAATGCCGATGAACCCGACGATGACAGCGATTTTGATGATCGCGAACCAGAACTCGAATTCGCCGAAACCGCGCACATTCGCGAAATTCACCAAGGCGAAAAATACCACCACTAGCAATGCTGGGAAGACGGGAGGGATGCCAAACCACGCGGCAATGATGGCTGAAGCGCCGGTAATTTCGGCGCCCATGACCATGACCAGCATGAACCAATAGATCCAGCCGTTGGTAAAACGTGCCCAGTTACCGAATGCCATTCCGGCAAACGTTGAAAAAGAGCCCAGTGTTGGGCGAGCAGCTGCCATTTCGCCCAGCATGCGCATGATCAGGGTGACCAAGATTCCGGCGACGATATAGGAGAGCAAAACCGAGGTACCGGAAATTTGGACGCCGAGCCCTACCCCCAGAAATAGGCCGGCTCCGACGGCAGAGCCCAAGCCCATCATCGTCAGGTGACGAGTTTTCATCAGGTTTGCGCCCTGTTTTTTCGCTGAGGACGCCCCAGCTTGCGGTTGCGTCATGACTTACGCCTTTCTTTCTCCCGTGAAGCCAGTAGTTTTCTGACCGATTCTTTCGCAGAATACACAAAACACTAGTCCAGAATGTTTTCCGGATCACGTTGTGGGGCAAGAAATAGATGGTGTAATCGAGGGTGAGCCGTGGCAGCGTTATTTTGACGAAAGTACTCAGCTATTCCGACGAAACTACTCAGTCTGGGCGCGGTAGGCTGGGGCACTGTGAGTACCCCACAGCCTGGAAAAGATCCACAAACCGAAACTGAAGCAACCGAACACGAAAAATCCAAGTTTACAGCGAGCCAGTCCGCTGCGACGCACGCACTGGATTTTTTGAGCGACCCGATTTCGTTAACGGCGGCCCTGGTCGATATTGAATCACCGTCGCATCACGAAAAAGATATCGCTGATGCGATCGAGGACGCCCTGCGTCGAGTGCGCCAAGATGCCGCTGCGGATTTCACCATCCAGCGCTTTAATAACACTGTGTGCGCGAAAACCAATGCGGGCTTTGACACTCGGGTAGTTTTAGCAGGCCACGTTGATACTGTTCCGCTTGCCGATAACGTTCCGCACCGCATGTTGGAAAGTGCTAACGGCGAAGAGATCATGCATGGCTGCGGAACCACTGATATGAAATCCGGTCTTGCCGTTTATCTGCACGTGTTTTCGCAGCTGGTGCACTCCGGCAAGTTATCCTGTGATCTGACCATGATCGCCTATGAAGGCGAAGAGGTAGCGACTCGTTACAACGGTTTGTATCACCTGCAGCGTGATAACCCAGAATGGCTAGCAGGAGATCTCGCACTACTCGGTGAGCCTTCCGGCGGCATCATCGAAGCCGGTTGTCAGGGTACATTGCGCTTGAAAATAAGTGCCACCGGCCAGCGAGCTCATTCGGCCCGCTCGTGGTTGGGCTCGAATGCTGCGCACACCCTTGCACCCGTGATGGTGAAGGTTGCGGATTATCAGGCCCGCGAAGTGGTTATCGACGGTTGTACCTACCGGGAAGGCCTCAACATCGTGCATCTGGAATCCGGAGTGGCAACGAACACTATCCCGGATGATGCATGGATGTTCGTGAACTTTCGCTTTGCACCGGATCGTAGTGAAGCCGAAGCTTTGCAGCATGTGCTGCATGCCTTGGGGTTGAATGAGCTTGCCGACGACGCGCCCCTGCACGTGGAAGTCGACGATAGTGCCGGTGCTGCGATGCCGGGACTCGGTGCGCCCGTCGCCAAGCGTCTTCTCGAGGCAGTCGGTGGCAACTTCCGGGCGAAACTTGGTTGGACTGATGTATCCCGATTCAGCGCGTTAGGAGTACCGGCGGTGAATTTCGGCTGTGGTGATCCCGGCTATGCGCACAAACCGAATGAACAATGTCCGACCGCGCAGATTACCCAAGTAGCACAACAGCTTATTGACTACCTCGAGAACAAGGACTTATCTTCCTAATATGGTTGCAGCAACTCCCAACGACGCGACTGCACACGACGCGACTGCACACGAGGCGACTTCTCCTGACACGAATACTTCTGGTGTGTCAGCACGCACCACGAAGACGCAGCAGAATGTAGATGGATCCACGCGTGGCGGATCATCGCCCCATGAGGTCAATATGCGCGGGCCGGTGATCACCCGGAATGAGGACCGCTCCCAATCGACCTATGACCGTCGGCTACTTGAACGCAGCGCTGATCATGACTGGATGCACGCTGACCCATGGCGAATTCTGCGTATTCAAGGTGAATTTGTCGCTGGATTTGATGCCTTGGCGAAACTGCCGAAAGCAGTGACCGTCTTCGGCTCGGCCCGCATCCCGCAAGGTGACAAGTACTACCAGCTAGGCGAGCAGCTGGCTGCCAAACTCGTCGAACGGGACTACGCCGTGATTACCGGTGGTGGGCCAGGTTTGATGGAAGCCGCGAACAAAGGAGCTTTTGAAGCCGGTGGTCGCTCTGTCGGACTCGGTATCGAGTTGCCTTTCGAACAGCAACTCAACGATTACATTGGCCTGGGCATTCATTTTCGTTATTTCTTTGCCCGCAAAACGATGTTTTTGAAGTATTCTCAGGGTTTCGTGTGCCTGCCGGGCGGGCTTGGCACCCTGGATGAATTGTTTGAAGTTTTGTGCATGGTGCAGACGAAAAAAGTCACCAGCTTTCCGATCGTGCTCGTCGGAACCGAATTCTGGGAAGGCCTGGTGGATTGGCTGCAACAACGTCTGGTTGCCGAAGGAATGATTTCGCAATCAGACATGGATTTGTTCATTCTGACCGATGACGTTGACGAGGCCGTTGAACACATTTTGCAGGTGCACGAACGTATTGCCGAGGCAGAAAACTAATGCCTGAAATCATGGCGATTATTAATCGCACTCCCGACTCGTTTTATGACAAAGGCGCGACCTTCGCAGAAGACTCAGCGCTCGCCCGTGCCGCCCAAGCCATCTCCGATGGTGCCAGCATTATCGATGTTGGTGGCGTGAAAGCCGGCCCGGGCGATGAAGTAGATAGCGCCGAAGAAATCGACCGCGTTATCCCAACGATTGCCGCCGTCGCCGAACGCTACCCGGAGATCACCATATCTGTTGATACGTGGCGTGCCGATGTCGCCGAAGCCGCCATCGCAGCCGGTGCAGGATTGATCAACGACACTTGGGCCGGTTACGAACCTGAGCTCGTCGAGGTTGCGGGTGCACACCGCGTCGGCTACGTGTGTTCGCATACCGGGGTTAACACTCCACGTACTCGTCCACACCGGGTGCATTACGACGACGTCGTCGCTGATGTGGTCACACAATGCACCGCCTTGGCTGAACGTGCCGTCAGTTGTGGGGTACCAGCAGACAAAGTCTTTATCGATCCCACCCACGATTTTGGCAAAAACACTTTCCATGGGCTGGAGCTGCTGCGCCGATGCGACGAGCTTGTCGCTACCGGCTGGCCCGTTCTGATGGCTTTATCTAATAAGGATTTCATCGGCGAAACACTCCAACGCGCACCACGTGACCGGGTCGTAGGAACTTTGGCAGCTACTGCTTGGGCAGCCGCCCGTGGGGTCGCTGCGTTTCGCGTGCATGAAGTCGCTGAAACCTTAGACGTCATCAAGATGACAGAAGCGATCGCCGGGTGGCGTGCACCCGAAAACACCATTCGCGGGCTGTTATGAGCCACGGCCCTACGCTTGCTGGTGCGGGATTTTTAAATCGCGTCAGCGTGGTCATTCCCGCATTGAATGAAGAAGCCACCGTAGCTGAGGTGGTCACCTCGATCGCTACGGAAAACCCTGGCGAGATCATCGTGATCGATGCTGACTCCACCGATGCCACTGCACAGCTCGCGCGAGATGCTGGTGCGCGAGTCGTGAATTGGCGGGATGCCGCGCCGGGGCGAAAGGTTGCGACGCGCGAGGGCAAGGGCGAATCCCTCTGGCGTGGGGTAGCAGAAGCGCGTAACGACTTCGTGGTCTTCGTCGACGCGGACTTGGTGGAGCCCCCGGCGGGGCTTGTGCGTACCCTAGCGCAGCCGCTTGCCGACGACGACAATCTCGCGTTGGTGAAACCCATTTATCAACGTGGATTTCGGGGCGCAAACACTGGTGGCGGCCGTGTGACGGAGCTAACCGCTAAGCCGCTGTTGCGGATATTCTTTCCTGAGCTGGCACATGTTGCTCAGCCGTTGGGCGGGGAATACGCGGTTCGCCGATCCGCTGCACTGCAGCTTCCGTTTGTTGGGGGCTTCGGAGTCGAAGCAGGTTTGTTGATCGATGTGGCCCGCACTTTTGGAGTATCTGCGATTGCCCAGGTAGCCCTCGGTACTCGGCACCATAGGAATAAACCTCTTCATGAGCTCTCGTCGATGGCAGATATTGTCGCTGCGACCATTATTCACCGTGCTGGTGCGGCTCCCGAACTGTCGGCGGTGCATGCGGAAACGCCGGATTTGGCCACACCTGAGCTTGCCGACGAGCATCCGACAAGGGTGAGCGAGCGCGATAGCTTGCAAGAATACGGGATCACTTAGGCGCTTAGGCGTGAACAAGAATTTTTCAAAGGAGTAAATCAGTGGCGATGTTTCTATCGTGGATTTTTCTTCTCATCATCATCGCGGTGGTCGTTGTGATCGGAGTCGTGCTTTGGTCCAAACTATTCGGTGTAGATGATGCCGCAGCGCGACCAGGCACCGCTGCGGGTTTTGCCGATACTGCGGAAGCCGCCCGGCACGAGAATGAAAGCCAGATTGCGGTGGCTAACCGCCAGGCGGTTGCAGAGGGAGTGTTGGACAGGGTTGAATTTTCTGTAGTTCCGCGTGGTTATCGGCCAGATCAGGTTGATGCTGTGCTCGCGGAATGTCAGGTAGAAATTGCGCGCTTGCGCAGCCAGCGCCATTCCACAGACTAGACTGAAGCTATGCTTGCTGAGGTAATTGATCTACTCGCTGACCCCGACGATGGCACCCCGTTGCACGCAGAGGATGATGGCCGTCGTTTAGTTTCTGCTTCAGGCCACAGCTTTGACGTCGCCAAGCAGGGCTATGTCAGCTTGATTGCTGGTGCAGGCCGCCGTCATGAAGGAGACAGCGCGGACATGATTCGCGCGCGGGAGACGTTTTTATCAGGTGGTCATTTCGCGCCATTTGTTGAGGCGGTAACCGCGGCGATCGTGGAAGCAACAGAGTCCTTAACTGAGGACGGTACTGAGGCGGGATCTGCTGGACCGGTCATCATTGAATCTGGTGCTGGTACTGGTTATTATTTGTCCCATACGTTAGACAGCATCGCTGGTGCCCGGGGGATTGGATTGGATATTTCCACTCCAGCGGCGAAGCAATTGGCGAAATGCCACCCGAAGGTGGGGGCTGTGGTTGCGGATGTATGGCAGCGGTTGCCGATTGTTAGTGACTGTGCCGACGCGTTATCGGTAGTGTTTGCACCTCGCAACATGGCTGAGTTTGCCCGGGTGCTCAAGCCATCTGGTCAGCTCGTGGTGTTAACTCCCGATGTTGGGCACTTGGACG